>NZ_JAWLVJ010000082.1:0-511 GCF_033100395.1 Terasakiella sediminum | reverse complement strand
TTCGTTGACGATGACATGGGCGTGCGGACAATTTGCGATATCCCATCTCGTTCAATATACGGCCTAATGAGGAAGTCGATATGGAGATGCGGTATTCTTCCCAAATCCATTGTGTCAAATCACACAATCGCCAACGCACGACGTTATGGATCGCTGGCGTAGGACCTTTCTCTACAATGTTAACAAGAGCATTGCGTTGCTCTGAATTCAGCAAAGGTACAGGTCCTCCCGACCATTTGTCTTTTAAACCATCGGGACCTTCTTCATTAAAACGCAAAACCCAGTCGCGGATAATTTGCAAAGTGACGCCTCCAACTTTGGACGCATCAGTCCGCCTCCCACCATCGTAAATCACGGCAAGACTTAAAAGACGACGTGCCTGTGTTGCATCATCGGTTTTCTTGGCAAGATGACGAAGATCATCACCGTTGTAATCTGATCGCAAGGGAATTGGGGCACCCATAGAAAACTCCTGTTCGTTTTCTATGTTGAATCAGAATTTAAGCCTTTT
>NZ_JAWLVJ010000081.1:0-585 GCF_033100395.1 Terasakiella sediminum | reverse complement strand
CGCCATTGAGGATGTCATTGCCGGACCCGCCATTCAGCTGGTCATTGCCATCACCACCATGGAGCTTGTCGTTTCCGGCGCCGCCATTGAGGACATCATCACCCTTGCCGCCGGACAGGACATCTTTTCCAGCACCGCCGTTAAGGACATCGTCGCCAGAGCCACCAGAGAGACGATCATTGCCATCACCACCGACGAGCGTGTCATCGCCCGCGCCGCCTATGAGTTTATCGTTCCCGGCACCGCCGTTCAGGACGTCATCGCCTTTGCCGCCGTTGAGGATGTCATTTCCAGAACCTCCATTCAACTGGTCATTGCCGTCGCCCCCATGGAGCTTGTCGTTTCCTGCCCCACCGTTCAGAACATCATCGCCCTTGCCACCGGAGAGCACATCTTTTCCAGCACCACCATTGAGAATGTCGTCGCCCGACCCGCCAGAGAGGCGGTCATTACCTTCACCGCCGACGAGCGTGTCGTCGCCTGCCCCGCCTGCGAGTTTATCATTCCCAGTTCCGCCGTTTAGAACGTCGTTGCCTTTGCCGCCATTGAGGATGTCATTGCCGGACCCGCCATTCAGCTGGTCAT
>NZ_JAWLVJ010000080.1:0-628 GCF_033100395.1 Terasakiella sediminum | reverse complement strand
TCGTCAACGAAATGAAGAGGCCAATGAGGCTTTCAAAAAAACTTCCCTGCCAAAGTGGGTGAAATCCAAAGAAAAGAAGCCCAAGGCAAAACCATAGAAGTTTGGTTTCAGGATGAAGCCCGTATCGGGCAAAAGAATAAACAGACACGACGTTGGGCCAAACGCGGCACACGCCCAGAAGCGATACAGGACTTGCGAACTCGCTCAGCCTATATCTTTGGAGCGATCTGCCCAAAGGAAGGCAAAGCCGCAGGGCTCGTCATGCCAAAATGCAATACGCATGCGATGGAATTGCATTTGGAAGAAATCTCACTGGCGGTTGCTGAAAATGCCCACGCTGTTGTCATCATGGATCAGGCCGCATGGCATACCTCAGGCAAACTGAAAGTGCCTGACAATATCACCATTATGCCTTTGCCTCCAAAATCGCCCGAACTCAATCCCGTTGAAAATATTTGGCAATTCATGCGGGACAACTGGCTATCGAACAAGGTGTTCAAATCCTACAACGATATCGTTGATCATTGCTGCTACGCTTGGAACCTGTTGTGTGACCAGCCATGGAAAATTATGTCCATCGGAATGAGAGATTGGGCTCATAGGTCATAGCATTTGGGTTTTGGTATTA
>NZ_JAWLVJ010000079.1:0-638 GCF_033100395.1 Terasakiella sediminum | reverse complement strand
CATCAAATTACGCATAGACTTCTCCTCATAAAAAGAAGTCTTGAATCACATTCTACGCAATTTGTAAATCCACTTTGTCAACAGGACCTAAATCTCTTGGTGATGTTGTAGATGGTATGAAACATGGTGATGATAGTGGATGTGCCGTTATGCTGACTTTAAAGCATATTGTTGTCAGTCGAATTAAAAATCATCAAACATATGATTCGTATTCAAATGCATTCCTTCAAGATTATGATTGGATGGGAAGTATAGTCAGTCACTATTTTAGGATGATTACGAACATTCTGCGTTTTGTGGCAAACAATGACAGGCTTAGTTATGAAGAAACAAAAAAATATGCTGAAATGTTCAAGGCTCATCTCTCTGATGATGAATTAACAGTACTCTTCGGATATTGCATTGCGTTCGAAGAGGAAGAAGATGAACTTTACGAATTAGTAAAGCTCTTTCATGTTTTTGAATACATGCCTACTCCTGTTGCCAACTGCGGAGCGTTTGTAAAAGAGAAATATGAAGAACTGGGTGTTGTCCGTTGAACATAAATTGTAGTAGTCGCGACTTGATCTGACACTTACCCGCTTTGATGCGGTGACTGTCAGGTCGGGTTTAATCTATAAACTTTTCCTGCCAGATTT
>NZ_JAWLVJ010000078.1:0-638 GCF_033100395.1 Terasakiella sediminum | reverse complement strand
TCATACTTGGGCAACATCAGCCCTATGAAGTTTGAAATGAAGGCTGCATGACAGAGTAAAGTATCCTCCACTTTAGTGCAGCGGGTCCAATTTTTCTGAGGCTAAGATTTATAAAGAAGACATCACAAAACTTTCAGTCCGAAAAATTAAAAACCTTACCAAAAAAGCAAACGGGCAAGTTCTTTTTTCCGCATGTGCTCCATGCCAACCCTTTTCATCACAAAACAAACAAAAAAGTGATAAAGATGAAAGAAGAGCATTACTTGATACACTACATCCATTTATAAAATCATGTTTGCCTGATTACATCTTATTGGAAAACGTCCCAGGCTTACAAAGAATTGAAAAAGGTCCATTCACACGCTTCATCAATTTTTTGGAAACACTTGGCTATTATTTTGATGCAGATGTTAAGAATGCCGTTGATTTTGGCGTGCCGCAAAGAAGAAAACGCCTTGTACTAATCGCATCAAAACACGGTCCAATTACTTTACCAGAAGAAACACATGGAAAAGGCAGAATTCCATACAAAACTGTTTGGCAAGCAATTAGGTTCTGTTGACAAAGTGCTTTACCCAAACCCGAATTGATGTGACCTGAACGAAGCCGAGAAAGCTTAACATCGTTTTGTCATATCG
>NZ_JAWLVJ010000077.1:0-653 GCF_033100395.1 Terasakiella sediminum | reverse complement strand
ACAAATTGCGTAGAATGTGATTCAAGACTTCTTTTTATGAGGAGAAGTCTATGCGTAATTTGATGAGCGACGATGAATGGTCATTCTTTGAGCCGTTTCTTCACGTCCAAGGACCAAAGTCAGGCCGTCCGCCATCAAACCACCGCCTCATCCTTGATGGTATTTTCTGGATTGCCCGAACTGGTGCTCCTTGGCGTGACCTTCCCAATGATTTTGGCAAATGGGCTTCTGTTTACCGACAGTTTCGCCGATGGACATTGCTTGGTGTTTGGGATGTGTTGCTGGATGCGTTAAATGATGCCAAAGCCGTTCCAGATACAGTGCAAATGATAGATAGCACAATCATCAGAGCCCATCATCAGGCTGCTGGGGCAAAAGGGGGACTCAAAAAGAAGGTCTTGGCCGTTCAAAAGGTGGCTTTACGTCCAAAATACACCTTCGAACAAACGCCGAAGGATTGCCCATAGCATTGGAAATTAGCGAAGGTCAAACATCAGATTACAAAGGGTATGCCCCGTTGATGGAATGGGGTGGCCCAGATGCCAAGGTTCTACTGGCTGACAAAGGCTACGATGCAAATTCCATTCGTGAAGATATGGAAAAACGTGGTGGTTACGCCATGATTCCAATGCGGAAAAACCGCAAGGAAATCA
>NZ_JAWLVJ010000076.1:0-723 GCF_033100395.1 Terasakiella sediminum | reverse complement strand
CGTCATAGCCCGCATCCGGGGTGAAGGTAATGGTGCCATTTTCCGTATCGATAGAGACCGTACCGTTTTGGGCCCCGGACACACCTGTAATGGTACCGCCATCAATGATGTTGTCATTGGCGATCAGATCGGCAATGTTCAGCGTCACCGCCTGGTCCTGATCGGTTGAAGCCGTATCATCGGTTGCCGTGTTGTTCACATCGGCAAAGTCGATGGTGGTGGTGGCTGTGGTGGTCGTTGTGCCATCAGAGACAGAGAAGTTGATGGGCTGCTCGCCCTCTTCATCAGACACAATCGTCCAGGTGCCATCCCCATTATCAGTGATAGACACATCCGGGTCTGTGCTGGAAACATCCGTGATAGAAAGCGTATCGCCATCCACATCAGAGGCCGCCGCCAGAAGGTCCGCAGCTGTCAGCGTATATTCTGCATATTCGGTACCGTCTGCCAGATCAATAGAGTCAATGACAGGGGCGTCATTTTCAGGCGTCACCGTCAGGTTCACGGTGGCAATCTGGGTTTCCCCGTCGTTATCCGTGACCGTATAGGTAAAGCTGTCCGTACCGTTATAATCATCAGCTGGCGTATAGGTCACCGTGCCATCATCATTCAGGACTGCAACACCGTTGGTCGGTTGCGTAATGCCTGTGACCGTGCCGCCATCAACGATGGTGTCATTGTCAATCACATTGATGGTTTTGCTGCTGTCTTCCGCCAGTGTTG
>NZ_JAWLVJ010000075.1:0-761 GCF_033100395.1 Terasakiella sediminum | reverse complement strand
TGGTGGCTGTGGTGGTCGTTGTGCCATCAGAGACAGAGAAGTTGATCGGTTGCTCGCCCTCTTCATCAGACACAATCGTCCAGGTGCCATCCCCATTATCGGTGATAGACACATCCGGATCGGTTGAGCTCACATCCGTGATAGAAAGCGTATCGCCATCCACATCAGAAGCTGCCGCCAGCAGGTCCGCTGCTGTCAGCGTATATTCTGCATATTCGGTACCGTCTGCCAGATCGATAGAGTCAATGACAGGGGCGTCATTTTCAGGTGTCACCGTCAGGTTCACAGTGGCAATCTGGGTTTCCCCGTCGTTATCGGTCACCGTATAGGTAAAGCTGTCCGTGCCGTTATAATCATCAGCAGGTGTATAGGTCACTGTGCCATCATCATTCAAGAGCGCAACACCGTTTGTGGGTTGCGTAATGCCTGTGACCGTGCCGCCATCAACGATGGTGTCATTGTCAATCACATTGATGGTTTTGCTGCTGTCTTCCGCCAGTGTGGCACTGTCATCGGCCAATGTGTTGTCGATATCGGCAATATCCACATCCACGGTGGCAGAGGTGGTCTGGCCGTCTTCATCCGTGATGGTATAGACGAAGCTTGCATCCGCACCGTCATAGCCCGCATCCGGCGTGAAGGTAATGGTGCCATTTTCCGTATCAAGGCTGACCGTACCGTTTTGGGCCCCGGACACACCTGTAATAGTGCCGCCATCAATGATGTTATCATTGGCGATCAGATCGGCAATGTTCAGCGTC
>NZ_JAWLVJ010000074.1:0-761 GCF_033100395.1 Terasakiella sediminum | reverse complement strand
GTGATGGAAAATACCAACGCAGCCCCTGATGATATCGCGCGTGCTTATCTGATCACACGCGATGCCTTTGGCCTCAGGGAAACCTGGACAGCCATTGAAGCTTTGGATAACAAGGTCTCAGCGACTGAGCAAATCCGTATGCTCAATCAGGTGAGCAAGCTGATTGATCGCGGGACCAAATGGTTCCTGCGCAATTCAGAACGTCCGCTGGATATCGGCAAGATCGTTGGATCCTTCCAGGAAGGCTTGACCAAGCTGGATGAAAAGCTGGAAGAAGTCCTGCCGGACTCGCTTCTGCGAAGTCATCTGGCACAGGCTCAGACCTTCATTGACAATGGCGTCCCCGCACCGCTTGCCAAATCCGTTGCGGGCAAGGTGATGCTGGTATCGGGCTGTGACATTGTGGGCATTGCCCAGACGCGCAAGTTGGATGTGGTCGATGTCTCCAAAGTCTATTTCGAGATGGGGTCGCGTTTTGATCTCGGCTGGATGCGGGCAACCGGGGAACAACTGGGGCTGAAAAACCACTGGCAGAAGCTGGCGGTCAATTCCCTGATCGAAGACCTTTATGGCTATCAGTCCGAACTGACCCACAAGGCACTGGACTCCCAGACCAAAGGCAAAGACGCCATGGCCGGGATGACTGCCTGGATTGAAAGCAACCAGAACGCCATTGAGCAAACCGACCAGATGCTGAGCGAGATGAAGAAAACATCTTCAGGCGTCGACTTCGCCATGCTCACCGTGATGGCCAAACAACT
>NZ_JAWLVJ010000073.1:0-934 GCF_033100395.1 Terasakiella sediminum | reverse complement strand
AGAGTCTGACTCGAAACTTCACTTTTTAAAACAGTATCTTGCCAGCCGTCTCGTCATCATTCTAATTGAGGATACCAGTATCCATGCTTCTGCGGATTGAATGGATTTTTCCCAATCCTTCGCTAAACGCCGACAGCGGTTGAGCCATGCAAATGTCCGTTCGACAACCCAACGACGGGGCAGAACTTCAAAACCTTCTGCCTTGTCCGAGCGTTTGACAATTTCAATTGTCCAATCGCCAATTTTATCCAATGCCTCGCGTAATTTTGGTCCCGCATAGCCACCATCGCCAAAGACATGGCGTAGCCAAGGGTGGCTCTGTCGGATAGATTTTAAAACATCCGATGCACCATCGCGATCCTGAATATCAGCAGGATGGACCTTGCTGCCAACCAGCAAGCCCAACGTGTCTGTAACAATATGGCGTTTGCGTCCCTTGATTTTCTTACCTGCGTCATAGCCCCGAGGGCCGCCGCTTTCTGTCGTTTTTACGCTTTGGCTATCAATCACGCCTGCTGTTGGACTGGCTTCCTTGCCCTCAAGGTCACGGGTCCACATGACCAAATTGTGATTGATGGTTTTGAGCAAACCACGACTACGCCAGTCATAAAAGTAACGCTGAACTGTAGAGCGTGGAGGAAAGTCATTGGGGAGCATTCGCCACTGGCAACCCGTTGTTGCAATATACAGGATAGCGTTCATCACCTGTCGTAATTCTGTTGTTCGAGGACGCCCCTGAGTACGAGGCAACGGCATGAAACACTCAATCAAAATCCATTCTTCATCCGTCAAATCGCTTGCATATCGACAATTCGAGCGGTCATAATCAGAGCGAGTGGTTGCTGTCCAAGCCATTATTGTTCTCCATCAGTTGTAGCAAACCGATAGAATCATAACTGACTGTAATCACTCAACTACTTTTGGGTCAGGCTCT
>NZ_JAWLVJ010000072.1:0-953 GCF_033100395.1 Terasakiella sediminum | reverse complement strand
AATGAAAACGCCAAACCAAATGCACAGAAAAGCCCGCTGCCAAAAGCAACGGGCTTAACCTAAAACCGTCAACGTATTTTAGGACGGGTCACTAAGCTGTCCATAGGTATAATAGAGGTAATTTAGAGGTGCATTATGTTGAAAAAAATATTCATTGGCGTGATTGTCATTTGTTCTGTGCTTGGTGCAATTGCGGGATGGAACTATGCTTATCAGATCACAGAATATAGTCGATATCAGGACGATATTTCGTTGCGCCTTGCTGAACTGGAAAAAATACCTTATGGGCAAAGGTCTGCAATGACGCATATGGAAATTGCAAATTCCTATCTCATTCTGAAACAGGATCAGGAAAAAATAATCTCGGCTTATCTCGCGGCCTCCAATGCCGGGGAGAGCGAGGCGACTTACAATCTGGCGCTTCTATCCGGGCTTGGCATAAAAATAGAAGAAGACCTTCCTGCTTATGAAGCGCTTTTTCAGAAGGCCGCTGAGCAAGGCAGTCTAAATGCGGCCTTTGTTATTAGGACTAAGGGTATTCTGAAATCACCTCTCATGCCTTTGGGCTATATGGATGCACATGAGAAACTCGAAGCTGCAGCACAGGTAGGAAACCATGACGCCAGTTTCATCCTTTGTGCGCATGGCAAAGAGCCGGAGAGCCCGATATTTAATGCAAGTAATATGGCTTATTGCCAGGAACTCTTGGAAAGAGGCTATCCGCCCGCGCAATATTTAATGGGGCGTCTCTATGAACAAAATTCAGCAGAGTTTCATCCCGGTATCTGGGCGAAGACGGGATTGGCAAAGGATATGACCAAGGCAATTGATCTCTACCAAAAGGCGGCAGAACAATCTTACGTGTAGTAGTCGCGACTTGATCTGACACTTACCCGCTTTGATGCGGTGACTGTCAGGTCGGGTTTAATCTATAAACTTTTCCTGCCAGATTT
>NZ_JAWLVJ010000071.1:0-1114 GCF_033100395.1 Terasakiella sediminum | reverse complement strand
TTAAACGCGTCTGATTTTTTGAGATTCATAAGTTCCTCCTGTTGATCTCAGTCTAACAGAAAGTATCCTCTATTTTATAGGGACGGGACCATTCTTCAAGTCGTTAAAGGCTGAATTGGTATGGAGAACGACCTTTGAAACCAGAGATCAAGCAGGAAAAGCCTTGTTCAAATACATCAACAAATTCTACAATCCAAAACGCCGACATTCATACTTGGGAAATATTAGCCCCATGAAGTTTGAAATGAAGGCTGCATGACAGAGTAAAGTATCCTCCACTTTAGTGCAGCGGGTCCACATCAAACGAAAAATCTATAAAAGCCGTGATGAAGCAAGGGCGGAGATATTTAATTATATTGAGTTCTTTTACAACCCAACACGAAGACATGGTGCCAATGGAGGCTTGTCTCCGATGGAATTTGAAAGACGGTATTACGAAAAAATATCAGGTGTCTAGATTACTAGGGGCTTGCCAAGTTGAGCTTTTCGGCGAGTTACCAGCCCTTCTGAAGCTTGCAAACAAAAACCCCGCCACTTGTGGTGACGAGGTTTCTGTATCGTTGGTTGCGGGGGCCAGATTTAGCCTGCGCTGCTTCGCTGCTCGGTAGCGTCGCTTTGCGCCGCGAACTGGCGATCTGCCCTGTTCGGGCATTCCGCACAGTTCAGAATCTGGTACCTCCGTAAACATAAAAAAAGGGCCCCCGGTGGGGACCCTANCTGTATCGTTGGTTGCGGGGGCCAGATTTAGCCTGCGCTGCTTCGCTGCTCGGTAGCGTCGCTTTGCGCCGCGAACTGGCGATCTGCCCTGTTCGGGCATTCCGCACAGTTCAGAATCTGGTACCTCCGTAAACATAAAAAAAGGGCCCCCGGTGGGGACCCTATTTTTATGGTTGCGGGGGCCAGATTTGAACTGACGACCTTCAGGTTATGAGCCTGACGAGCTACCGGGCTGCTCCACCCCGCGTCAATGTTTGGCAGTTATATCAAGGCCCGCTAGCATTTTTCTCTGCTAAGGGCTCTTGGCGGGCTGCTCCACCCCGCGTCAATGTTTGGCAGTTATATCAAGGCCCGCTAGCATTTTTCTCTGCTGAGGGCTCTTGGCGGGCTGCTCCAC
>NZ_JAWLVJ010000070.1:0-1146 GCF_033100395.1 Terasakiella sediminum | reverse complement strand
TGGACCCGCTGCACTAAAGTGGAGGATACTTTACTCTGTCATGCAGCCTTCATTTCAAACTTCATAGGGCTGATGTTGCCCAAGTATGAATGTCGACGTTTGGGATTATAGAATTTGTTGATGTATTTGAACAAGGCCTTTCCTGCCTGATCTCTGGTTTCAAAGGTTGTTCTCCAGACCAATTCGGCTTTCAACGATTTAAAGAATGTTTCAACGGCAGCATTGTCATAACAATTGCCTTTGCCAGACATCGAAGCCTCAAAGCCATGTTTTTTGAGTAACTTTTGATAATCTTTCGAGCAATATTGCGACCCACGGTCAGAATGATGGATCACGCCTTTGGGTGGTTTACGTAAGGCAATAGCCCGTTGCAAAGCTTGCATAACAAGATCACGTTTCATTCGTTTACTTACAGCCCAACCGATAACGCGACGTGAATATAAGTCAATAATCACAGCGAGATACAGCCAGCCTTCTTGCGTATGGATATAGGTGATATCTCCTGCCCATTTTTGGTTCGGACCCGTTGTTGTAAAATCACCATCAAGCAAGTTAGGTGCAATGTTATGATTGTGATCGCTATCAGTTGTGCGTTTAAACTTATGTGTCCGCTTAATGTAAATGTTGTTGTCTTTCATTAAACGTGCAACTCGGCGTTCGCTGACAATAAAACCTAAATCACGCAATTCTTCAGTCATACGTTCCCGACCATATGATTGGTAATTTTCTTGGTGAATACTGCGGATGTAAGCCAACAAAATCATGTCTTCACGCTGCCTGAGCGACATTGAACGCCTTTGCCAAGCATGAAAACCACTTTCACTGACGTTGAAAGCTTTGCACATCAAGGTAATTGAATGATCTGTCTTCTTTGCGTGGATAAACTGATATCTTACCGCTTTTGACTGGCAAAGAAGACCGTCGCCTTTTTTAGTATCTCCCTTTCCTCCTTCAAAATACGGTTCTCTTTGCGAAGTCGGGCCAGTTCCTTGTGAACATCGTCATGCGGGCCTGACATCAGGTCATCATGTTTATGCTGAGCAACCCATTTATTGAGAGTGGAAAACCCTATACCAAGGTCCGTAGCGACTTGTTTGCGAGTCAAGCCACTGGTTAGGGCAAGCTGAACGGCTTCCGATTTAAACG
>NZ_JAWLVJ010000069.1:0-1203 GCF_033100395.1 Terasakiella sediminum | reverse complement strand
TGGAATAGTTCCGATCCGATCTGACAGCCGACCTTGAAAAAGGGCGGGTTACCCGTTTTGATGAAGGTGCAACTCCTTAAACATCAAAACTCAAAGAGGTAACCCTATGCTTCAAAGTAACGAAAGAATCATCAAACATAAAGTCGGACTTCTCAATCTGGCAGAAGAACTTGGTAACGTATCCAAAGCCTGCAAGGTGATGGGTTTATCCCGAGATACTTTTTACCGTTATAAGGCCGCTGTTGATGAAGGCGGTGTTTCTGCTCTTTTCGAAAAGAGCAGAAACACACCGAACTTCAAAAATCGCATCGACATGGCAACGGAAGAAGCGGTTGTCAGCTATGCCATTGAATACCCTGCCCATGGGCAACAACGCACCAGCAATGAACTTCGCAAACGTGGCGTATTCATCTCGCCAAGCGGCGTGCGGTGTTGTTGGTTGCGTCATGACCTTGGCAACTTCAAATCCCGTCTAAAAGCCTTGGAAGCAAAAGTCGCTGAAGACGGTATCATTTTAACTGAGGCTCAAGTGCAAGCTTTGGAAAAGAAGAAGCTGGATGATCAAGCCAGTGGCGAGATTGACACGGCTCATCCTGGCTATCTCGGTTCTCAAGACACTTTCTATGTCGGCACATTAAAAGGCGTAGGAAGGGTCTATCAGCAGACTTACGTGGATACGTATTCCAAGGTCGCCTTTGCCAAGCTTTACAGCACAAAAACACCTATTACAGCGGCTGATACTTTGAATGACAAAGTTCTGCCTTTCCATGAAGAAAACGCCTTGCCTGTCTTGCGTATCCTAACGGATCGCGGCACAGAATTTTGTGGAAAAGCCGATCAACATGATTACCAACTCTTTTTGGCGATCAATGACATTGAGCACACCAAAACCAAAGTAAAACACCCGCAGACAAACGGCATTTGTGAACGCTTCCACAAAACCATTTTGCAGGAGTTTTATCAGGTGACATTCCGCAAGAAAATCTATGAGACCATTGAGGAATTACAGAATGATCTGGACGAATGGCTGAATTATTATAACAATGAACGCACCCACCAAGGAAAAATCTGCTGTGGACGCACACCCATGGAGACCTTATTGGATGGAAAACAAATCTGGCAGGAAAAGTTTATAGATTAAACCCGACCTGACAGTCACCGCATCAAAGCGGGTAAGTGTCAGATCAAGTCGCGACTACTACA
>NZ_JAWLVJ010000068.1:0-1211 GCF_033100395.1 Terasakiella sediminum | reverse complement strand
GGTAATACCCCCGATTTTTAGTGGTCCTTAGAAGTAGAATTTTCTCGTATATTAAGTGCAGGAGATTCGAAATGAAAAAACCAAGATATAGTGACAACCAGATCATCAAGATTTTGAAGGAAGCAGAGGCTGGTACGCCAGTTCCAGAATTGTGCCGCCAATATGGTATGAGCAGTGCGAGCTTTTATAAATGGCGGGCGAAGTTTGGCGGTATGGACGCATCGATGATGGCTCGCTTGAAAGAACTGGAAGCCGAAAATGCTCGGCTCAAACGAATGTATGCTGATATCCAGCTCCAAAATGATGTCATCAAGGAGGCTATTGAAAAAAAGTGGTAAAGCCGTCCCGTCGTCGCGAGATTGCAAAAGTTGCTGTCTGCAAGGGGCGGCTGAATATTCGACAAGCCTGTGAAGCCTTTTCGATTAGTCAGACGTGTTTTCGATATACAGCCATCTTGAATGATGAGAATGAAGAAATCGCTGATTGGCTTTTGCGTTTAACGCAGGCCCATCGTAATTGGGGCTTTCAGTTGTGTTTTCTTTATCTGCGGAACGTCAAAGGTTTTGGATGGAACCATAAACGGGTCTATCGGATTTATCGTGAACTGGAGCTGAATTTGCGTATAAAACCAAAGAAAAGGATTAAACGGGACAAGCCCGAAGCTTTAAGCGAGCCTGAGTTTATCAATGAAATCTGGTCAATGGATTTTATGCATGACCAGTTGATGGATGGCAGAGCTTTTAGAACGTTCAATGTGATTGATGACTTCAATCGAGAAGGCCTTGCCATTGAGGTTGATTTCTCATTGCCTTCAGAACGGGTTGTTCGTTCTTTAAATCAAATCATTGAATGGCGAGGAAAGCCCAAAATGATTCGTTGCGATAATGGCCCCGAGTACATCTCTCACGTCTTGGCTCAATGGTCTGAAAAACACGGCGTAACGCTCCAATTTATTCAGCCTGGAAAGCCACAGCAGAATGCCTATGTGGAGCGATACAACAGAACTGTGAGATACGATTGGCTTAATCAAGACCTGTTTGAAACTATCGAAGAGGTTCAGGACGCAGCCACGAAATGGCTATGGACATATAACAATGAAAGACCCAATATGGCGATCGGCGGCATAACGCCAAAACAGAAATTGCTGCAGTCAATCCAAAGGGCTGCATAACTGTCTACTTCTGAAGCCCCCTAAAAATGGGGGTATTACC
>NZ_JAWLVJ010000067.1:0-1290 GCF_033100395.1 Terasakiella sediminum | reverse complement strand
TTTGTTACTTCTGTGGAATTGATAACTTCTTGTTGTTGCGAAAAACACTGATTAATCAATGACTTCCCTTGGCAGCCCCCGGGCACCATTTTCTCCCAGAGGAATCAGATGGTTACACAAGACGCTCCTTGAGGCGTCTTTTTATTTTCCGCTTTGGGTAACATTTTGGGTAACAAAAAAATCACTGACATTTCACGACTAAAAGCGCACATTTTGAACCTGAATTAATCAGACGATCTATTTTCTATAAAAAAATCTCCTCAGAGCCTATCATAGTGAAAACATCACAAATTACTTAAGGCTTTATGATGTCTCTGACAGCACCATTTCTGAAAACGGTCTCTCTAATTGAAAACAAGAGAAGTGATGAGCTATTTCCTTTCGATACTTTGGATTTTCTCAACAAAAATTTCTCATTAAATTTCACAACGCCAATCACTTTTTTTGTTGGAGAAAACGGGTCTGGGAAATCAACTATTATGGAAGCTATTGCAGAGCTATGTGGTTTCCACAAAAGCGGCGGTAGCCACATGCATCATTTATATAATTCTGATGATGGTGTTCAATCCGCTTTAAGAAATACATTACGCCCATCATGGCTCCCCAAAGTGAACCAAGGATATTTTTTTCGTTCTGAGAGCTTCTTCAACGTAGCCCGATATATTGATTCGGTCGAAAATCAAAATTTCAGCATGTATGACGGCAAGCGGTTGCACGAACGAAGTCATGGGGAATCATTTCTTGTCATTTTCAAAAATGCTTTTGAGACGACTAAAAAACAAATCTATCTTTTGGATGAACCTGAAACTGCACTATCCCCAGCAAGACAATTGTCCTTTCTATCTTTGCTACATGAGTGGCACCAATCAGGTAATGTGCAATTAATTATCGCAACACATTCTCCCATCCTGCTTTCATATCCAAACGCCCGGATCATTGAGTTTAACCACAATGAATTGCGAGAAGTTGCTTTCGAAGAAACAGAACACTATCAAATCACAAAAGCATTCATGGCAAACCCTGATCGTTTTCTGAAAGAACTCATGGATTAATAAGACAAGGGAAATTGTTTTTTCCCTTGTCTTATAACTTTATCGCAAACCTTTGTCCCAACACCAGTGACACACACTGGGTGATTTCACACCTCCATGTATGCCCGTACAATGTTTGCAGATATAGTATTCAATAACGTCATCTCGATCTAGGTCCTGTTGACAAAGTGGATTTACAAATTGCGTAGAATGTGATTCAAGACTTCTTTTTATGAGGAGAAGTCTATGCGTAATTTGA
>NZ_JAWLVJ010000066.1:0-1305 GCF_033100395.1 Terasakiella sediminum | reverse complement strand
TGACCCGTCCTGAAATAAGTTGACAGATTGGAGACTTATTATGGGAAACAAAGAAAACAAGCGGGTTAAGCGCACACAGCGTGATTATCCATTAGCCTTTAAACTATCAGTCGTTGAGCAGATTGAAAAAGGCGAAATGACTTATAAACAGGCACAAAATCGTTATGGAATTCAGGGGCGAAGTACGGCATTAACCTGGCTGCGCAAGCATGGTAAACTGGATTGGTCAAAACCCATTCATTATCGTGTCGCCATGCCCACATCAAAAGAAACTCCAGCCCAGAAAATCAAGCGCCTGGAAAAAGAGCTTGAAGATGAAAAGCTTAAAAATTTCATCTATGGGGAGATGGTCGATCTGGTTCACCGGGAATACGGGATCGACATGCGAAAAAAGTACTCTGTCGCACACTCTGGCTTGCCAAAGAAAAAGGACAGGTAAAACTGGCTACAGTGTGCCGCCTGATTGGGCTTTCTCGTCAGGCTGTGTATCAATGGAAAGGTCGTCTTGAAGAGCGCGAACGAACCTTGTTGCCTGTGCGTGACATGATTTTATATTGGCGCCGATTCATGCCCCGGATCGGGACACGAAAACTATATCACCTGATCAAGCCACAACTTGAAACCCAAGGGATCAAGCTCGGGCGTGATGGGTTGTTCCGCTACCTCAAACAAGAGAACCTTTTGGTTAAGCCTCGTAGGAGCTATACAAAAACGACTTACAGCAAACACTGGTTGCGTAAACATCCAAACCTGTTGAAAAGTCAACGTGTTGAAGACATTGAGCAGGTTTTTGTGAGCGATATTACCTACGTGCAGACAGATGAAGGAACGCATTATCTGTCTTTGGTGACAGACGCCTGTTCACGTAGAATTATGGGTTATGAGGTGAGTTCTGAAATGAAAGCAAGCGATGTTGTCAAAGCGCTGAAGATGAGTGTGGCCCAGAGGATTACAGACACGCCAACCATTCATCACTCAGATAGAGGATTGCAATATTGTTCAGCAGAATATCAAGATGTTCTGAGCAAAAACCGAATAAAACCATCCATGACAGACGGGTATGATTGTTATCAAAATGCTTTAGCAGAAAGGGTGAACGGCATCTTGAAGCATGAGTTTTTACTGCATCAATGCAAGAACCTCTGGGAATTGAAGACACTTGTTGCTCAATCCGTTCAGGTTTACAATGAACTGAGACCGCACTTGAGCTTGGGAATGAAAACGCCAAACCAAATGCACAGAAAAGCCCGCTGCCAAAAGCAACGGGCTTAACCTAAAACCGTCAACGTATTTTAGGACGGGTCA
>NZ_JAWLVJ010000065.1:0-1325 GCF_033100395.1 Terasakiella sediminum | reverse complement strand
TGGAGTTGCCCCCATTTCACCGGACACCCTGACGGGTTAAATTTGGGCTCTGCGGAAGTCTCTGGGAGAGGTCCATTTCAAGCCGCTGTGGGGGTGGTCTTCGTTATATTCCTCGAACCACTCATGAAGAGATTGATAAACGGTTTTGCCGTCGGGTAAAGGATTTATCCTGGCAAAATCGCGTTTGAAGGTTTTGACAAAGCTTTCCGACATGCCATTGGATTGCGGGCTGCGCACCGGTGTAAAGCAGGAACGCAGGTTCAAGGCAGCTGCAAAGTCTCTTGTCTCCTTCGCCGTGTAACAGCTTCCGTTATCGCTGAGAAACTCGATTTTGTGCGGGGCTTGCAGGTTGTTGAAGCGTTTTTCAACGGCTTCCAGCATCATGTCGCGCACCATGGACCCGTCGATCCCGTCATTGATAATCGCAACCCATGAGATAACCTCACGATCAAAAGCGTCAATTACAAAGGCAACACGCACCACATCACCATTCCAGCACGGAATTTCAAAGCCGTCTGAACACCAGCGAAGGTCAGAGCACATCACAATCACCTTGCCATCATGTACACGTCCCGGCAGGTTGGCGGTGTGCTTTTCCAACAGCCAGCCGTTCATCATCATGATGCGATAAACCCGCTTGTGATTGATGGTTGGTTTGCCTTCAAGGCGGCGCTGTTTATTCAGAATTCCAGCGATCCGTCGATAGCCAAAAGTCGGCTTTTTGTCTACAAGGGGGCGAATGGCTTCAACGGCCTCGACGTCCCCGGCACAAGCGTAGTGCGGCTTTCGAGGCTTTGAGCCGTTTTTTCGACCATACAAGTTGGAGCGTGAGACCTTCATCGTATCGGCAATGGTTTTCATTGGCCATCTCCCTTGGGCAACAAGGCATAAGGCAAGGTCCGTTTTTTTGAGTCTGCTTTTTCAAGGGCTTCGCGCAGGATTTCAACCTGCATGGTTTTCTTACCCAACAGGCGCTCCAGTTCACGTACCTTTTTCTCCAGGCGCTTGACTTCGGATGTGGCGACCACACTTTCATCACTGCTCACGGCAATCGAACCTCCTTCACTCATCAGCTTTCGCCAGCGATAAAGCAGGTTCGGGGCAACACCATTTCGCCGGGCAACTGTGGAAATACTTTCAGAACTGTCAAAACTTTCTTCGACTATACGCAGCTTTTCAGCCGCTGACCAGCGACGGCGACGAGCGCCATCCATAATGATTTCAACATCGGATATTTCATAAGACATAAGCATATGCTTAAGGCATAGCCTTAAGCCTCCTTAGGCTATGTCAGGGTGTCCGGTCCAAATGGGGGCTACTCCACA
>NZ_JAWLVJ010000064.1:0-1400 GCF_033100395.1 Terasakiella sediminum | reverse complement strand
CGAATGGCACTAAGTTAAGGCGTTGTCTGCATTAATTTTCGGGTGCGATTTTATCATAAAAATGGGATACTATCCCATGGAAAACGCTAGCTTATATCTTCCGGGGTTGCACTGGTCCACGTTACGGCGCAAGCCCCGTTCCGCCCTTCAAAAATTGGTCGATGAAACAGCAAGAATTCGGCGACATTCCCTATCTCAACTCGGAGATTGTTTTTCCAAATTCATCCCAATGAGGGAACTGGATCAAAGGAGCGGAGGTTCTTTTTCCCGACGACGACTGTATAGCAAAACCAACACATTCTGGGCATTCTTCTCTCAAATACTTGATGCTGATGGCGGCTGTCAGGAAGTTGTTCGCAAAGTTCAGGCATTTGCTGGTGAACGATCTATGAAAGTGCCATCAGCCTCCACATCTGCTTATTGTCAGGCCCGTCATAAACTTGATGAAAGCATGTTAGAAAAGATTCTGAGCCACACGTCAAAAAGCTTGCGTGAACGAAGCCAGGAAAAGGGCTGGAAAGGCCGCCGGGTCATTGTTGTTGATGGCACAGGTGTCAGCATGGCAGACACACCTGATAATCAACACGTCTGGCCTCAGCCTAAAGGACAGCAACCCGGTTGCGGCTTCCCTCAAGGACGGGTTTGTGCCTGCTTTTGCCTTCACACAGGGGCTTTGTTGAGTTATCGCCTTGGTGATAGAAAAAGGTCTGAACTTCCTATGCTGCGCCAACAGTGGAGTACGTTTAACAAAGGAGATGTGTTCCTTGGCGACAAAGGGTTTTGCAGTTATTACGATGTCTGGAAGCTGCAACAATTCGGGGTCGATTCAGTTCTGACTTTGGCGCGTCGCACTCCAGTGGATGCAGCCTCTGCCATTGAAGTGCTGGGCAAAAATGATCTGTTGATCCAATGGCCTAAACCTCTGTGGAATAAGCAGCACAGTTATGGACGAGCAGAATGGGAAGCTTTACCCGATGTTCTAACGTTGCGTCAAATCAAGGTTGAGATCAGTGCTCCTGGCTACAGAACGAAATCTTTTTATCTGGTGACAACCATGACTGACCCTGAGGCTTATCCTGTTTCAGAACTGGCAGCGCTTTATTATCAAAGATGGGATGTGGAGCTGTTCTTTCGCGATATCAAAACCACCATGGGGATGGATATCCTGCGCTGTAAAACGCCGCCCATGGTGCGAAAAGAAATCCTGATGCATTTTATCGCTTATAATGCCATCCGCCTTTTAATGTTTGACGCGGCAGGAAAGACGAAACAGCCTCCACGAAGGCTCAGTTTTAAAGCCACTATTCAAGCCTTGAGGCAGTGGGAGCCATTGCTCAACAGGCGACCTTTAAAAAAGCAGGAACGCTGCCGTCTCATGAACCTGCTCTATGAAGCTATCG
>NZ_JAWLVJ010000063.1:0-1456 GCF_033100395.1 Terasakiella sediminum | reverse complement strand
GGCCAATCGCCACGACCGCAAGATCCCATTTCGTTCATGGAAATCCCGAAGGCACCGTCACCGGCAAAGCCGATTACTGGCGTGTCAGGCTGACCAATTTTCGCACCCAGGATCGCCGGGAAACCGTAGCCACAAGGACCAAATAGGCCCGGTGCCAGGTACTTACGGCCTTTCTCAAACGTTGGGTACGCGTTACCGATGGCGCAGTTATTCCCGATGTCAGAAGAAATGATCACATCTTCCGGCATACCAGCCTGGATCGCACGCCACGCTTGACGTGGGCTCATCAGGTCTGCGTCACGCTTGCGTGCTTCTTCGTTCCAGACAGTGCCTGGATCGTCTTCTTCGTGGTCCAGGCTGGACAGTTCTTGTGCCCATGCAGATTTGGTCTGGTGGATCAGCGCTTTACGATCGTCACGACCGGCGTTACCTGCATCGTCTGTCAGTTGGTCCAGAATTTGTTCCGCAACCAGTTTCGCATCCCCCTGAATACCAACGGTGACCTTCTTGGTCAGGCCAATACGATCAGAGTTGATATCGACCTGAATGATCTTGGCTTCGGTCGGCCAGTAATCAATGCCGTAACCCGGCAGTGTGGAGAATGGGTTCAAGCGGGTACCCAATGCCAGAACAACGTCGGCTTTCGCAATCAGTTCCATCGCCGCTTTAGAGCCGTTATAGCCCAATGGACCAACAGACAGCGGGTGAGAACCCGGGAAGGCATCATTATGCTGGTAACCACAGGCAACAGGCGCATCCAGACGTTCTGCCAGAGCTTTGGACGCTTCAATCGCGCCACCGATGACAACACCGGCACCGTTCAGGATGACAGGGAATTTGGCTTCAGACAGGATCTTTGCAGCCTCTGCAACAGCCTGTGTACCACCGGATGGACGTTCCAGACGAACGATCTGTGGCAGTTCAACATCGATCACCTGCGTCCAGAAATCACGTGGTACGTTGATTTGAGCAGGGGCTGAGCCACGGATGGCTTTTTCAATCACGCGGTTCAGAACTTCCGGGATACGGGATGCATCACGAACTTCTTCCTGATAGCACACGCAATCTGCAAACATACGCATCTGTTCAACTTCCTGGAAACCGCCCTGACCGATTGTTTTGTTGGCCGCCTGTGGGGTCACAACCAGCATAGGTGTGTGGTTCCAATAAGCTGTTTTAACAGGGGTTACGAACCCTGTGATGCCGGGGCCGTTTTGTGCAATCGCCATGGCCATCTTGCCTGTGGCACGTGTGTAGCCATCACAGATGATGCCGGCGTTCACTTCATGTGCGCAATCCCAGAACTTGATCCCCGCTTCCGGGAACAAATCGGAAATCGGCATCATGGCAGAACCGATAATACCGAAACCATGCTCGATACCGTGCATCTGCAATACTTTAATAAACGCTTCTTCTGTTGTCATTTTAACCATGACGTGTGGTCTCCTGTGTGAAA
>NZ_JAWLVJ010000062.1:0-1485 GCF_033100395.1 Terasakiella sediminum | reverse complement strand
CGCCATCAATGATGTTGTCATTGGCGATCAGATCGGCAATGTTCAGCGTCACCGCCTGATCCTGATCGGTTGAAGCCGTATCATCGGTTGCGGTATTGTTCACATCGGCAAAGTCGATGGTGGTGGTGGCTGTGGTGGTCGTTGTGCCATCAGAGACAGAGAAGTTGATCGGCTGCTCGCCCTCTTCATCAGACACAATCGTCCAGGTGCCATCCCCATTATCGGTGATAGACACATCCGGGTCTGTGCTGGAAACATCCGTGATAGAAAGCGTATCGCCATCCACGTCACTTGCTGCCGCCAGCAGGTCCGCTGCTGTCAGGGTATATTCTGCATATTCGGTACCGTCTGCCAGATCGATAGAGTCAATGACAGGGGCGTCATTTTCAGGCGTCACCGTCAGGTTCACGGTGGCAATCTGGGTTTCCCCGTCGTTATCGGTGACCGTATAGGTAAAGCTGTCCGTGCCGTTATAATCATCAGCTGGCGTATAGGTCACTGTGCCATCATCATTCAAGAGCGCAACACCGTTTGTGGGTTGCGTAATGCCTGTGACCGTGCCGCCATCAACGATGGTGTCATTGTCAATCACATTGATGGTTTTGCTGCTGTCTTCCGCCAGTGTTGCACTGTCATCGGCCAATGTATTGTCGATATCGGCAATATCCACATCCACGGTGGCAGAGGTGGTCTGGCCGTCTTCATCCGTGATGGTATAGACGAAGCTTGCATCCGCACCGTCATAGCCCGCATCCGGGGTGAAGGTAATGGTGCCATTTTCCGTATCGATAGAGACCGTACCGTTTTGGGCCCCGGACACACCTGTAATAGTGCCGCCATCAATGATGTTGTCATTGGCGATCAGATCGGCAATGTTCAGCGTCACCGCCTGATCCTGATCGGTTGAAGCCGTATCATCGGTTGCCGTGTTGTTCACATCGGCAAAGTCGATGGTGGTGGTGGCTGTGGTGGTCGTTGTGCCATCAGAGACAGAGAAGTTGATGGGCTGCTCGCCCTCTTCATCAGACACAATCGTCCAGGTGCCATCCCCATTATCAGTGATAGACACATCCGGGTCTGTGCTGGAAACATCCGTGATAGAAAGCGTATCGCCATCCACATCAGAAGCTGCCGCCAGAAGGTCCGCTGCTGTCAGGGTATATTCTGCATATTCGGTACCGTCTGCCAGATCGATAGAGTCAATCACAGGCGCGTCATTTTCAGGTGTGACCGTCAGGTTCACGGTGGCAATCTGGGTTTCCCCATCGTTATCGGTGACCGTATAGGTAAAGCTGTCCGTGCCGTTATAATCATCAGCTGGCGTATAGGTCACTGTGCCATCATCATTCAAGAGCGCAACACCGTTTGTGGGTTGGGTAATCCCTGTGACCGTACCGCCATCAACGATGGTGTCATTGTCAATCACATTGATGGTTTTGCTGCTGTCTTCCGCCAGTGTGGCACTGTCATCCGCCAATGTATTGT
>NZ_JAWLVJ010000061.1:0-1565 GCF_033100395.1 Terasakiella sediminum | reverse complement strand
CAAATTACGCATAGACTTCTCCTCATAAAAAGAAGTCTTGAATCACATTCTACGCAATTTGTAAATCCACTTTGTCAACAGGACCTAGTGCGTCCAGTAATTCTGGAGCCCTTATTTTCTACGGGTCTTGGTTCTAACCTACTTCGCTTCTTTCAAGATCCTGTAGACGCTGGCAATCCCGATATTCAGCTCATCTGCAACTGCCTGATTTGTCATCCCCTGCTCTTTCAGATTCATGACTTGATCAGCTTTAGAACGCGCTGTTGGCTTACGCCCTTTGTATTTACCTTCGGTTTTCGCCTTTGCGATACCTTCACGCTGTCTTTCCAACATCATGCCCCGTTCGAACTGAGCAACCGAGCCCAAGACATTCAAGATGAGCTCCCCCGTCGGAGTGCATGTGTCAAACCCTAAGTCCATGATCTTCAGATGAGCGCTCTTCTCTTTGACCGTCTCGACAATCTCCCCCAGGTGTTTAACTGAACGCGCGAGGCGGTCCAGCTTAGTAACCACCAGAGTGTCATCCTTGCGGACAAAACGCAGAGCTGCCTCTAGTTCCTCCCTCGCACCCACTGAAGACACTTGTTCCTGAAAGACCTCTTCACACCCCAGAGCCTTCAGCTCCCGTAACTGGGCCTCTAACCCTGCGTCCTGTTCAAGTGTGCTTGTTCTGGCATAACCTACCAACATACCCACAACTCCTATCAATAGAATTTAAAGACACTATGATAATTAACTATCAAAATGTCAATATTAATTTATATGATAGTATTTCAGGAGCTATCACGAGAGCCTGATCTATTGATATTTGCCATATGAGATTATCGATGTACTCGCTGGCCTCTATAAGCGCTAGAAGTTGATAAAACACCATAAGCGCGATAAATCACTTCTTTCTTTAGAAGGAAGTCGATGTATTTACTCACGACATTATAAGGAGATCGGAAATCTGATCTGAATTCCTTCAGTTTAGATTCCATCATGTCTGTAAAATACCCTTCTAATTCGGACCGTATCCACCCCTGTCTCTCAACAAAAGGAAAAACCGAAATCTTCGAGAAGCGGAATTTGTCAGGGTTCGCAGCATTTTTTCTTATTACGAACTCTTCTAAGATTGCCGACTGCCAGCATTTATTCGGCACATTAAAGCAATAATCGCCTTTGAGTGGAATACCGACAGCAAATTCCATATTCATGTAACGAACTGACTGATACATTTTGAAAAAGTATTCTTTCTGTTGAGGTAATAAATCATCACCAGAAGCCTGAACAATCCTGCCCTCAAGGAAGGCCTTTGCCTTTTCGAAGGTTTGCTCCTCCTGCTCTTCTATCCACCGTTTCCTCTCTTGAAACTTCCGCCGCCTTTCTTCACGCTGACATTGAAGGGTTTTGGTCCCGTCCCTATAAAATAGAGGATACTTTCTGTTAGACTGAGATCAACAGGAGGAACTTATGAATCTCAAAAAATCAGACACGTTTAAATCGGAAGCCGTTCAGCTTGCCCTAACCAGTGGCTTGACTCGCAAACAAGTCGCTACGGACCTTGGTATAGGGTTTTCCACTCT
>NZ_JAWLVJ010000060.1:0-1704 GCF_033100395.1 Terasakiella sediminum | reverse complement strand
CCTCCCATCGAGGGCGTTTTCTGACTATGAATCTACGCCAGAAACCGAACAGTGCCAATTTACCTTTTACTTTAAAAATCAATTAGTTATTAGGGAAATATAGGTGCGTTTTTACTTCAAAAAAACACTTGCATGCCTTTTTGAAATATAGATTTCTTCATTTGAAATGTAGTTTGCAATTCCCGGGGGAAATTATGCGGGAAATGACTTGAAGTGAGGTCGGTGTGGTCGCTATTTCGTGTCATTGGTGCCACACTGATCTCAGAAAAATCATCCCTGAATACGACTTTCAAATAAAGATGAGATGAAAATGTTGCCGCAAGTACAGTTCCACCAAGAATATTCCGATCTGGTCATCACAGCAGAAGTCCCGGTAATTCCGATTGGTGATTGTTCGTTGCTTCTTGTGATCAGATATGGCGAAGAACGAGAGGTGGTGACATCGCCCGTGGGAATCACTTCGGAATCATTCCCACTGATATGTGATGCGATTTGGGATGGGTATCAAACAGATCGAAGTCATTTCTGGATCATGGATGCGTTAGGTCAGTTATCACTGGAATTGAATGCATAACTCGGCAGGAAATCACGTCGATATATTTGAATTACCTAATGCGTTACGAAAATACTATAATAAAGGAATAACGTAACGGTTTTTTTTGATGGATGCCAATGCCCCCGTTCATCTGCGTGAGCTTCGAGCCGTGATGTCATTTAAAAGGACAAAATCTTTCCTGCCGTGTCATTTGAAACAACACGACCTTCTTTATCGGAACATACCCCCTTGTTCCCATAAATCGGTCTTGAACGTGCAAATCCAGAAACGTTTACTTTTGTATAAAACTAAGCATTGATAACAAATCTGCGCCTTCCAGCGATATTCCGGCTTGGCCCCAGTTTTTATATGCTTATAATTCATGGTCCGGTGATGAAAACTAAACATTACAAAGGACAAAATCATGAGAGAAGGCAAAGCTGCTGTTCTGACAGAACAACAACTGACCAGACTGTTCAAAATCATCAAAACCGAAAGACATGCCGTTCGTAATCTGGCGATCTGCCACATGTCGTTCGGGTTGGGGCTTCGCGTTGGTGAGATCGCAACCGTGCGGGTTGATAGCTTGCTGGATACATCTGGTGAACTCCGTGACCACTTCCAGATCACACGCGCCAATTCCAAGACCAATACAAACCGAGAGGTCTTCCTGACCAATCCACGGGTCCGTCGATCTGTCAGTCGTTACATCGAACAACGTCAATCCGAAGAAGGTGTGGCGTTCAATACCAACTCGTTCTTGTTCAGATCGCAGAAAGCATCGCACTTCACACCCAATACGATGCAGCAGTTGATGAAGCGGTTGTTCCGTAAAGCTGGACTGCCAGAAAGTGCATCATCACACAGCGGTCGTCGTGGGTTCGCTACTTCATTGATTGCCCGTGGGATTGATCTGAAATCGGTATCTGTGCTGATGGGACATGCGACCGTGAACCAGACCGCAGCTTATGCCGAAAGCAATCCTCACGTTCTTAAAAACGTTGCAGCGGCAGCGTTCTAAAACGTCAGAATGCTCGATTCCACACGGTGTACCAAACGGTAGACCACGAAGGCATCTTTTGTTACTTCTGTGGAATTGATAACTTCTTGTTGTTGCGAAAAACACTGATTAATCAATGACTTCCCTTGGCAGCCCCCGGGCACCATTT
>NZ_JAWLVJ010000059.1:0-1777 GCF_033100395.1 Terasakiella sediminum | reverse complement strand
CGATATGACAAAACGATGTTAAGCTTTCTCGGCTTCGTTCAGGTCACATCAATTCGGGTTTGGGTAAAGCACTTTGTCAACAGAACCTAAGTATCATGGCCTCTATGTTTATACTGGCAGGACACCCCTAATTCAGTTGGCTTTCCAGTCGCAGTGGCAGCCTGCTTATAACGCCGGTCTAAGTCCCGGTTTCGTCAGTGTAATAATGTAGCTGCAATGTCGTATGGTTTTATTTAGCACAGGGCATCAGTTGCATGTCCCAGCACCATGTTGGCCTTCTAAATCAGGAAACATTGAATCGTCAATTAATTTATTCCTATCGATGTTCTTGTTTTGGATTCGGTATCAAAATCGCAACAATTGCAGAATAGCAACCATGGATTTCACGAGGTAACACGATGTTACCATTTTTAAATGGAAGCCCTTGAATGGACTCAGAAATTTGGAATCCGTAAGGCTTTTACCGTGATATTCCAATGGCCCGAATTTGACTTTCAATGATGGAACTGGTGCATTTAATGCAGTTACAGGGGATGGTCACCATGATTGAATTGAACTTTAGCAACAAGAAAAAGCCAGCAGCCGAGGTACGGAGAAACGATCCTGTGAAAGTTTTCCGGGTAGCCCTTCAACAGCAGCTTAAAGTCGTTGCCTCTGACATCAAGGGTGAAACATTCACCATTTCACGCCGCCGCTATCATCACGGTAACCCCACCACAGTCGCGGTGCCGGTACGAAAGTGGTATTGGACAGATGGTGGTGAATATTATCTGGTGCTGAGGTATTCGTCGCAAAAGGTCATGATCCGTGATTATGAGAGTATCAGGTGCGGTGCGACGTTGGGTGATGTGCAGGCCACCCTGAACCGCATTCTGGAAGCTCTGGACGAACAAGATGAAGATGTTTTGGCTGCTCTTGATGCGGCTTACGAGCGGACCAGATGGAAAAAGTTTATAAATGTCCAAAGTTAAACGTTTTGGCGATTACTGCGGTGTTGATGATGGCGGGTGATTTCAACACGGGTGATAATGTTGAATGTTTCACGTTACACCTCAAAGATAAAGATTATGGGAGATCAATATGAGCAAGGAAGGCAAGGCCAAGGTATTGACTGATGCCGAGTTTGAACGCCTGTTAAAGATCACTGCTGTTGAAGCCCATGCGGCACGCAACACAGCCATTCTAATTTGTTTGTTTGGTCTGGGTCTGCGAGTGCATGAATGCAGTTCTTTGCGTCTGTGTGATGTAATGGACGGCGACCGTGAAATTCGTCAGCAGTTCCAGATCAGAATCGCCAACAGCAAAACGAACCGAAATCGCGAAGTCTTCTTGAGCAACTTGCGTGTGCGTCGTGCCATCAAATCATATATCAATCACCGCCGTGCCACCGAAGGCCCAGACCTGCATCCTAATGCGTTTTTATTCAGATCACAGAAGGGAAGTCGCTTCACCGGAAACACGATGCAACAGTTGGTCAAACGTTTGTTCATTAAATCAGGATTACCAGATACCACCAGCAGCCACTCAGGCCGTAGAACCTTCGCCACCCGACTGATCAACCGCGGTGTCGGGTTGAAGAACCTATCGTCACTGATGGGACATGCCACGGTGAATCAGTCGACTGAATATGCAGATACAAACCCAGTGATTTTGGAGCGGATAGTGAAGGGCGTTGTTTAATTTATGTGGAATAGTTCCGATCCGATCTGACAGCCGACCTTGAAAAAGGGCGGGTTACCCGTTTTGATGAAGGTGCAACTCCTTAAACATCAAAACT
>NZ_JAWLVJ010000058.1:0-2202 GCF_033100395.1 Terasakiella sediminum | reverse complement strand
TATGACAAAACGATGTTAAGCTTTCTCGGCTTCGTTCAGGTCACATCAATTCGGGTTTGGGTAAAGCACTTTGTCAACAGAACCTAAACATCTGCTCAATAACTGGGTACTTCATGTTCAAGAAGAGATCACCCGTACTCTGATAATACCTTCCGGCACGACCTTTTAACTTCTTCTCCTCGATCTCGTAGTCTTCCTCAAGTCGAATGAGTGTTGGTGCTCTTTCAAGATTCTTCATCATTGAAGCCATTTTCGAACCATGACTGGTAACGGTAAAGTCAATATGCCCTTCTCTTGAACCTTTCCCGCCTTTATTTCCTTCTCCTTGATAAATATCTTGCGTGGCATTACCATTGCCAGCATCCAATTGAATCAATCCATCAGTTCGAATGCGTGGACTTGTAGTCTGCACACGCAACTTGTTCAGCATGTCTTGCAGTGTATTTCTTATAGTGTCATCTGAATCAGCACCTGTTGGTGCAAAGGAATGGATCAAATCAATAAACCATTCCGGTCTATTCTCAATTACAAGGTTTGCAAAATCCATAACTCCGACGGCATCCTGCTCGCCATCAATGTATCTTAAAAACTGGCGATAAGCATCAGGCCGGACATTTGCATCATTTGGCAACTCAACATGAACAGACAAATGTTGCGCTCCAAAAGGAACGCCAAAAGTAGGAGCATGTAATTTCCACTCCTTCTTCTTCATTAGATCATACATTTCATCTTTGAATATGATGGCACATGTACTTACATCCGAAGTCACAGAGCCGCTAATCGAATTATTATGGCTCCCGCCAACAGCTAATGGTTTGTCATACAAGTAATGAATCTTAATTCCATTCTCTGCTTTAACCGTCTCATTCTGCTCAAAGAAACGCAGACGGTTAGGAATGGTTTCAAATTGCCGAGAACCTGATTGCAATTTATGTGTACCCTCTTCCATTCTGACCATCAAGTCACAGGGAAGGTGGTAGAAACGGTGATAAAGGTACGTTGCGAGCCACTGCTTCTCTTGTTTTGGGTTACCATCATAAGGGTCAGACACAGTGTTCTGATCAGGATGATTACCAAGAAGGACAACCTCAGTCCAATCAGTCAAAACATCATATTTTCCTTCAGAGTGCACCAGCTCAGTTACTTCAATTACGTCTCCGATTTCATTGTCATATTCATCAAATCGATTAATTCGACCATAGACACCTGATCGATGAGCAAGGATAACTTCATGCACAACACCGCCTTTACAGGAGCGGTAACGCAACCCTTCTTTGTTTGAAGGAAGGGAAGCGACTTTCGCTCCCATCCCAAAATTATCATCTAAACCTTTTGTTTTCCGGATGGACGCAGCAAGGTTTGTCATCCTCACTAATTCAGCATCATCCATGCCCGGGCCAGTGTTCCAAATAGTAAGCTTGGGAATGTCATTAAAATGCGTGACCCCGAAAGTAACTCTCGGCTCCCCGTTGACCGCTTGAGTAGCAGCTTCAACAGCATTTTTGAATAACTCACGAATCATCATTACTTTTGGGCAACGATCAATCGTACTTGCTACCAAGAAATCTTGGTCATCAACTTTCAGAGCATTGACTTCAAGAACTGCATTCATGCCTATTCCCCCTATTTCTAGAACGTGAATCTTTGCTTTCTCTTATCTTTTGTATCAGCGAACTTTGCCTCCATTTTGGAAACTTCATCTTTCAGAGCCTTAACGATCTTCTTAATTTCTGCTGCTTCCCACTCGTACAAACGCTTATTTGATAAATTGCCAATGCGCTCAATTGCCTCAAGAGCCTTATCTGTCCTGCGTACAGCCAGCTCACGAAACTTATCGCGCTTAGGACCACTATCCTTATTAGTCATATAACTACCTTTGACTCGGTTAGGTTACAAATACATATACACTTCCAAATAATTTGAGTCAATATTCGACAGATATGCGTTAAAATAATGACAAAAAAAAATCACAAAAATTTCCATATTATTGATAGATATTCATGTTTTTATTCATCAGAAATACTCTTAAATTATGCACATAATACACCACTAGCTTCCCATACCCCGTTCCCTTTCGAACAAAAAACCTATACCCTCCCGCCCACAATTCCAATTCCGGGGACAGCCACGAATGGCACTAAGTTAAGGCGTTTTTGGGTTTGTATTTGGTTCGGTGAAGGCACTCAATCATTTCATGTCTCG
>NZ_JAWLVJ010000057.1:0-2799 GCF_033100395.1 Terasakiella sediminum | reverse complement strand
GAGTTCAAGGCCAAGGATGGAGCTGTGGGTGAAGACAGCTTTACTTTCTCTGTCACCGATGAGCTTGGCAATGTGTCTTATGCGGATATGTCTGTTGGAATTGATACGGGTGTTCCCGGGGATCTGGTGGCGTTCAAAGAAGAGTTCCAGGTCAATAGTTACAGCAACTTGAATCAGGAAGACAGTTCGATCTCTGCACTTGCAGATGGTGGTTTTGTGATCACCTGGGCGTCTTATGGTCAGCAATATCCACAAGGTGAGATTTATGGACAGCGTTACAATAGCGAAGGGGAGCCTCAAGGGGGCGAGTTCCAGATCAACAGCTATGTCAGCTCTCATCAAATCCAGCCTGAATTTACACTTCTGAGCAATGGCGAACTGATTGCGACCTGGTCTTCTTATGGTCAGGATGGCAATACGTTTGGCATTTTTGCACGTCGTTATTCCGCTGATATGTCGGTTGTTGGGGATGAGTTCCAGGTTAACAGCTATACGGCGAACTATCAGGAAGAACCGCATATTACGAGCTTACCTGATGGCGGTTATGTTATTTTGTGGGAGTCTGACGGTCAGGATGGCAGCAGCAATGGCATTTACGGCCAACGCTTTGACAGTAATGACAATCCTGTTTCTTCAGAATTCCGGGTGAACAGCTATACCAGCAATTATCAGCAGGATTTTGAACTGACCAGCCTCGAAGACGGCGGGTTTGTTGCGGCCTGGACCTCCTATGGACAGGATGGCAGTGTAACAGGTGTCTACGCCCAACGTTATGATGCAACAGCACAGCCTGTTGGGACGGAATTCCAGGTCAACAGCTATACGTCCAGTTCACAAGGCGGAGCTTCTCTTGCTGGTTTGAACAATGGTGGCTTTGTGGTAACCTGGACGTCTCACGGGCAGGACGGAAGTGATCATGGTGTTTACGGACAACGTTATGATGCCTCTGGTCAGGCCGATGGGGACGAATTCCTGGTGAACACGACCACCGCGTCTGATCAGATGAACTCTTCTGTCACCTCGCTTTCTGATGGTGGCTTTGTGGTGGTCTGGGATGCGACCGGGCAGGATGGCAGCGGCGATGGCATTTATGGTCAACGCTATGATGCTGCTGGTGTTGCCGTGGGGACGGAATTCCAGATCAACAGTCATACGGATAATGACCAATATTTACCAACCATCCAATCCATGTCGAATGGCAATCTTGTGGTGTCCTGGACATCAACGGATCAGGATGGCAGTGGCACAGGTATCTTTGCCCAGATTTTACGCCCTGAGAGCATGANACGGATAATGACCAATATTTACCAACCATCCAATCCATGTCGAATGGCAATCTTGTGGTGTCCTGGACATCAACGGATCAGGATGGCAGTGGCACAGGTATCTTTGCCCAGATTTTACGCCCTGAGAGCATGAACCTTGACGGCTCAGCCGGATATGACAGCGTGATTGGCAATGACCTTGACAATCAGATCAATGGCCTTGGCGGAGATGATCTGCTGAAAGGCGAAGGGGGTAATGATACTTTGTCTGGTGGTTCTGGTAATGATGAACTGCATGGTGGTGCAGGTGATGATGTTCTTGATGGTGGTCTGGGTACGGATACGGTTGTCCTGTCCGGTGCCAAGTCTGATTATCAACTGCGTTATGATGCCACGACGGATCGCTGGACAACGACGCATATCACAACTGGTGAAGTGGATAGGCTTTCCAATGTGGAAACGGTTCAGTTTGATCAGGACAGCATTGATCTGACGACAGCCCCTGTTGCTGAGGATGGATCTATCGTCCTGAACGCGAGTGATACGGCGACCTGGCAACTTGGTGCTTCTGGCGGGGCAGACGGGTCAGATGAAGGTTCTGATGTTACCCTGACTTACAGCTTTGCTGATGGGGGCACGGCCCTGGATCAGGTGGCGGCCGAGGCTGCTGGCTTTACCCATGATGCCAATGTATCTGTGTATGAACTTGAAAAAGGCTATGTGCAGGTTCAGGCTGATGGGTCTTATGAGTTCAAGGCCAAAGATGGGGCTGTGGGTGAAGACAGCTTTACTTTCTCTGTGACAGATGAGGTTGGTAATGTGTCTTATGCAGATATGTCTGTTGGGATTTCCCAGCCACATGTTCAAAGCGCGATTGAGTTTGATGGCAATTCTGCTTTACGTGTAACTCCTGCAGAAGAAGGTAATACGCAAACCTGGACCTGGTCTGGTTGGGTTAAACGCGATAGCCTTGGCGATACGGCTTTGTTCACGAGCGGTTATGCTGGTTCTGGTGGTGACCTGACAGGTTTGATTTTTGATTCCGCCGGGGGAACGATGACAGCCTATTTTGGTAACTCATCCGGAGATATGAGAACCACAGAGACTTTTGCAAGCACTTCTGAATGGTATCATGTGGTTCTTTCTGCAGATACGACACAGGCAACGGATCGTTTAAGATTATTCGTCAACGGTCAACAATATGAGCTTTCCGGTCAACCAGCACAAGGAGCGACGGGTGCTATTGGTACAACACAAAGTCATACGATTGGTGCGCACGCTCATGTAAATGGAGATATCTGGCCTCTGGATGGTCAGATGTCTGATATTCATTTTGTGGATGGGCTGGCTTTGGATGCGACAGACTTTGGTCGCTTTGATGCCGATGGGAATTGGTTGCCAACTCATCCGTCTGTGAGTGATTATGGTGTGAATGGTTTCCATCTGGACTTTGCGGATGAAACTAATCTGTCGGCAGATGCATCAGGTAACGGCAATGATCTGACAGAGACAGGTACGTTTGTTCATCAGGCAG
>NZ_JAWLVJ010000056.1:0-2863 GCF_033100395.1 Terasakiella sediminum | reverse complement strand
TTTGATGTTTAAGGAGTTGCACCTTCATCAAAACGGGTAACCCGCCCTTTTTCAAGGTCGGCTGTCAGATCGGATCGGAACTATTCCATCTTACGCGCCCGCCATAAAACGTCTGGATATGATCAGAAACGACCTTCCTTTGCAAGTTGTTAAGGCAAAGGATCAAAATGCCTATCTCACAGATATTTATGCTGATTGGTTTGAGTGAGTTGAGGATTTAATTCTGGCTATTTGATTGAGGGAGTGGTTGGGCTGCTTCCTCTCTCCCTGACTTAATCTCCCATTTATTCAGACTTTGTTCGGCTTTTGCGATTTCTTCTGCTGTGACTTTATCTGCAAGGAAGGCACGATATAGCAATTCATATGCGGTTCTTTTTCCGACGACTTGGGACTTATCAAAGAAATACGCACGTCCAATATGAGCCTGTGCTTTGGGATGGCCTTTCAATGCAGCGTTTAAAAAATAGACATTAGCATTCTTGATATCGTTATTTTTCAGGTACCAACTCGCAACTTCATAGGCGGATTGGAGATGATTGTTCTGATTGGTAAGGCGTATCAAAAAGGTAAAAGCGGTCAGTTTGCTTTCTTCAGATTTCTCGTTTTCTATGAACTTCATAGCGAAGTTATATTTTTGGTCAGCATCCCATTTCAGGTTTTCATAATAGGTCAGGATTTCTTTCAGTTGAGAGGGAAGGTTTTTAGTGCCCAAGAGTAAGTTTAGGCCAAACCGGACATCAGAAATTTCTTCGCTCCGTAAGATTTCTTTTTTGACACCTAACTCGAAGAGTTCTTTTGCTTTTTCTTTATTTTCAGGGGTTCCCCATCCATTGGCGTAGAATTGGCCTAATTTGATTTCTTTCAATCCACTGGAATCATCAGGTGTTTTCAGAAAGGTTTCAAAGGCCTTGGTGTAATCTTGTGGTAGACAAATTCCTTTTTCGTAGAAATTGCTGAGGGTTCCATAATAAATGTCATTTTCAGCAACCAGTTCCGGGAATAGCTTAATTACTGTTTCACAATTTTTTGACTGAACAGCCTTTTGAAATTTTGGTTGTACAGATTCAGCGCTGGCAAAAGAAAGCAGTGAGAATGTGCATAGCAACAGAAAGGCACTGAACACGGTCAATTTTTTAAAGTTGAATACCGGCATGTTTATAACTCGAAAAATAGAATGTCATATAGTGTCATATGAATGGTCTTGAGGGAATATTTCTCTTTCCATTGCAATATTGCGGGCTTTTCTGTATGAACAGGGCAAATTTTTTTCCTGCACATATATTTTCGAAAGAGAGTGCCATGATCCCGCGCCACAAGGGGCTTCATGAAATTTCTCTTTTAATTCCGCGCAGATAATTCCCTCGCGTTTTCTGATAATCATTTATCAGTCATAAAACTCATGAAATTTACGGATTTTCTTCTCAATTTCATCCCCGATTTTCATTCTAAATATCTTAGAGAAACAAACTCGGAAATTTCCTCCGAGCATTCATCCTTCGGGTCTCAAATTCACTTCATATTATCTTCTATACGGGCTTCTCTGCCTACTTAATTTCATCACAATAAATAAGGATTCTACGAGAAAACTTCATTTTCCCAACCCCATCACAACAATAATAAATAATAATAACCATTACTCAGAAGAAGTGAGGATTATCCCTTATAAAACATGTGATTAGATTTTAATTTGGATAATAAGGAAATGTTGAAGAAGGGATGATTTGAAGTATATTAAAGGTCGTGATTATGATATGAAATAGTCCTTATTTATTAATGAGTTATAAAATGCCAGTCTCTCTTGAAAATATCCTTGTTGTTGGAATTGCTTCTAGTGCGTTGTTTGATCTTGCTGAGAGCGATCGTATTTTTCGTAATGAGGGCGTTGAGGCTTATCAAAAGTATCAAGAGGAAAACATTGATAAGCCCTTTGAACCGGGTGTCGCATTTCCTTTCATTAAAAACCTTTTATCTTTGAATGAAGGTCTTAGTGATCCGCTTGTGGAAGTGATTTTATTATCACGCAATGATGCAAAAACAGGTCTTCGCGCATTCCGCACCATTAACCGCAATAATTTGAATATTACGCGAGCTGCTTTCCTTGAAGGTGGCAAACCACATCGGTATATCGAACCTTTTGAATGTGATTTATTTTTATCTGCAAATGATGATGATGTTCGCAACGCTATTGAGGCAGGGCATTCTGCAGGATGTGTTATTGCTGGAGAAGGCTCTCCTTTAAATGATGGGGTTGAGAATGAACTGCGTATCGCATTTGACTTTGATGGTGTCCTTGCTGATGACGAATCAGAAAACGTATATGTGATGGAAGGCCTTGATGGTTTTATGGCACATGAGGCTGAAAATGTAGACACACCTCATAATCCAGGTCCCCTGATCCCTTTTATTCAGGCAATTGGCCGTTTGCAAGCAGCTGAAAAAGAGCTTCTAAAGGATAAAGAAGAAAGCCCTTCTCGGGTACGAGTTTCGATCGTTACCGCACGTGGTGCGCCTTCACATGAGCGCGTTCTGACCACGCTTGAGAAATTTGGGATCACAGTGAATGAATCGTTTTTCTTGGGTGGAGTTGAGAAGTCAAAAATCCTAGCGGAATTGAAACCTCACATTTTCTTTGATGATCAAATTACACACTTGAAAACAAGCAAATCAGTTGCTCCATCTGTGCATGTACCATTTGGTGTGAAAAACAGCGGCTGAGCCTTCTTACTTCAATCATGTAAGTCAGCATCTAGGTCCTGTTGACAAAGTGGATTCACAAATTGCGTAGAATGTGATTCAAGACTTCTTTTTATGAGGAGAAGTCTATGCGTAATTTGATGAGCGACGATGAATGGTCATTCTTTGA
>NZ_JAWLVJ010000055.1:0-4493 GCF_033100395.1 Terasakiella sediminum | reverse complement strand
TCCCTCAGTCTTTCGAGAGCGCCAACCCGGCAGCGCCGCGTCGGTGAACGGGGTTATAGAGACCTCGCCAACACCTGTAAACACCTTTTTTGAAGAAAAATGACATTTTCGTCATTTTTTCAATTAAGCAATTGTTTTTAAAACAAAATTTTATTCATTTCGGATGCGCAAGACTATCCTTGATCCTTAACAAAGGATTAAGATCGCCCCAAAACCATAGATATAGAAAACAAAACGATTGGAATCATTACCAACAGACCAAAAAAGAGTTCACATATATGTGCTTTTGGAAACGGTTCATTAATAAAGGGTGATCTATACTGTAACCCTAGGGATTCAAAGGGTCGAATCCCCTTGACAGAAACGGGTTCAGCCATCATTGTCCTTTTTTCTTTATGTATATAGAGAGAGCGGATAACGGCAGAGCTAAAATATACTGCCGGATAAAAATGACTAAACGACCACACAAGGGATATATATACATGATACGCCGCCGCCTACCTTTGACGGCCATCATCTCTTCTACACTCATTGCCGGCGGGCTCTTTATGTTAGACCTGCCCAATACAGAAGAGACTGGGAAACACGCAACTGCGCCTTTGGGCCTGACAGCAGCCGTTGAACAAACGACTGTCAGTGTTGGCTCCACTGCACAAGCTGCCATCCAGGCCATTCCAACTGCCAAGCCGCTGGAAGAAATGCCCGCCCCTTATGTTGAGACCTTGAAGGTTGGTCGCGGCGACACCCTGATGAAAATGCTTTTGAATGCTGGTATTAACCGGGGCGATGCCTATACCGCCATCGAAGCCATGCGTTCTGCCTATGACCCTCGCCGTTTGCGCGTGGGTCAGGAACTTCACGTGACGTTCCAGCCAGGCCGCCATAAAGATATGCCCCATCTGTTTCAGTCTTTGCGCTTGAAGACTGGGTTTAACAAAGACCTTTATGTCTCGCGCAGCACGGATGGTGATTATGCTGTCCATGAAGAAGAACAGGAACTGATCACCACTTTGCACCGTGCAGAAGGCAAGATCGATTCAAGTCTTTATGTGGCGGCCTCCAAATCCGGCATTCCGGCCTCCCTGCTGATGGAATTTATCTTTGCCTATTCCTTCGATGTGGATTTCCAGCGTGACATTCAAAAGAACGATGCTTTTGAAGTTATGTATGAGAAAATCTCCACAGCGGATGGCAAGAATACCAAAGTTGGCAATATCCAATATGCCAGTCTGACGTTAAGCGGGATCAATATTCCGATCTATCGTTTCAAGCAGAAGAACGGCCGGGTGGCCTATTTTAACGACAAAGGTCAAAGTGCACAGAAGGCATTAATGCGGACACCTATCAATGGTGCGCGTCTTTCATCGGGCTTTGGCAAGCGTCGCCATCCGATCCTTGGTTATTCCAAAATGCACACCGGTGTCGATTTTGCGGCCCCTCCTGGCACACCGATCTATGCAGCTGGCGATGGCGTGCTGGATTATGTTGGTCGCAAAGGGGGATACGGGAAATATATCCGCATCCGTCACAATTCTGAATATCAGACAGCTTACGCCCACATGCGCGGCTACAAAAAGGGCGTGCATAAAGGCAAACGTGTGAAACAGGGCGATGTCATTGGCTATGTTGGTTCAACTGGTCGATCCACCGGTCCGCACCTGCATTATGAAATCATCCGCAAAGGGCGCAAGACCAACCCGATGAAGGTGCGCATGCCATCGGGCAAAAAGCTGAAAGGTCAGGAGCTAGCCCGCTTTATGGAAGTTAAAAACGCCCATGATGCACAATATGCATCGCTTGAGCCTGTCATTTCCATTGCCCGTCTGGCACAATCAGAATAGCGGCTATTCAAGTAAGCCTTTTGCAATATTGCGATTTACATCAATCAACCCCTGAAGCATTCGCTGATGGGGTTTTTTGATGATTTCTGAACATGTTCTATCCACAAAAAGACTTAAGGAGAGCAGGTTCGCTTTAAGATCATCATTCATTTTTGTTTGAGGGGAATTCAAGTCCGCTTGTACAATCGTCCAGAGCTTTGAGGTATATTGCAACGCTTCCCATAAAAGTTTTTTGTTTTGCGGTGCATCTTTCGCCTGGTTCAAAAGGTTCGCTGCCCTCATAAACGCTTCACCTTCAAGTTCCCGTCCCATCAAAGATTGGCGGTGAGCATGAAGGTAAGTATCATATTCAGTGCAAGACATTACTTGAACAGTCCCAACAATAGACTATCTCCTTGCGCGAGAATTTTCTCGCCCTGAAACGACAAATCACTTCGAACTTGCGCAGATAGCTGAACGGCAGCTTCTTGATTCAAATCCGCATTTACGAGTTTTCCGACACCACTTTGCAACGTTGCACGCAGATCGTCTGTAAAGTTTTCGCGTACATTTAACAACGAGATATCCGATGCAAAATCCGCCTGGCTCTGTCTTACGATTGAAATTGCGCCTCTAACATCAGCAATGGCATTTGAGATGTCCGTCAGTGTGGCAAAATCGTTATAGGTTGTAGCTGCCTCACCAATACCAAGCGTTGAAACAGACGTGTCCCTTGAAGAGAGATCAAGTGCGGCTTGTGATACGTCGCCAACAGATATTGAAAATGATGCAAGTGAGCCTTCCAAGAGATTACTTCCAAGGAACGTTGTATCAGAAACGAGATTATCAATCTGATTACGAATCTCGTTAAACTGTTGCGACAGAGCCAAACGTTCTACCTGCGTTTCCGCCGTCTTTGCAGCATTTGCAATACCGATCAATTGTCGGCCAAATTGCTCTACGGCATCCAAGCCAGCCGTCGTTGCCTCCAACTGAGATTGACCTAATTCGATTGATCCTTTGACACTGCCAAGATCTGCGACACGATCACTCAAGGCTTTTGCGCGAAAGAAATCGACGGGGTCATCGTTGACCTGATTGACCCGCCTTCCGGTTGCGAGATTGTTGGCGCTATCGTTCCTCGTCTCATTCAGGCGTTGCGTTGTCTGAAGAAGAGATGTCTGCGCAAAATCCAATATGGAAACCCGATCAACCATTCTCAAACTATATCAGAAAAAACGACCGCCATTAAGTGACAACCATCACACCAGTTTTCAAAGAAAAGAACATCCAATCGTCAAGCTTGTACACTCAACGCAGTTGTTTTATGTTGCCCCCATAATTTACAGGGAATTCCATGTCTACCAGAAGCTTTTTGACCTACGCCCTCTTGATAACGGGTTTTCTTTTTCCACTCCCCCTCAAAGCATACGATATCTCGACGGATCCTGATGACACGACCCTGACATGGCATAAATTCCAGGCCCCTCCGTTTATGATCCTGTCCGGCCCGGATCAAAACAGTGGCATTATTGACGGCCTGCGGCAATTGCTCAAAGGCGGAATCTCGGGTTACACCCATACCGAAACCAGTCTGCCTTACAAACGCTTTCTTCTTTATGCAGCAGAAGGCATGAATATCTGCACCCCCTATCTTTTTAAAACAGCAGAACGTGAGAAGTTTCTGTATTTTTCAAAACCAGCCGTTATTTTCCCGGGCTTGGAACTCATTATGCATAAAGACACCTATGAGCGGTTTGAGTACGAAAACCCTCTGTCTCTAAAAGACATGTTTGAAAAACATGCCATGCGTCTGGCAACCAACAATGTACGCGCTTACAGCAAAGTTATTGACCCGATTGTGGAGAAATATGAAGAACATCATCTGGTGGGGCGCCACACCGGATCAACAACCCTGATCTTTCGTCTTCTGACCAAGGGCCGTGCTGATTTTATGGTCGATTTTCCCAACCGAATTCTTTATTGGTCAAAAGAACTGAATGTCGATCCGTATGATTATCTGAGCATTCCCATCAAGGAAGACTATACAAACGCCATCAGCTATGTGGCCTGCCCAAAAACACCCTGGGGCAAAAAGGTGATCGACAAGGTCAATGCGGCACTCGCTGAAAATGTGCCAACACAGACCTATCTGGACATTATGAAACGCTGGTCCCCGGAATATCACTTTGAAGAAGTCGAAGAGCTTTATGAAAAGCTAAAGGCGATTCATGAATAATCAGGGCTTTTTCATCTCCGCCCACCGCCAGTTCCGTGTCCAATGTTCATCCGATTGCACATGATCGGCGCGCACCCACTTCGCCGTCATCTCCTGGAATCTTCCGATCGGGATCGCTTCGGCCACACGAATGACAAAGCCCTCTCTGTCTGCGCCACCCAACTTGGATGAATTCGGCGCTTCCTGCGTCATCCATTCTTCTATCGCTGATATACTCTGAAACACGCCGTCAAATAGAACCGGCACCGGATCAAAGCCAACCTCCTGACAGAGCGTCATCACCCGATCCCAACCGAAAAACGTCTCTTCCTTAACGTTGCGGATATGGAAGACTTTAAAGAAATGGTAATACCCCCGATTTTTAGTGGTCCTTAGAAGTAGAATTTTCTCGTATATTAAGTGCAGGAGATTCGAAATGAAAAAACCAAGATATA
>NZ_JAWLVJ010000054.1:0-4529 GCF_033100395.1 Terasakiella sediminum | reverse complement strand
TCAAATTACGCATAGACTTCTCCTCATAAAAAGAAGTCTTGAATCACATTCTACGCAATTTGTAAATCCACTTTGTCAACAGGACCTAGGTACTTGGTTATGGTCTCTTTTGATGCTATTGCGCCTAATTTTGGGGAGAAATGTAATCTTGCTTTTAGATGGTCTGAGACGAGATTTGTTGAGTACTCGCGAAATTGCATTTCTGCGGTAGGGAATGTCCCTTTTTGTGTGTGCAATGCCATAAAATGGCTCAGTAGAGCCGTGTCTAGATCTTTATTGAATAAAGCTAGATATTCATAGGTGTGATTTCTTATTTCTGAGATGGCAGACAACAGAATATTTGGCAAAAAGCCTCCCGCGAATTCAGCAAACCCGCTAATTAGATGATCAGCGAGATCTTCCTCCGGCACATGTTTGGATATGTGACTTATTCTGCAGGCTTTATGTCCTGATTCCAGGGTAATGTCGAGGCCGTCATCAACTTCACATACGCTGACGCCGCTAAGTTGGCTCAACTCAGAAAAAATTGTTGTTAAGATATCGTCTTTTTTCTCAGAGCTATATATTGAAATAAAGCGCAGTCGTTGTTTTCCGGTGAGATCATTTTCCAAGCGATCTTTAATGAATTTTAATGCGGAAGTACCTTTTGTTTCACTACCGCCTAAGTTCCAATCCAGGATTAATAGGTCTGCTTTATCCGAAGAGTGAGGGAACTTGGTACAATGATCGCTTTCCCAGATAAATGGCGAGCACACGATCCCTTTTTCTGAAAAGGCTTTGATAACCTTGTTTGCATCAACCTTGGGATCGATTGGTTCTGCATCATCTGTATCATCCTCAGAATCGAGATCAAATTCATCCGATTGTTCGGGTTCTACCAATGACGGTGTGGGCTCTTCTTCTGAATTTTCAGTCCCGCTGTTTTCTACGTAATCTGTAGACCAGTTGATTTGATCGTCAATCAAAACTGCTGAGTGAATAAATTCTTTGGCGACTTCCGCACTTAGTTCGGAAAAACTCATTCCGTTTCCTCTAACGGTTCAATAATAAAACTGGCACCAGATGAATTGTCTGGATCAACTTTGATATCCCAACCATCTTTGTTTAAAGAGGTTTTTGCGATGTAGAGACCCATTCCTCTTCCACCATATCGGCGTGAATACCCAAAATCAAAGATATGTGGCAAATCCTTTGCTGATATGCCTGGGCCATTATCTGAAATTTTGAAACCTCTTGTTGTTGCCTCTAAGGTAACTGTCCTAATGCCATTTTTAGTTTTTAACCAAAAGATAGCATTGTCAACAACATTTACAAATACAGGGTATATAACTGAAGCAAAATTTGAAACTTTCTGTTGAAGGAAAGCATCTGTGGTTTGAAGTTCGACTTCATGTCGCTCCATGCGTTCGCCAAATAGATCTTTTACAAAGTCGGAGACAGCTTCACCCGAAATATTAGTTCGTCTTCTACGAAGTCTTTTATCCAGCGGCGTGAATAGACTCAGGTAATTGTCTAAGTGATCAAAACCTTTGCGCATTTCCAGATATAGGTCTTGCAAACCTTCATTCGCACTCGCCCATTTTTGGAGTTGGTGAAGAGATCTCCGGACACCTCGAATGTTTGCTTCGAATTCATGATGAATGACCCCTACAGCCATTCCCAACTGTGCCATGTCTAAACTATCGTTGTAATCATCTTTCAGTATCTCTAATTCTGTCTCCATCGCAGCAATTGCATCGTCCGATGCCAACTCGGCATCTTCACTATTCTCGTTTACCCGATGTAACTGGCCTTTGATCGTTTCCAGTTTTCGTTTGATTGTCAGTGATACGTCATCTAATTGGGATTCCAAGTCTTGCCTGAGTTGGTTCAGACTGTCTTGATCCATGGTTTCAAAATCCGCAGCAATAATTTGCTTTTCAATATGTAATTGAGTTTCTTCCAGGGAAACTCGTGATTCTTTAAGCTGTTCTTTTACATATTTTTCAGTTGATGTAAGCGTCTCGCGAATTTGCGACCGTTCAGCTTCAACTTGTTTGAAATTATACTCGCGGACAGATTTGATTGATGCTTGTAGGCGAGCCCGGGTATCTAAATGGATTTTGGCATCTTTTGCGACACCTCCAACAATCTCATCTAAGAATTTTTGGGCCAGTTGGTATTCTGGGAGGACTTTTTCTGCAAAAGTACTTTCATAATAACGCCAGTCGCGTTCCAGGGTTTTAGTTAAACCTACTGCCTTTGGGCGTTTTACAATAAATGGAGAGAGTGCTTCTTTAAGTTCAATCGCGCAATTTGCCTCTAATTCAATTATCTCACTAGCGATTTCTTCTAAAGAAAATTCATTTATTAAATTATTTAGTCGTTGACGCGTATCCTCACAAATATCGTCAAAAACGTCAGATGGAGAAGTCTCGGCCAACATATCAAAGAAATTGCTTAAATCGTTCTTGAGGTCATTTTTTTTGTTAGTCGCTCTCTGCTTTCTTTTTTGTGCAATGGCATATTCTCTTTCTAATGAACTTCTCTTTTCTGCCCATTCGTCAGCGTAAACGCCTTCTGCCCTGAAGTATTTGGCAGCCAATTGTTCAAAGAAATTCATCAGACATAGGCGGAACTGTCTGTACGCCTTGTTATTCTGGAAGCCTTCTCGGCCCGCTTTTTCATGCAGGTCTGGATTTGAGGTACTATCAATGAAGATTGCACCAAACATTCTTCGGTAAGAAAAGAAATAGTGAGCTGCACCAAGAGTTCTACGTCGCTCAATTTCTAGGAAGTCATAATCTGAGTTTCCATATGGCAAAACCCGGATACCATTGTTGTATATATACAGACCACCAATCGTATCGAGTTTCTTGGTGAGAGACGTATGTTCAGAAGCCGGTACTAGGCTTTGTTTTTTATCACCTTGTACATATGAGAACTCTAATTTGAACGGGCCGGAAGCTAAGGGCTCTTGGGAGGTGTTATAGATAATCTCTACAGTTTGAGGAGCGCCACCATAAATTTTTAAGGTACCTGTGAAATTACCGAACTTATCGAATGAACCTTCTATGTGGTGGTCAGCAATATCGAATTCTTCTGGCGTAAAGAATTCTTGCGAGCCAGCTCTTTGGATTACTTGTCCATCAAGTAGGTGGTCTCTAAATTCTGTTGTTATGGGGATGTCTGCATCTTTTCTCATAGTATTAGAGAAGCCGAGCAACATTCTTTGGAGGTTTGTAGCGCCTTTAAGTCCTCTAACTTTTCCTACGCCTTCTTCTATATCATGAATTAGTCCCTCACTAACTGGAGATATGAAAAAATGTGTTCCACCTTTTTCATCAGATTGGAGAGTGGGACCGTAAGACAAAGAGGTTATTTTGTTAACAGGTAATCTGAATTGGTCTAGTTCAGATTGAATTCGAGCTACTATTTTGGGGTCTGTTTTCTTCTGAATGGCTTTGAGATTATCCTTAACACCTTGGATCATAGCGTCAATGGAAGCGTTGGTGATCTCTTCAACTGAGGGAAATTCTTTTAATGGAACTTCTACCTCATCAAGATCGACACCTGGAAGTTCGTACATTCCCCAATTGATAAATGCGACTGTTACTGGTCCTACGTTACCTCTGCGTTTGGCGCGGGTCATGATTAAAACCTCAGGACCAATGGTAGCGATTGCTAATCGACCAATTCCCTTCTCGCCGAGTACAGCCCTTGCTTCTTTGTCTGGATCTCGTAAAGATTCAGAGTCGCCGCCATCCAGCTTGCTTTCTGTTCCAAGGACTAGCCATCTGGACTCAAAATCTTCTTGAGTCATGCCAATACCATCATCACGGATCAGAAGAATATTGGATTTACGATAAAAATCGACTTCAACTTCGTCTGCATATGCATCATGAGCATTCTTAAATAGCTCATGTAAAGCAGTTGGGATGCCTTGAATTTGTTGGCGTCCAAGCATATCAATAGTGCGGGCGCGAGCTCTGAACTTAGCCATTTTGCAGTTGCTCTTTATGCTCGAAGATAGATTGACCTAGTGCTTTTGCAAAGAGAACAGGTACTGCATTTCCGACTTGTCGAGCGGTTTGGCCTAATGTGCCTTCAAATTTGAAATCATCATCAAAAGTTTGAAGTGCTGCGGCTTCACGAACACTTAGAGCTCTATGTTGTGTAGGGTGCCCGAAACGTCCATTCGATATTGAAGTGCACTTGGTTGTCAGGGTGCAGGCGGGTGCACGTTTTCTTAAGCGTCCATAAGTATCTGTGTAACCTGCAGATTTTCCAGATGCTAAAAGTTTTTTATGGCATTTTAACAAATAATCTTCAGGCCAATTTCTCCAATCACCACCTTCAGGTGTGAGCATTAATCTCTCGATATTTAGCGGCGAAATTCGGGCAGTTTGATGATTAGCTAATTTAGAATGTATTTCCCCGGCTTTCAGTTCTGGGTAGTTCTTAGGTCCTGTTGACAAAGTGGATTTACAAATTGCGTAGAATGTGATTCAAGACTTCTTTTTATGAGGAGAAGTCTATGCGTAATTTGA
>NZ_JAWLVJ010000053.1:0-4964 GCF_033100395.1 Terasakiella sediminum | reverse complement strand
TGTGCGCTTAACCCGCTTGTTTTCTTTGTTTCCCATAATAAGTCTCCAATCTGTCAACTTATTTCAGGACGGGTCAAGCACAAGAAAAAGGCCTTCGAAAGATCGGAGGTCTTTTTTTATTGTCCGTATTTATCTTTAAAATATTTTGTACGAATGGCGGCCATTTCTCCATTGGCCTGCATTTCTTCAAGCACGGCTGCCAGCCTGGGTACCAGATCAGCATGTTTCTTATGCAGGTAATGATAAAGCGGGTAGGTGGCAATCGGTGGCTCTGTCAGATGCAATTTCTGGCTTGCGTTGACCTCACGCAGGTGCTGGATGGTCTGCAGGCCATTGGCACGGGCAATCACGGCGATATCCACGTTATTATCCTGAATAAGGATGCGCCCCAGTCCCATGTTGCTGTTGAAATAGACCCGGGACATGCCCTTGGTGCCTATCTCGCTGAATTTTACCCCACGGCGAATGGCAATCAGATACGGGTTCAGGCTGTCCCATCCTTTGACGGAGAAATCGTCTTTCTGGGTCATGACCATGGCGTCCAGTTGATTGACGGCCACAGGGACCTTGATCAGATTGGTAAAGGTCTTCTCCATCCCATCAATGCGAAACAGTTCACCATCCGACTGGCCCTCATTCGCATGATGGAGGGAGCGTTTGGCGGGCAGGGACAGGATGTGGAGTTGATAGCCGATTTTCTCGTAGGCTTTGCGCAGTACGATCTCACTGATATCGGAATTATCAGAATTTTCGATGGCGCTGATTCGTAAAGACAGGTCTGCATGGGAAGGCAATGTAAGGTGGTAAATAATTAAAAGAAGTATGCCTGTCAGTTTTGCCATGTGGCCTCACGATTTGAGTAACTCAAGCCTCTAGGAACTTCTGCACTGTTTCAAGGAAAAGCGGCACAGAGATCGGTTTGGATATATAACCGTCACAGCCCCCTTCAAGGATTTTTTCCTCATCGCCTTTCATGGCAAAAGCGGTTACTGCCACGATGGGGGTTTTGGTCAGTGCTTCTTCCGATTTCAGGATTTTGGTGACTTCGATCCCTGAAATTTCCGGCAGTTGGATATCCATGATGATCAGATCGGGGCCATGTTTCAGGGCCAGGTCTTTGGCGTCATGTCCGTTTTTGGTCTGGATCGTATTGTAACCGTGGGCCTGCAAGAGATCGTTGAACAATTTCATGTTCATCTCGTTATCTTCCACGATTAAAACCGTTTTAGTCATTTTTTTTCGCTCAATCTCATACCCCAAGAGTAAAGGGATAAATTGGTTTTTATTGTTTGTTTCTCGTCGATAATCAGAATGATGCGCAGGGGCATTTCTGTCAATCTAAAGCGCGCATGGATGCAGGATTAGATCAACTCATTATTCCTATCTGGATGAAAAGCCTGTTTTTTCTTGATTTCTAGAACTGTTTTAATTTTTCAATTCCTCGTTCATTTTTTTATCAGATGTTTTTATTTAGTCTGGGTAAGTGTTTTGGTCTAAAAGGATTTTAATATGCCGGGTTTGATGTCTTCAGAATATAGGATCGAAACGTCACGTGGGGCGGTTTATGCGAAGAAATGGCAGGGGCGGGAAACTGCTAAAGCGCCGATCATCCTGCTGCACGATTCATTGGGGTCGGTTGAACTTTGGCGTGATTTCCCAGATCAGGTGTGTGTAGCAACCGGGCACGATGTGATCGCCTATGATCGTTTGGGGTTTGGCAGGTCGGATGCTCACCCCGGTGCCATTGCGTTTGACTTTATCACCGACGAAGCAAAGACGACCTTTAAAGCAATGCTGGAAGCTATGGAGATTGATCGCTTTATGGTTTTGGGTCACAGCGTGGGCGGTGGGATGGCAGCAGCCGTTGCAGCGCAATTTCCTGATCGCTGTGCTGCACTGATGACCGAAGCTGCCCAGGCTTTTGTGGAAGATTTGACGTTGGCTGGTATTCGCGATGCGGAGGTGTTCTTCAAACAGGAACAACAGCTTAATCGTCTGATCAAATACCATGGGGACAAAACCCGATGGGTACTGGATGCCTGGATCAGGACCTGGCAGGCGGATGAATTCAAAGATTGGAATCTGGATGCATATTTGCCGAAGATCACCTGTCCCAGTCTGATCATTCATGGGGAAAAGGATGAATATGGATCATCCGCTCACCCCAATCGATATGCCAACTTGACAAGCGGGGAATGCCATTTGCGACTGCTGCCCGGCTGTGGTCACGTGCCCCATAAGGAACAGTGCGATTTAGTGCTGGATGAAATCCGCCAGTTTCTGGAGAAAATTGTTTTATGAGTCTTATTGTAGCTCCAAGGTGACCAATCTGAATGGGTGTGTCAGACAGAGCTTGCGCGAAGGGTTGAGTAAAGCTAGCTTTGTGCATGTTCGTTTTCTTTGAATGGCTTATAGAAGTATGTGATGACTGAAACCTACAGAATACAGGCCCGACAAAATGGGACGTGGAAAACACAGCAGGTCTTCACAGAAGGTGACAGTTACGCCCATGTGCGTGCGGCGGCTGATGCACTTGTAAACGAAGGTGACTTCGAGGATATCCGTATTCTAGAGGTATATCGGGATGAAAAAACAGACAAGATGCACTATAGGGAATGCTATTCTCTGATCGGTTCAGCCGTTGATTTGGAAAAAATTGATGAGCAGCTTTACCCGCACAAGCCTTCAAAGACCATCGGATACAAAAACATCCAGACCCTGACCGGGGAATGGATCTTGTTGGATGAAAAACAAGCCAAAGAACATCCGCTCTATGGGATTTATGGCTGGCTTGCGTTCTTTGTTTTTCAGTTGGTTTGGGGCCCGCTTGCTGAATTGGCCATGGTTTTTTGGGGGCAGGATTTCTCGGATGATCTGGCCTTTGTCGTTGGTGCGTCGTTGTTTTTCCTCCTGCTTGTCTGGACCCCGCTTTGGTTCCTGATCAAGAAAAGTCGCTATTTCCAGATGAGCTATACAATTATGTCTGTGATTATTCTGCTTCTGGCTTTGCTCGGCCTGTCAGAAGGATTTAGTGGCAGCGATTTAATCGGTATCGGCTGGCTCCTCTTCTGGCTCGCCTACGTCCAATTCTCCGAGCGCGTCAACGTCACCACAAAACACCGCGCCCGCCGCTCCTACCTGACAAAATGGAACCAAGCGCCGACGGGGTATGTGGATGGGCAGGGGATTTAGTTGGCGCGTGCCTTGTGCATCAGTACTCAAAAAAAGAAAGATAAAATATGATGAATTGTGGGCTTTGTAACGCAAAAATTCGGCGAGGTTATAAGAAATGTCTGGAGTGTGGTGCGGTATATAAAAGGAAGAAACCTGAATGGTGGCAGTATATTGTTGCACTACTGATTAGTCTTATCTTTTTCTTCCCGATAGAATTCTTTCTTGGGTATAATCCCGCAAAATTTCAACTTCGGTTTTTCATTTTTGGCCTATTATTGTTCTTTTCGGTCAAGCTGGTTCATTCATTGAATAAATCAATCTGGATTTCTAAAGAAAATTCTGGCGAAGGGACTTGGGAAGATAAAATTTCCAGTTTTATTTATTTTTGCCTCATGATGGTTTTTGGCTTTTTCTATTTCTGGCTTGGTGAGTTTCTTTGAATGAGGTATCGGGGACATACACGAAATTTAATTAGGTGTGCGTCCCTAAATTCTTTGAATTGCATTTGAGTACTTTTTTGTCATTCTTTTTTGTCAAACAACCCGATATCTGTAGGTGTACCTGGAAGGAACGAAGAAACAAGATAATCAGGAAATAGGATACCGAATCTTTCACTTTTAGTATTAAATCCCAACGTTGAAACTTTCAACATCATCCAGAATTCGTCCTTGTATTTTGGGTCCAAACATTCAATTACATAAAGAATAAACTCATGTGCATGAATGTAATCGTCCAGTATTTTTTTAGGTTGTATCATTTCTATTAGGGCACTGAAGAAATGTTCAAAAACATCACCACCGTTCTTAAATATGGGTGTATTCCTTTCAAAGTAAACTTTTTCCAAGCAATCCTTCCTTGGGTCAGCATTCCCGTGAAAAAACCAATTTCGATTGTCCATAATTCGTTTGAAATGTTTGTATTCTTCAACATTGGTATCAATCGCCTTGGCGAAATAGTCACAGGTTAAATGAAGGGAGGGAACCTTGATGTGGAGCTTTTCTTTTATCCTCGCTTCATAGGTTGGCTTGTGCTCGCGAATTTCTTTTTTGCATGTAGTTAATATAAGAAAATTAATAAATGCTTCTAAAATGATTGGTGTTAGCATTTTTAGGGACAGACTGGCTTGTTGTAGCTTACGAAATTGGTCTGTTACTTCTTCTTGTTTTTTTTGCCATTTCTCTACCTCATCAGATATCACAGGACTAACATACTGATAGTTTTGTAGGTCAGAAATTATATCGTGATGGATTTCAGCTTCTGAACATAATTCAGAGTATCTGTTGATAAAAACTGCCCATTCTTCAAGCTTATTTTTTTCTTCACTTTTCCCTTTCGCATGGCTGGAAAAGCCTTGGCGAAAATTTTCTACGAGTGTTTGCCACTCCTCCTTATTCAAATTACCGTTAACCAAAATTTCCAGTGATCTGTGCTTGCCCATAATGCAAATAAACACATCTTCACATTTTAGTAAAAAATCCCAGTGGATCAGATTGTCGCTCGTAGGAGATTTGAGAATATTAAACATCCCATTTGGAGAACCAAAACGGTCTTTCAAATAACAATAGACATCTAGGGGGGACAGGTGTCGCCGAAACTGCATGAGTGATTTTATGTTTCCTTCTTTGCCTCTCCAGTCATTTTGATAGTGTTCTGCTGCTTCCTTATTGCTTGGCAAAATCCAGTTCTCTGGGTCAAGATAATGTTTAGGTTCTGTTGACAAAGTGCTTTACCCAAACCCGAATTGATGTGACCTGAACGAAGCCGAGAAAGCTTAACATCGTTTTGTCATA
>NZ_JAWLVJ010000052.1:0-5188 GCF_033100395.1 Terasakiella sediminum | reverse complement strand
TTCATACTTGGGCAACATCAGCCCTATGAAGTTTGAAATGAAGGCTGCATGACAGAGTAAAGTATCCTCCACTTTAGTGCAGCGGGTCCAAAAGCACATCACAATAGAGAAAAGTATGGAAACCTTCTTAAAACACATTATTCCCTCTCCAAAATAAGACAAAACTAATCCAGTTTATGGCTAACGACATGGCGACGACAAAATTGCGTCACCCCATAGACCGCAAAACCAGTTACTACGACAAATCCAACAAAACGGTACATGACACACCTCCTTTGTGGCGTATGTTAGAAAATCATCACGTAAGATGAAGTGATTCGGGACCATCAAAAAATTTTGCATCTTCCAGTCCCTGTTCGTATTTCAGGTGAACGACTTCAGAGAGCCTATCTGAAATTTGCTTCTGCTTATTTTTAGCCTGAACGTTAAACAGGTCGATTTCATCAAGAAGATAGACAACACCAGCAACGCTAACCCCTGTTATGAGACCAACAGCAATAATCGAGACATAATCAGCAAGTGGCCCTAATGGAGCAAGGTAAGATGAAATCGCTTCCTCAATGGCAATGCCCCCGGCAGTCACCAAACCGGATGCTAGAATTTTCAATGCAGCGTCGGCAGCTTCAGCTAGCGTCATCCCCTTTTCAGGAAAGACTAATGTTTTTACGGCTCGATAAAGGGACATGACGCCCTCTCTGATCATTCGGACAAGTCTTGCTGCTGTCGTTGCAAAAGCATTAATCAGAACGGTGATAAGATTAGAAAAGAAACCACTTATAAAGCCGTCTTTTAGTGCGTAAGCTGCATCCTTCCATTTACTTTGGACACGTTCTGCGACACGTTTTAGCCGAGTTTTCAGAACAGCAAGAAACTTGTCATCTACCGATCCTTTGAAGCCGTTTTTCCATACGTCTTTAACTTCAACAAAGGTGGCGCGGATAAATTCTTCCATCAAACCCCCGAGTGCTTGCTGTAAAGCCATTTTACCGCCGTCTTTCGCACTCGTATAAGCAGCGTTCTTGATGAACTTTCCGCTAGTATAATAAGCCATGTTGTAAGCTCTATCTTGAGCAGATTTAGCATTTTCCCCATGCGCTCGAATTGCTTCGGGGTCAGTTTCGTCTAACGTTTTAAGCTTAGTTAATTCCTTTTTCTCTTTATCTGATAGTTCATCACGAGAACTTAATTCGTCAATTCGAGCTTTTCGTTTAGCTGCATTTTTTTCAAGCCATCTCGCAAAATCTTCAGGAGATTTTGCTTTTTTTGAGCGATTTATAGATGCTGCCGTTGGAACAAGGTTTTCATGGATATTGGCAGATTCTTGAGTGGTCTTTTCTGCTAAAACTCTGGCGGGGTCATCATGTGTTTGTTTAGCAGATATGATGTGATCGAGATCAACTGCATCGCGACTTGTTCTAGTCGCATCTGCATATGCATCTTTCACTCCACCGTTTTGGCGGGCTTCAGAATATTTTTTATTAGTTTCTTTGTATGCGTCATCCGAATGAACAATATTTTTTACGGTTTCTTTATGAGGTTTCGTTTTATCATCATATTCTCCTCTTTTTGCATAAGTGTTCTTTTCTTTATCTGTTGCATAGACCCCTTTTCTGGCATTGTGGATCGTATCAACGTTTCCGCCATCTTTGTCTTCAAATAATACACGCGCTATACCAAACGGGCGGACAACCGCCCCAAGGCAGTTTCGTTGACAAGACTCAATGAGGGCATCAATTTTCTCAGAATTTAACTGGCCTTCAATTTCACTGAGAATTGTTTCAATATCTCTATCAACTTGACCCGCTTCTTCAAAACGGAGGGAAACGTCAGATAGGATCCTCTCAGGACTTTTCTTTACATCCTTCAAATGCGTTACATTCTCAGGCAAAGTTTTCTTTTCTTCTTGCGGTGTTTTTGAATAATCCATGTGGTCATTCTCCGATCATAGGAGTTAATTTCATCATTTTCTTCATAATGCCGATAAGCACCTCCTGAGCTTAACTCTCAGGCAACATTGCTCTTTTCAGACTCTTTCTTGAATTCTTCCCATTGTGCCAAATAGGTCGTTTCTTCTTCGGATACATAGCCATCTGCACCACTGATAGCCGTTAAAAGATCATCAATGACGGGCCATGAAGAAGGGCCTAGTTTCTCCACATAAATCATTGCTTCATCAAATGTTGGCTGATGTTGTGTTATTTGATTAAGAGCATTTTCAATTTTTGTGGGAAGTTTTACTGCAGATAACCCTAGAATGTGTTTTTTCAGAGCGTCTTTTTCATCGTCATCAAAGTTCCCATCACAGGACGCAATAGACACGCCAACAGCATAAAGGCACACAATAAATTCATTTGTCTTATTTTGCTCTTCAAAGACTTCCCTAGCCTTTGCGAGATGGTTTTGCAGTGTCAGGATATTGGCAGCCTGAGTATGTTCAGACACATTCCCCTCAGCAGATACATTCTCTTTGGAAGACGTCTTCAATCCTTCTGATAAATTGTGACATGCGTTAGCAAATGCGTCTAAAGTTTGTGCAGTTCTGGATTTTGCCTTTTCATAAGTATTGGCGGCACGATCCTTTAAGGTTGGATCATCTTTAACGTAAATTAAACGTAAAACACCATTGATTGGTCGTTTAAGAACCTCATAGTCCGGATTTAAAGTTATAAGGTTATGTGCTGCTATAGCTGTTGCAGTTGCCACACTGACAATATGGGGCAATAATATCGCCGCCGCACGACCTTTGGTATAGACCCGAGATGTCATCCCCTCAGCTCCAATTGTACGCTCTACAAACAGAATTGCTTCTGACATTCTTTTTTGACAGGCACCAATCTCAAAACTTTGGTGTTCCTTAATTGCTTCAACAATTGCTTCCTTGTCGTCAAATGAGATCGTTTTAAACTCTTGTTGTCCTGACATCGATTTCCCTTTGTCTTAACGCTGTGATTTAACAATATGAGCGAGGTCTCCAAAACTCATCACCCAGGCATTCAATTCTCTTTCGCTGGTTGTCGTCACGGCCAGCGTCAAACTTCCATCATCGTGTTCATCAATTTCTTGATCCTCACTCCAGATGCGGTCTTGCACATAATCCGCCGCTTGCGGCGCAATATGGACGTGCATCCTTTTAGGCGGGTGCCAATCAAGACCAAAGTGACATGCGTCACCCTCGGCAGCATTAAAGGTAAAACGCTCACCAGTAAGTTCGATTTCAGAAATTCGATGGATTGAAAATGTGGTTGGTCGCTCTCTTACAAGTGATCCAGCGCCCAGCGTGTAACCCAGCACATACATTGAGCCGTTCATCACAAGAATACGGCCCGCTGCATACCTGTACTCAGAGGCTTTCTTGCGCCCGTTTGCCTTATAAATTACCTTGCAAGCCTGACGTGTCCGAATGGCTTTACGCAAACTGGCTATTGTTTCAAAGTGTGGAGTGTATTCAATATACCCTTTACTTCTAAAACCAATTGGGATGTCCTGTGCACTGCGTTCCCCCAAGGTTAAAGCAAGAAACGTTAGCGTATCGTCCATACGTTTAAGAGCTTTTTCGGGCAACGATGATGAAGCTATGTCGCGAAATGTTGAAAGGAAATGTAGTTCTTCAAAAGAAAACCCAAGGCTTCGCTTCTCGCTGCTGGTTTTAAGCTGATAGAAGCGTTTTTTTCCATCGAGGCCTTTTTCAACATAGGCATCTTTCCCCAAATGAGGTTCAATTTTATCAATCAAACGACTAACTGTTTGTGGTGAACATTCCAGCTTTTCCGCAATATCAGCTTGGAAATGACGTCGTCCATCACCAGTAAGAAGTTGATATACAATCAACAACTTATCACCCGGTAATGCTTCACTCTTTTTTGACGGCATAAATAACCTTAAATTTTAAAAATCTATATAACGCTACTTTTGACATTCATTATTTAAATTGCAATTAAATAATTAATTACATTTTAAAATGCATTTGAAATGATCATAAAACCTCATCCCCCCAGATTTTGACAGATAAATGATTTTTTTCATTTCAGATGCAAGACAACCTTTTCAGGAAAAATAATTTTGCATTATTATTTTTAATAATTTACGAAGTTCACTTCATAGTCAATAGCCATTTCACGAATTAGAATTCAGGCTATGGCAATGGACTTGAAGCATAGTTTAGGAGCTCGGATTAGAGCATTCCGGCAGTTACGTAACCTGACTCAGGAACAGGTCGCGACTGAAGTAGAACGCACACCTGAAGCCATCTCAAACATTGAAAGAGGGCGAAGTTTACCGTCTCTGGAAACTCTGGAACGATTGGCCCGTTCCATGAATATTCCTCTTGCTGAGTTTTTCGAAGAAGAACGGACAGGCCTAACCCGACAAAGGATAGAACAAGAGGCAAAACTGCGCCTCCTGTCCCAGTCTTTAGGTGATGAAGACCTTGAGATTGCCCTTGGTCAGGCTGAGGTCTTACATAAGGTCCGCTCAGGTTCTGACCTGCCCAAAAGTAGATAAGTTCAAGTTTTCTTGATCTGAGAGGTAAATACCTCACGTACTCTGTGGGGAGCCCTTCCCTTTCCTGCTTCTTTATTCAAATATGATGCGTGTTGCTCGACAATTTCTTTGGCTTTTTCAAATTTCGTAGTTTGCCTTTCAAGCTCTTCTCCTGTGGCCTTGGAGGAAGGGCGATATATCATTCGCAAGGGGTAATTCTGATATTCCGGTTTAGGCGTACAGTAATTAACCAAGCCCTCCATATTGTACCCAACGATACCATTCCAGATTTTACAACATTGTTTCTGAACATGACGCACTGAACGCACCTTGTCCCCATCCAAAAATAACATAACGTGATAATGAGGGTTATTGCTGGTTACTTGTTCGCGAACTGTGTGATAATAGGCACGAATCCCTTGGTCCCGATAATGTTGACAAATATTCTTATGAAATTTTGAAATTTCTTTATTTTGACCATCATGGATATACCCCTTCTGAAACCGTAGATCGATACGAACTGGGAGAAGTCTTCGATGTTGATCTATTGCACCATTTAAGAGTTTTCTGGAATTGATGTCGAATAAACGAGTTCTGTTTTGGTCTGATTTACGCATGTCTTAGGTCCTGTTGACAAAGTGGATTTACAAATTGCGTAGAATGTGATTCAAGACTTCTTTTTATGAGGAGAAGTCTATGCGTAATTTGA
>NZ_JAWLVJ010000051.1:0-5464 GCF_033100395.1 Terasakiella sediminum | reverse complement strand
TGGAACCTGTTGTGTGACCAGCCATGGAAAATTATGTCCATCGGAATGAGAGATTGGGCTCATAGGTCATAGCATTTGGGTTTTGGTATTAGAGAGTTGGCCAAAGAATTCATACGCTTGAGTGATAAGGCAGATATTGAAGAATATGCTTGGCAAGCTGCTGAGGCGCAAATTCAATTGGGTTTAATTCGAGCGCATAAACAGAGCCTATGGGCTTCAGCACCTTTAAGAAAAGAAATTGAAAGTCGTGGAAGGTTTTATGGTAAAGAGCATTTGGTGCATCAATACTTCAATAGGATTTGGAGGTGTAACCCAGATATTGTCTTGCCTCCGTTTAAGAATGATAATGAAAAGAAAATCAGGATTGGCTTTTTGGTAGCGAGTGATTTGAAGCGATTGATGCGTTATGAAAAATCAGCAGTAAACAGGCGGGATAAAGCTCTTAAGAAATTATGATGCATTGCAAAAATGACAAAACAAAGCCAAAGATTATTATTGATTATAAATCAGTTGGTTAGTGCAAAAATGTGCATCAACCCCAACACCCGATAATCACCCTTATCGCCTATGTATCACTATAAGTATGTCGGCTCTACAAATAAACACTCACCTTAGTGATAAGCCTGTTGTGTTGTAAACAACAAATGATTGACAGTGTCTGTTGTTACCCATTACACTACTGACATGATTAAAAGCTTTTCTGATAAGTGTACCGAGCAAATTTTTAATGGCCAGCGAATCAAAAGAATTGATGCTGATTTACAAAAAAAAGTATTAAGACGCCTGCGTTATATTCATGCTGCAAATAGGATAGATGATTTACGTATTCCTCCATCCAATAAACTGGAAAAGAAAGAGGGGAAACTACGTGATTTTTATGCGATTTGGGTTGATAAACAATGGCGTATTATTTTCAAATGGATTGATAACGAAGCTCACGAAGTATCGCTCATAGATTACCATTAAGAGGAGGCAGAAATGGATGAAATATTAATTGATATAGAGCACCCCGGGGTTATGCTAAAAGAAGACTTTCTTAACGATCTGAATATTAAGCCAGGAGCCTTTGCAAAGGCAATAGGCGTTGATCGAGCTGCAATAAAAAATATTATCGATGGGAAGCGGGCGATTACAGCAGATATGTCTCTTCGCTTTGGTCTTTTTTTTGATATGAGTTCTGGGTTCTGGCTCAACCTGCAAAATGATTATGACTTACGTATATCTAGGCGTGATAACCTATCTGAATTCATAAAAATCGTTACCCCTTATGCCGGACTGCGAACATAATCAGATTTATTGAATTTTTGAACTTGGCAGGTATGTCCTTTCCTTTTTAAAAATGTGCAGAACTTGTTAAATGTTATTACATATGTAATACTGATTTGGTTGTAAAGGAGGTATATTATGACTGTCTTAAAGCTAAAGGCTGTTGGGAATTCAACAGGTGTCACTTTGCCAAAAGAAATCCTTTCAAAACTTCATGTTGAGAGAGGAGACAGCTTATATGTGATCGAAACAGAAAGGGGGATAACGTTGACCCCGTATGATCCAGAATTTGAAGAGCAAATGGATGCCGCTCGAAAAATCATGAAGGGACGACGTAACGTTTTACGAGAATTAGCAAAATAATGCCTTATATATGGGTGAAAAAAACGGTCGTTCTTGCTTTACATGACGAGCAAATATTGGAACATGGAGGGCAGCCGGGATTACGTGACGAAGGTCTACTTGATTCAGCTCTTATGCGGCCAATTAATCGTGATAATTATGAAGGAGGCGAAATCTCAACAGTGGCAGCGGCCTATGGCTACGGGATTACCCGCAATCATCCATTTTTTGATGGCAACAAAAGGATCTCGTTGGTGGTGACGGAATTATTTTTAACCTTAAATGGATTTACCTTAGAAGCAGATGATGGTGCATGCCTTGATATGTTTTTACGTCTTGCGCAAGGCAGTTTAAGTGAAAGAAGCTTTTCTGTTTGGATTGAGGGAAATATCGCACAAGCCAACTTCTGAGAAGCAATCTAATTTGAACACGGAGCTGGAAGATAGTTAGAGCTCATTCTGGGTGAATAACCAATGTTTGCTTCGAATGGAAAAATGATGACGTATATAATATTGAATTAATAGGTCCTGACCCTAGACTACCGCTGAGTTAATGATATGACGCAAGAGATTATAATACGAGAGACTTCGGACAAATTTATTTTTCGGATATCTGCGCTGAGTACCAATACACCCCGGTGAAATCATTATGGAAGACTTTCTGAAGCGATTAAAGTTGTCAGTTTACAGACTTGCCAAGGAATTGCATGTTCCGGTCAACCGAATGACAGCTGTATTGAACGGTGAGAGCGCTATAATTGTTGATTCGGCGATGAGGTTGTCTAAGTTTTTTGGAATAACCGTGGAATTTTGGCAGCGTCTACAGACCCGATATGATGTGTCAGTCGCTCATGATACTGATTTGTCAAACATTGTGCCATATAACTCAAAATTGGACAAAACGATGGATGCCGCTCGACGAGTGATGACAAAAGATGCAGAAGCCTTGAAAAGGTTAGCTAAGTAGATAGGGGCAATGCTTGCTAAGCTATATTGTTTGGGATGTAGAGCTACAGGTATTTGGGAGGAGTGTTTGATGAAATCTTCTTAACTTCGTGGCTGGAACGAGATGGCGTATTTTAGTGTAGGTGGAAATGTTAATCGTAACATCGTTTGAAAAAGCTTTGAAATCATTGAAGGAAGGCCTGGATGAACGAAGAAGGTGCCCTGATAATGTTTTTGTGAGAGATGCCGTGATTCAAAGGTTTGAATACACATATGAAATTTCTCACAGGATGCTGAAACGCTATTTGGAAAGTATTTCAGCAAACCCTTCAGAAATTGATGGATTAGCTTTTCAAGGGTTGATTCGATTGGGGTGTGAAAAAGGTCTACTCAGGTCTGACTGGGAGCGTTGGAAGCTTTATAGGACGGCGCGAGGTACGGTAAGTCACACTTACGATGAAGATAAAGCAAAAGAAGTTCTGGAAATTGTTCCCGACTTTTATGAAGAGGCGAAGTTCCTCTTGATACGTATTAGCGGTGGAGCGGGATAAGTGGAAAATCTTTCTGAGCGATATATCGATATGGTACGCAATGTACTATTGCGCCATTTAACTCCTGTGGTCAGTGTTTGGGTTTTTGGTAGCCGAGCTAATGGTGGCGCTAAAGAATTTTCGGATTTGGATCTCGCATTGCGAGATAGTTCGGGGGCAAAAATTCCTTTGAGTATTTTTGCGAATTTAGCTCATGATTTTGAGGAGAGTGATCTCCCTTGGAACGTGGATATTATTGACTTGAATGCAGTTTCCGAAGAGTTCAAAAAAAGCATTGAATTGAAACCTTTTCCGATGTCGAGGGAAGGCGAGAATCGTACTGAACTGAATGATTTAGCTGTTCGTTAAGTCAACACCCGATAACCTCCGTTATAGGGTGATCAAATATCCATAACAAAAAGGGCGGAAACAGTATCCGCCCTTTTAAGTGCATTTTAGAAATGCGTTTAGTTTGGACTGGCGTTCGGTTCCGGTTCAGTAATTGGTTCGTCATCTGCAACAGTATCTTCTTCGATATCGAATACAGGTTCATCCACCGTATCAGTAGGACCATCCGGTTCTGTTACGGTCACGGACTCTGTATCCAGCCCGGATTCAGTTGCACCTTCTAATGCACCTTCCTGAGTGGCGTCTGTAATGGCTTCAATATCACTACCTGTTTCTGCGGCAGCTTCTGTGGCACCTTCCAAGACCGCTGTGGTAACTTCCGTGACCTCAATATCAGCTTCAGCTGCGCCTTCAACAGCCCCTTGGGCGACGGCTTCTGCAACAACGGCGACGTCAACACCAGCTTCAGCACTGGCAGTTACCATGCCTGATGATGCGGCTTGAACTGCATCACCAACATCAAGGCTGGCTTCTACAGCACCTTGAACAATTCCTTCGGTAACAGCTTGAGTAACGGCGCTGATATCAGCCCCCGTTTCAACGGCTGCCTCAACAGCCCCTTGGGCAGCAGCCTCTACAAGTGCAGCTGTATCGGTAATGGCCTCGTTTTCAGCACTGCCTTCCACGATGGCTGCGGCAACTGCCTGGGCTGCTTCAGGGTTGGCGGCAATTGCAGACTGGACCAAGGTTTGAACGAGTTCAACGGATGCGACATTCGCAGTCGCACCTGAAACGACTTCTGCGGTACCGGCTTGAGTGTTCGCCGCATGCTGTGCCTGATCTTGTGCAACAATGGATTCTACAACGGCTGCAGCATTTGGAATTTCAGCAGCTGCCTTTGTCAGAAATGCCTGTTGTTCAGCAGATGGTGCTTCTGTTGCGGCAGCAGCTGAAAGAAGGCCCACGCTTGCTGCTTCTGCCAGCAGAGGAACTGCCGGTGCTGCATCTGCAGCCGGTGCAACGGGTGTCAGGGCTGGTGGCGCAATAACTGCAGCAGCGGTAGCTTGTTGTACCGCCAGAGGAATAGCGTTTGCAGCGGCGTCCGCAGCTTTTTGTTCAGCTGAAAGCTCAACCGTTGCCGGGGCATTACCTAAAGTATTGGACACGACAGCCATAGCCTGTGCTGAGACTTCAACAGGGATATTTTCTGGTGTGATAGGCGGCTCGCCCTCAGCAACTGCTGTGGATTCTCCAGGCTCAACGCTGACTTCACCTTCGTCGTTACTGACCGTGGCAACGCCATCGGCCATACTGATAAAGATGGGTTGACCAGGTTGGACAATACCTGATCCCGCAGAACCACGAATGCCAATTGTTGCAACCGTTGTATTCAGGGTCACGTTTGAATTTTTAGAGGTGAACCCTGAAATATACCTGAAGCTCCCCTGAATGAGGGAAATCACTTTATCTGAGGTGCCTTCATAGGGGTTAAAGACCATTTCATCTAGGGTCATGATACCGTCTGGGCCGAGCTCAAAGGTGGAGCCGTCACGGAATTGGACAACCAGTGTTGCACCATTGGCGGTAATTACATTTTCCTTGAAGAAAATTCTATCGGCTTTGATCAATGTACGTTTTGGCTGACCGGAAACCTCGCCTGTTACGTTTTCAATAACAGATGTTGCATGTCCGATATGTAAGGGCCCCTTTGATGTTGCGGCTTGTAGCGCGACAGGTGTAAAGCACATTGCTGTTGCTGTGTACAAGCAAAGCATTTTCTTTAAGATTTTCATCTCTATCCCCTGAGTATTAAATTTGAGCACATGTTACACTATAAATGAGTGGGTGCCATTTTTTTTTGGGGGGGGGATTAAAAGTCTTGTGCCATCTGGAGTAATGATTATGTAAAAAAAAGATGCCGATTTGTTTGTACGATCAGCCTTAGAGTCTGACTCGAAACTTCACTTTTTAAAACAGTATCTTGCCAGCCGTCTCGTCATCATTCTAATTGAGGATACCAGTATCCATGCTTCT
>NZ_JAWLVJ010000050.1:0-5902 GCF_033100395.1 Terasakiella sediminum | reverse complement strand
CGAGACATGAAATGATTGAGTGCCTTCACCGAACCAAATACAAACCCAAAAACGCCTTAACTTAGTGCCATTCGTGGCTGTCCCCGGAATTTCATGACTTGAAAAATGGATGTTTTAGATTAAAGGCCGAAGCAATAACCCGTTTGTCTTCTGTTTTGAGGTACGTAAATAACTTAGACACCTTGCCAAAACTTAAGGCTTCAAGGACCATCCAGCTAGTTGGCAGTTCGGGATCGGTGTAGACAGCTCGGTAATGGCTGATATAGACGTCCCGAGGTTCATCGTCATAGCCAATTTCACTGCGAACGTTTTTTGGAATCTATCGCAAGGGGTGGATGTGAAAATATTTCACATTGCCACCTTATCACCCCACCTTAACAATAGCTCGCTGGTGGGTAGTGTGGTGGGTAGAAATGAAAAACCGCGCTCAAAGGCGCGGTTTTTCTATAATTCTGGCGGACAGAGAGGGACTTGTTAATAAATCATTGTTATTATTGGTTTTATGACGTTTTTGGCGGAAGTAAAAGCACCATTGTGTTACGAAATTGTGCTACAAAGCCCGGATGGAATGCACAATGAAATCCAGAATTGGATGATTTGAAATCCCTCATAGGTTGTGGTGTTGAAATCCATTCTTATTGAGGTTGTTGATGTCTAAGAACGACAATGGTGTACGAAACACCAAATTGATAATGGTCGGGTTATTTGTTACGGGAATTTCATTTGGTGCCCTGATCTTCTGGCAGGCTCTGGTCAGCTACGAGCTAATGGATGGCGAGCCATTTATTGATATTGGTAATGCGGAAGCCTATGGCACATTCGGTGATTTTGTTGGTGGTACTCTCAACCCAATCTTCGCGTTCTTGACGTTTCTCGGATTGCTGTACACGATTTTCATGCAGAGCAAGGAGCTACAATATACCCGTGAAGAGTTGCGACGGTCAGCATCAGCATTTGAGCAGCAGAATTTCGATAATACATTTTTCAATCTGATGAAGATGTTATCCGAAGCAGTTGATGATGCTTCGTATGAAATCTGGGAACCTCCGATGCTAAACTCTGATTTTATTAATCAGGCTCCTCGAACAAACAACGTACTTCATGGTCACCATGCGTTTAATGCCATGTTGGAAAATATCAAAGATATTGATCTAGATGGCGATTTTGAAAACCGAGATGGATTGGATCATAATACCGATGAGTGGGCATGTGAGTTTGACAACTTTCTGTACAGATATGGGATTCACGATAACCTTAAACCCGATTATGATTACAGAATACTTCTGGGAAAGTATGAAGCTGCGAAAATTCACCAGTATTATCAGGAAAACTCGTATCAATTCGGGCATTACTTCCGAGTGTTATACAACACATTGAGATTGATCGACGAGGATTGTGAAGTAGAGAAATGCACGAAATATGTAAGGTTGCTTCGTGCCAATATTACGGAAAGTGAACTGGGCCTGATCTTCTACAACTGCCTTACAAAAAATGGTGAAAATTTGAAAGTGTTAGTTGAGAAGTTTGGAATTCTGGACAATCTCAATTTATCATCTTTGATCCGTGAAGAAACAATTACCCAGTTCGATACGAAAGCATTTGGAGGCAACATAGCTATCTTAGTGCGATATACGGAATTCAATGAAGACGGCATCAATGAAGAGCCTTTCTATGTAGAAAATAATTTGGGGAAATTTGACTAAATACCACCATTAAGCAATGGAGGTGACCATGCGACTGTGCGATTTTGCGATTACGGATACGATATATACATCAGATGAATTCTTGTATGCCGGACCGATTTGTATCCGGGGCAATACGATGCCAACAGCAGGGCCGTTGGAAGTTGATTGTCTTAGTATGAAAGTCGGTGATTATGTGCTCGGCAACCCATCTTACGAGCATTGTATCAAAGACCTCGACGATGGCCTGCAATCCGCATTCATTTGTGGTCGTGGAATTCTCGCCGTGTTTGGGCAGTCATTGGCTGCTGCCCTTGAGAAAGTCGATGAATGCCCGGTGGTATCGGTATTTGGGCCTGAATGCAGTCGTGTCCTTTTGGATGTTGAGATCATGCTGGATGGTAATGTAATAGCCGTGGATTTAGAAACCGCCGAAGTTTCATCCACTGACTATGGAACTGGTCGAGGTTTGGTCGCATGAAAGCCAAAAAAGTTTACATCATCCCGTTTTCAGTTACAGCATCACTTCCGCCCGGATACATGCCTAATGAATTCGCACAGCCGTGCCTGAGCATCGACAACTACAAGGTCGAGTTTCTCGACATCAGCGTTCAGCAACACTGTGATGGCCCATATGGTATCATGGCAACCGGGAAGGTCGTCGTCGCATCTACAAGCCCACAGGATGCCATTTACAGCGTTGTTGACTGTGGTTGGGTGAAGCTATCCAATCATGGTGTTAGTGCTATTCTCGATGATGTAAACGTCGAAATTGGTGATGGTGATATTCTGGCTGTGAATACGCAGGCCGAGACCATGAGCCGTGTTTTTACAAGTGACATTGATCTGGCGTAGGTAATGGGCTGCATGTGTGGCATACAGCCCATTGAACGCTTTTGTCAGGCAAAACCGAGGAAGTAACCGAAGTTATCGGTCAGGTCTTCGGTATCTTTTTTCTTCACCGTCATGCCGAAAACATCTTCTGTGATGGGGCCAATGATACCATCTTCTTTCAATTGTGGAATTTGGTCATCATCTTTGTTGGTTTCATTGATTGCGGTTTGCAAGGCCAAACCAAGTGGATTTTCTTTCTGGCCTTTTTTCGATGGCAATAATGGCTCGAAGGTCGTTGTGGCATCCGCAATCAAATTATTTGCGTCACCGGATTTCTTGGCCTTATCAGCTTTATGCTGAAATTGCCCCAGTGCATTGGCTTCGCCAACTTTCGTGGGACCAAGGGCAGCGATGGCCTTTTTCAAATCATTTGCTGATTTCGGACCAAACATACCATCAACTTTCAATGGCACTTCGGTTTTCTGTTTGGTACGGTTGATCCCGGTTTGCAGACCGCGAATGGCATCAACTTTATTATCTGATGATTTGTTCAGTTGGGCAGTCACGGCTTTGATGGCGTTAGCCATGGTTTGACCGCCGGGGATCGTCAACGGCTTGGGTTCTTTCGGTGCCGGGTTTTTCGCAACTGGTTGGATCATCTTGCCAGTTTCATCAAACTTGACAGGATCATCACCATAACGGGTTGAGAACCACTTCCGCTCTTTCGCAACGAGTTCATCAAATAATGGTTTGTCATTCTGTGAATTGTTGCGTTTGACCATCAGGTCTTTGACTTCACCTTCGGTCAAATCTTCGACAGACTTGAACAGAAAATCATTTGATGTATCGGCTGTGGCTTCGCTGACTTCCTTGGCGGCTTCGGATGGTTCTTCGGTTTCCGGTTTTTCTTCATCATCGGCGTTTTGTGATTCTGCATCGCTTTCGTCTTCATCATCGTCGATTTCATTTACGCCGCCTTCTGAATACCCTTCGTGGTCTTCAATAGCGTCTGCAACAGATGAAAGATCGCCGTTATCGATAATGTTCTGCATCGGCGTGTCACGATCATAACCCGTCGCTTCTTCGACATGACTAATGTATGAATCCGTATCATTTTCCGAGGACGGTGCGTAGCGTGATATAGCTTGGCCCAGCGTTTTATTCCGATAATTACGGCTCCCAATTAGGGTGGTTAATGCGTCATACCCGGTGTCGTAATCCGGGAAGACACCAAAACCACCGGCACTGCCAATGGCACCCCGACCATTTACATAACCACCGGCACGGATGTTCCCCGGATTATTATTCCGCCATGCCCGTGTACCACCGGACCATTCTTCTTTGCTGCCGTCAGAATATTCATAGATGACACTATTACCTTCGCCTTCATATGCGTTTGTTGCACTCATGAGATTTCTCCATAAAAAAAGGCTCCGAAAAATCGGAGCCTTGGTTGCTAAAATGATGCGATGATTATTGAAGAAGTTCAGCCTTCACCGCGTTATGAACATCACAATATTTCTGTTTTGATGTGATGGTTTTATACCGCTGCCAGTACCGGTGCGGATCACCCGGAATACCTTCATCGTTCCGGGTTAGTTTGTAGAATTCGAATGTGACTATATGTTTGCCGCCATAGCCATTCGTTGTTGGGCGTGATGTTTTGAGAAGTTCCAGTGCTTGATCATCATTTTTTTTGATCAAGATATAGTCCGTTACCGTGCAATCAGCACCTTCGCTGGAACGGGCCATGTCTCTGTGTAATCCTTTTTCGGGTGCTAATACGGTGATGGACGATGTGATTTGACCTTGGTGTGATTTACGATCTTCAAGATACAGGTATGCGTGATATCCATGGGCATTGAAGTTCTCTCGCCATGATTTGATTACATGTTCAGCCTTGCCATCACCATCCAGATCAATGGAATTGATGCCATAGTTGAGAGACACAGCTTTCATCTGGGCGAAGGCTGGGGCGGTGCTGATCAAGACCCCAGCAATGACTAAAAACTGAAAAACACGAAACATCCACTTAACCTTTAAAGTTGCTTTTCATGGGTTATGAAAAGCCTAAAGCGTTTTTATGTGGAATGGCAACTGGAAATAAAAAACAGCAGGGGACCATTTGGTCGCACTTCTGCTGTTGACTGCTGGTATATGTATTCCATTACGAAAACTAAGTCAAGAACAAAATAAGAACAGCACTCTTCATTGAAGATCATCATCGATAAATAACTCGATCGATAAAATTCTTATGGAGATGACGATATGATTATTCAGAATGAAAATTCACCACTCTTTTCGGTGATCCAGAAATTTCTGGTAGCTAATGAATTGATTGGTAGTTGGTCAGAACTGGCAGCACAAGTACAACGATCCCGAACATATTTTTCGACGCTAAGGCGTACCAATCGTAATCCCAGTAGTGAAGTTTGGGATGCTATGAAAAATTTTCTATCAGAACTGGTTCACGAATGTCGTAGTGAAACGCTCGTGCGTTGGTTGGAACATTACATTCGCCAGATCGAAGTGGAGGTGCAGAAATGACTTCTATCAATGATTATGTGCGGAGGGAAAAACCGTGCCATGACCAATACGAAATCTGCGTTGGCATTGATCTTACTGCACAGCAATTGGATCACTTGATGGAGTTGTTGCCCCGGATGACAGGTGTATCCGTTTCGACGTTATTACATACAAAAGAATTGGATGGGTTTTGCCGGGATATGTTTGCGTTGTGGGATGATTACGTGAATGTCGAGATATGGACAAATCATCCCGTTGAAGTGGTTCACTTGGTGAATCTTCTTGACGTCAAAATTGACTTCGTGAAATAGGACATAATGTCCGCTAAATGGATATATAATATTGAACCGCCAAACGCCTTGCGTTTGTCGGAAACCAACTCAAACTCTTGGCGTTCGCCTGCGAGTTTTACGTTGATTTTGTTTTTTCATTTGGTTCGTCAGGACCAAATGTTAAGAGGATTAAAGTTCGACTTGCAATAGACCAGATACACCTCTATCCCCCCGTCCCGTGAAAAAATAAAATCACGAGACAAGGAGGATAGAGGTGATGACCTGCAATGAGCCGTCATAACACCCAATCAAAGATGAACGTTGCTGTTGTAGCAACTGGCAGGTGGTCGGCATTGACCTAACCAAAACATCTATCACCCCGGCCGAAGCCTCCGACGGTACCCCATAAGAACCTTGATTGTAATTCCCATGAAGTTGCTGGTTGTATCTTTATCACCTTGCCAGCATCTTTTATGAACCTAATAGAATATTGAATATGCCTAGGTCCTGTTGACAAAGTGGATTTACAAATTGCGTAGAATGTGATTCAAGACTTCTTTTTATGAGGAGAAGTCTATGCGTAATTTG
>NZ_JAWLVJ010000048.1:0-6215 GCF_033100395.1 Terasakiella sediminum | reverse complement strand
CATAACGCCAAAACAGAAATTGCTGCAGTCAATCCAAAGGGCTGCATAACTGTCTACTTCTGAAGCCCCCTAAAAATGGGGGTATTACCATATAACAGGCATGTTTCTGCCATCAGACAGAGAATTGTCACGTGAAATTGTCAAGAAGACCATCATGCTAATGCTGAATGCAAAAAACAAAACTCAAGTGTTTGCTGCTTTCCGTGATGGCTTCCCTATAGGTAGCCAACAGAGAAAGTATACAAACCATTTTATCAGCGGGATTATGTCAGCGATCAAAAACAAACACAAAAAGATTGTCCACTATTTTTGCACAGATATAGGAGTTCGTTTGATGAATTTGGACTCCAATATTGCTGAGTTGGTCATTGAACACTTTTCCAATCAGAATATTCCAATTCTTAGTGTTCATGACAGCTTTATCAGTGATCGACAGCATATGACCGAAATGGAGCGCATTATGCGAGATGCGTTCAAGAAAGTAGTTGGTGTGCCTCTAAGTGGTGGTTTAGGGCAATCCATTAAGAGTAATTGGTCCCCTTCTGAACAAAGCGAGAAGACAAAAATGTCAGATCGTTATATTCGGAATTTAAGAAGGTTTTGCGCCGAACAAACCGAAAAACACCTTCTTCAAAGAACGAGGGAATTTTCACTCTGAGATACTGCTTCTAACCTTTGCACATCATTGTATAGTTAATAGCTGTACAGTGATGTGCCATTCTAATGCACTGCATTTATGGCTTCATAACGCCATAACACAATATCGACAGTGCTACGAATATCACCAGACAACTCTGCGATTCGATTACAAAACTCTTGAACATCGGCAAAACCATGTCGATTTGCTAGCCGTAACACATGCCGGTCCGGTTTGGCAAAATTGAAACCTAAATTTTTAGCTAAATGATATGAGGTGATCTTTCCAATAAATGGGATCGTTTGAAGACTTGAGATTGGTTCAGTAATGATTTCACGTTTAAAATTCTCGAAACCTTGTTCTGAAACCTGCTGCGCCAATTTCGCAATTGCATTCACTTTACGCTTATTACCAAAAACCTGAATTGCTGCATCAACACATTGGTCAGATCGTGATGCAATTAAATCCGCACTTTCCCAATCACAAAAACTAAGAGAGATGAAGTCAAACACCTTTCTTACATAGGCCTCTTTAAAGCCAGAACACAAAATCACCCAAGCTGCCTCGCGAAGCAAATCTGTTTCTGTGAAATCTTCTCCAGTAACAGCATCCTGCCACTGGATTTCTCCTGTGTAACCAAGCGAAACCACGGTTTGTTTTGCACTTTCGTAAAGAGACATTAACTGATTGGCAATTTCAGTATCAGCGGCTTGTGTAGAGTTCATTATAGCCATTTGCAATTGTCCCTTATCCATAACTTAATGTGCACTAAGAAAATGTTCGCGGCAGGGTTTTTATCAAGATATTTACTAACTTCAATTTTTAATTTGTGCTTCTTTTTCAATTTTACAAATTGATCATCTGGAACCGGAGGATGCATTTCTCCTATTAGGCTGTATTTCGTTGAAATATCCTGCATTTTTGCATCATCAATTTTTCCGTCTCTATAAGAAGCTCGGATTTCCAATTTTACCCTTGAATAGGCATTTGCTGCATCTTTATGGAAAGAACCCTTTTCTTTCCATGCGACCTTCATTTCTACAAGAGAGAGGAGAAACAGGACCGCTGCTAAGCATCCCATGAACATTGTATTATCAAAACCTGTCGGATTGATTTTTGAAAGAAGCTCTTGAGGGGCAAAAATCAGAATTGCCAACACTGCAGAAAACAATGTTGATATCAGATTAAGAAGGAAAGCCCTACGCAGATATCTGCTTGATAGAATTGAATGACAAGTAACCAATAAATTAGAAACTTTTTCTATTCTATTTATTTCCGGTGTACTCATTCAAACGGTTCCTTAGAGGTCGTCGAATAGACTTCTCCATTGGGCTTCTGAACCTGATAAAGTCGCGTTTTTCATTCGCTTAGACAAACGATCAAACACGTGGCTAACCGCTTTTCTTTCAGAACTGTTGCTCGCGCCCAAATAGCTATCGACATGCACTGACTGTCCACTACTATCACGTACAGGGTTAACAACCCGTTTACTGATCTGATCAAAAAAGTGTGGCACCATACGGCCAAGAGTTTTGGGGCCTTGATAATCTCTAAATGCCGCAATACCCAATGCTTCCATATGGTAGCCACTTAACTGACTCTTTTCAGGAAGCGTTGCATTGATGGCTTTTGCGAGTTTAATGGTAGGGACCAACTTTCCATTGCAGTCAGCATTTCGTGCTGTCAGAGCTTTTTGAAAACCATCTGGGTTTATTCTTGACCACCGATCCCCATTCCAAGATTGAACTTTGATGCCTTGGTCTTGTTTAACCGCAGGAACGAGTTGAATTTCCATACCATCATTATACCTGACGGTTACCGCAAGCTTGCCAGTTGTCACTTCAGCATTTTGTATGCCGTCAGACAAAGCAGTAGAAATATTATTCTTAATATCTTCAGGTGATTGTTGTGCAGCTTGAGGATCACGAAGAACAAGCAATGAATCGATATCGCTGATACCATCGACATAAGTATGTTTAGCGACAGAACCGCCGAATTTCAAATCATATGAATTCTCGATGGCATCCGCCAATAAATCTTTTATCTCTTGCAATCGGGCATCTGTTGCTTCTGCATCACGCGCATTTGCGTTACCTAATACGTCACCGAGAAGCTTATTGAGAACCGGCTGAAATTTTTCATCTGAAATCTCAGCTCCAGCTTTCTGTACCTCTTTATTCAATTGGCTAGGGGAAAAGCTGGTAAAAGGATTATTACTACCGCCCATTTTACTCTCCTATTTCCTCTAAAAGTGCTTCGTAGGAAGTTTGAAACAACAGCTTATTGTGCGTAAAAACATCAAAACTATTTTCAAGTAAGAACCGTTTCATTTCCATCTGTAAATCTTGGAGATATGAATAGTTTGCTATCCAAATCATCCCCTCCATTATAACATCTTTTCGAGCAATACTAATTTGGGATGCACAATAATTCTCTTTGTAAACCGCCATACCGTCATAATAAGCATAACGTAGCCAGGTTAATCCATCGAAAATATCGGCACCCGCTAGAAAATATAAAGGAGATGAAATTGGGTCTAGACTCCCAAAAATATGGATTGGAATATCGAGACCAATTTCATCCAAGCTTCTGCGTAATTTCGCAATATTCTTCATGCGAACCAAAAGCGATGGCCCCAGTTCCTTATCTGTAAGGCCTAAAACATCAAAATCAGAGAATTGGTATCTACAGTCAATTATCTCATCAATATTGATGTAAGGGCCATTTTCTGCAGTCGCTTTGATTAAGAACTCTTTTGCGCCTTCAGGGTATTTCTTAAATAGAGCTTTTGCTCTATTTATTTGAACTTGAGTACTAGATCGGCGGTTAGGGTTATCATAACTGATAACTGCTGTCGGGATATTAAAATCCCATTTAGAAAGAACCTCTTTGTGAAAATCGACCTTCCAATCGTTCGGATCGTAATTTTCTTTGTACAAATCTACAAAATCTAAACCTATACCCGCTTCATACCCCCCACTATCCAAAAAAACCATTGTAGGAAAATGTATGTGTTTACCCTGCTTTATGAACTTATAATATAAATCATAACTACTGACCAAAACCTCATCAGTAATATGTTCAGACATTGTTTGGATCGTTTTTCGAACTTCGGGGAAGCCTTTACTGGAAAAAGATGGCACTAACATAGGAGTCCGAAACTCTTCGTCGCCAATAACGACCTTTCTTCGTTGAGCTAACACTTCATCGCCTCTCTATCTTTGCAAGATAGACAATGACCGCATGGTTCATCCGTTCCTGCTTCGCAGCTATACGTTAAATCAAAAGGTAAATGGTTTTGTCTGGTATATTCTACGATTCCAGCCTTATACCAATCTTTAAATGGAGCTATATATGTAACCGCACCATTTGAGCATTCTTGAACTAACTTGTTCATTTGTGAGTAGAAGCCAACTGAACAATCATAATAGTCAGTCCCGCTATGGATACCTGTTGCGATGAAACTTTGTTCAGACTTTAATGCCATAAGTGCAGAAAAAATCAAAAAACCATTGCGGCCTGTAACTTCTCCGGCACCATATTGATTTGGTAGAGACACATTTATTTCTGCAAACGAGATGTTTAGAAAGTCACAAACTCTTTCTGCTGCAATTCTTTCATTGGTACACGCGGCCTGCCCGAAATCTACAAACAAACCACTGACTTCCATACCTTGTGTTTTGAGAAAATGGCAGCATGCCATTGAATCAATCCCGCCACTTAATAGCACAAGTCCCTTATCAGTTCGTTTTGTCAACGATCAATCTCTCAATAGTAATTTTATAAAAGACTACACAACTAAATATTGAGCGTCAATATTGATCCCAAATAATCACAAGCTATTGATATTACATGACCAACAAACAAAACAGCAATTGTATATAAAGTAGTTGGATACCCTTTATCTGCGAGAACTAGTCTGATACATGTCTCCTTAAAGATGTTTCTGTAAAATGAAGGGGATAGCATGCTGGATGACTTTATGAAGGCAGAAATGATTGATATTTTTGAAAATTGGGTTCGAAAACAATTGAGTGAATATTGTTATGATTGGAAAGTGGAAGCAAGCGCCCTAAGGAAACTATCTGATTTGTTTAATATTCACTTTGAAGAGTGCTCCAGCAAAGAAGAAACCTTGAAGCTGAAGAAAGAGTTAGCTGCTAAATGGCAGCAATCCTCCACCGCACAAAAACTATCCTTAGCAAAATGGATCGTGAAAGATTGGGGAAAAGTAAATTCGACGAAAATTGAAGAATATGTTGAAGCAATCATTAACCGCGAAGAGATTGGTTTCTTAGGCATTTCCAGCTGGTCAAAGATCATATCAATATCTCAACCCAACGAGAATGCTATCTATGATTCTAGGGTCTCAGCTGCATTAATTGCCGTTCAATTACTTCATAAAGTAAAACAAGGCGTCATCTTCAAACAAATTAAAAGTAGGAACGGTTCAATCAGTCCATTTCAGGACTTATTCCCTCATCGTAAACTGGAAAAGGAAATGGGATGGATCGCAATACCCGAAAACAAAACCTACAAAACTTACACTGAATTATTAAGTGTAATAGCCGAGCGGATAGGTGAGGTTTCTATTGCTGAAATTGAAATGCTATTGTTTTCAGAAGCCCCCAAGCTATGCAGTGAGATAGCAGGAAAGTCCGTTCGCCCCCTCTTGGAGAGAATGAAAGAAGAGTACACTCATGGCAGCTTTTTAGGCGGAGAAATCGGCATTCATTTAAGTGCTTCAGCACCAGACCCTCTCATTTCTAAGGCCGGTTTAATTGGTGTTTTGCACCAAGACCCTTTCGAAGACACATTTAGGACATTTCAAAAGGAGCATTACTGTGATTACGAAAGCATTTCCGCAAGTGCATATGCGTTTCTGCTTTCACAATTAGGCGCTAAGACATTGCCTGAAGCCATATCATCAACCCTTCAAAAAACAGCAAATAAAGAAGGTGAATTAGACAACCAATCTAGAATGAGTGAGGTATTCAAGAAGGCTTTTTCCATTGCAAAAACGAAAGATAAGTTGCCTTCGAATTTACTTCCCGAGTTTCAAGACAACACCCCTATTGCAGAAGCTATGGCCATCAGCATCATATGCTCATTGAAGTCAGCCAGTTTTGAAGATGGTTTGTCTATGGCAGTGAATTATGGAAGCCACAATAGTAATATCCCAAATATGACGGGCAACATTCTTGGAGCTGTTTATGGGAGTTCTGTCTTGCCCAAAAGGTTGACACAAAAGATCAAGTTTCCGCATTCCTTAGGTTCTGTTGACAAAGTGCTTTACCCAAACCCGAATTGATGTGACCTGAACGAAGCCGAGAAAGCTTAACTGAATTAGTTCCGATCTGATCTGACACTTACCCGCTTTGATGCGGTGACTGTCAGGTCGGGTTGCAACCCGTCTCGCATTTTTCAGTTTGTTGAAACAACGTTCGACCTGATTTTTCAAGCCATATACGAAATCATCAACAGGTTTGATTTCCTTGCGGTTTTTCCGCATTGGAATCATGGCGTAACCACCACGTTTTTCCATATCTTCACGAATGGAATTTGCATCGTAGCCTTT
>NZ_JAWLVJ010000047.1:0-7549 GCF_033100395.1 Terasakiella sediminum | reverse complement strand
CATCACCACCATGGAGCTTGTCGTTTCCGGCGCCGCCATTGAGAACATCATCACCCTTGCCACCGGACAGGACATCTTTGCCTGCACCGCCGTTAAGGACATCGTCGCCAGAGCCGCCAGACAGACGGTCGTTTCCTTGACCGCCGACGAGCGTGTCATCGCCCGCGCCGCCTGCGAGTTTATCGTTCCCGGCACCACCGTCTAGCTGATCATTGCCGGAACCTGCGTTCAGGCGGTCGTTGCCATCGCCACCGGAAAGGGTATCGTCACCTGCCCCGCCAATGATTTTGTCGTTGCCTGCACCGCCGTTAAGGATATCGTCGCCCGCTTTACCAATAATCTTGTCATTTCCGTCGTCGCCGATGAGTTCATCTTCGCCAGGTGTACCACGTAGGACCTGATCGCCGATTGGGGGCGTTTCTTCTGCGGGGTCTTCTTTTTCTTCTGTTTCTGCAGTTTTTTCTTCGGTCTCTTCAGGAAGGAATTCCAGATTTTCAACGGCTGTAGTTTCCGCAGTCTCCTCCCCTGTTTGTGCCGTTTCCTCAGCGCCATCAGGAACGGCAACAGGTTCCAGAACCACCTGAACAGAAATATCGATGCTGGTGACCTGGGTTGGATCAACCAAGATGACAATGTTTTCTTGATTGCTGCCGTCAATGACGAGCGTGCCGGCTTCAGATACATCGCCGTGGGAGGTCCTGGCACCAAGCGGCATGTTTGCCAGCGTGATGGTTTCAGCGTTTTCACGCACTTCATTGGGGAGATTGAAAGAGAAAGCGGCAATTTTTCCTTCGCTGGCGGCTTGTGCCAAATCTTCATCAGCCACGCGTACTGCGAAATGTTCGATCAGATCTTCGCTGTTCAGATCAAGTTCACCACCGGATGTGTGTTCCTGTTCCTGGGCGAGGTGGGAATCTTCGCTTCCCATGTGGGAATTTTGCAGCGTGATGTCTGTTTCGTTTTCGACGTCGATTTTATTGATGACGAAAATCTGGTCTGATAGTCCCTCGTCTGCACCATCAGAATGTAGATCGAACATCTCGATACTGCTTTTGGCTTTATTGCCTGTCTCTTCCATGATATTCCCGGTTAAATAAGAGTTTCATTTTTCTTATTATTTTTCGAGATAAATCATACAAGAAACGGTGATTTTGAGCGAGTTAAATGAACTCCATAAGCATTCACAACTAAGGAAAAATACCCATACTTCACCCTTCAATTGAACTTGACGTGTTCAAAAGTAGGCGTGGGTTTATCGTTATGCTTTTGTGCCGTGCAAAAACTGACTGACAGCGATACGAACCATCTTGGCTTGCATGTCCGAATCGGGGGCTTCGCAGTTCGACATCAAACATTTCATCTGATGCACTCCGAACATGGAAGCGAGCAATCCTTGCGCGGAGATAAAAGAATCTTCGATTTTCAAAACGCCTTTTTCAGCCCAGCTGTCCAGATAGGCGGCGACATATTCAATCACTTCCTTGGGACCTTGTTTGTAAAAGTCATCCCCCATCTGCGGGAAAGCATTGGCATTGCCAATCATCATGCGCACCAAATTCATACCTTCAGGCTCGAAAATCATCTGCAGGAAACGACGGCCCAGTTCGTTTAAGGCTTCTTCCAGCGGTAAATCTTCATCAATATAGAGTTCGACCTTTTCGCGTTTACTTTCACAGACTTCGTGCATCAGGCCGGAAAACAGGTCTTCTTTGGAGCCGAAGTTACTATAGACCGTGCGTTTGGAGACTTTGGCCCGCTTGGCAATTTCGTCCATACTTGTAAGTTCGAACCCTTTTTCAAGAAATACCTGACGTGCAGCTTCGATGATATCGAACCGTTTTTTTTCATTGCGCGTCATATCGGCTTCCGCCTTACGTTTGCGCCAGATCTGGAACAGGCATTCCTGATTTTTCAACAGAGGTCTCCAAAAAAACTACACTGTGCAGTTTACAAATGAAAATATTTATGTAAACTACACCGATTAGTTTACATGTGTTGGGTATCAAATTCAAGTTCAAGGTTATGGCATATATTTTTTCATAACCGAAGCGTTCATCAGGGTAAGGGCAACCGGATGGGCGCGATCATGATTTCCCCCACCTGATATGTGTGAGCCTATGTCAATCATATGGAGCAATGGCTATGAGTAAGTTCATGGACCGTCTATCTGTATCTTGGGCCAAGGGCATTGTCCGTTGGCGTTGGCTTGTCCTTATTGTTGCAGTTGCTGCAACAATTGGCCTGGCTTCAGGTGCACGGTTTTTAAGTTTCACCAGTGACTATCGCGTTTTCTTCAGCGATGAAAACCCGCAGCTCACTGCGTATGAAGATCTGCAAAACATTTATACCAAAGCAGATAATATTTTATTCGTTTTAAAACCCCGTGATGGGAAAATCTTTACGGCAGAATGGCTGGAATCAGTACGTCTCTTTACTGAAGATGCCTGGAAAATTCCTTATTCCATCCGTGTAGATTCGATTTCCAACTATCAAAATACCGAAGCCGTTGAAGATGATCTGACGGTTGCTGATCTGGTGGAAACTACAGAAGGGTTGAACCAGGTTGGTCTGGACAAGATCGAAAATGTCGCACAAACCGAACCTGTGCTGGCAAAGCGTATCATTTCTGAAGACAGCACAACAACGGGGATTCAGGTCACGCTGCAGCTTCCACCGGATGATGCGATTGCGCTGAGTTCTGCGGTTGAATATGCAGAAACCATGGCGGCCAATCTGGAAGCCAAGCACCCGAACCTTGAAGTGGCTGTTACCGGTCTTGCGCCTTTGAGTAACGCGTTTACCCGTGCGTCTATGATTGATATGGGCACGCTGACACCTGCGATGTTTGTCATCATTATTGTGGCGCTGATTGCGTTCCTGCGCTCTTTCACCGGGACGGCCGTGACTTTGCTGGTCACTATCTTTTCCATGATGGTTGCGATGGGTTTTGCCGGATTTACGGGTGTGCGTTTGACGCCCCCTGCGGCCATGGCACCAACTATTATCATGACCATTGCGATTGCGGACTGTGTGCATATTCTGGTTTCCATGTTCCATGAAATGCGTCATGGCAAGACGAAACAGGAAGCGATTGTGGAAAGCCTGCGGGTGAATACACAGCCAGTGTTCCTGACCAGTCTGACCACCGTCATCGGCTTCATGACGCTGAACTTCTCTGACTCCCCACCTTTCCATGATCTCGGCAATATCTCGGCAGCGGGTGTGATCGCAGCCTGGATTTTGTCCATGACTTTCCTGCCTGCCATGATGGCAATCCTGCCTGTGCGGGTAAAAGCCAAAGTCGAAGGCAAGTCCCATGTGATGGATAAACTGGCGGACTTTGTGATTGCGAAACGCAGCACGTTGCTGGTTGTTATGGGCGTGATTGTGATTGCTCTGGCCTCCATGGTTAGCAAGATCGAACTGGATGACCGCTTTGTTGAATATTTCGATGAAAGCATTCAATTCCGTGTCGATAGTGATTTCACCCGTGAAAACCTGACAGGCATCTATCAGGTTGAATATTCTATTGGGTCCGGTGAATCAGGTGGCGTTTCCAATCCTGATTATCTGGCGAAACTGGAAGAATTTTCGATCTGGCTGCGTGCCCAGCCGGGTGTGGTTCATGTCAATACCATCACCGACATCATGAAACGTCTGAACAAATCCATGCATGGGGATGAGCAGGCCTGGTATAAGCTGCCTGAAGATCGTGAACTCGCCGCACAGTACCTGCTGCTTTATGAAATGTCTTTGCCGTATGGTCTGGATTTGAACAGCCAGATCAACGTGGACAAATCAGCAAGCCGTCTGACCGTGACGCTGGATAATGTTTCCAGTACAGACATGCGCAACATGGCAGAAGTTTCCAGTCAGTGGCTGAAAGACAACACGCCAACCTATATGCATGCCGAAGCGACCAGTACGTCGGTGATGTTCTCTTACATCTCGGACCGTAACATCAAATCCATGCTGTCGGGCACAGCCATCGCTTTTGTGATGATTTCTTTGTCCATGGTGATTGCGCTGCGTAGCCTGAAGATCGGTCTGATCAGCCTGATCCCCAATATGGTGCCAGCGGCTATGGCCTTTGGTGTCTGGGCGATTCTGTTTGGGCAAGTCGGTATGGCGGTGTCTGTAGTGGCCGCAACCAGCCTCGGCTTGATCGTGGATGCATCTGTGCACTTCTTAAGCAAGTACACCCGTGCACGCCGTGAACGTGGGGCAAGCCCGCAGGCAGCTGTTCGTTATGGCTTCAACACAGTGGGGACCGCCCTTTGGGTGACGACAGCTGTGTTGGTGCTGGGCTTTGCTGTCTTGGCCTTTTCTACCTTCAAAGTGAATGCGGATATGGGCATTCTGACGGCGATCACCATTGCCATCGCCCTGTTTATCGACTTCCTGTTGTTGCCACCGCTTCTGATGCTGTTTGAAAAAGAACCCGTCAAAGAAGAACCCGAAGGCAACCCTGTCCCGCAGGCAGCAGAATAAAAATTGAAAGAGTATAAGAAAATGAAACTATCAAAACTGATGACCGTGGGCCTGATGGCCGCAACATGGGCAATGGTTGGCACCACTTCTGTGAATGCAGAAGTGGATGCCAAAGCCAAAGGTCTGGAGATCGCAACCGAATGGGATAACCGCGATCTTGGCTTTAAAGATTCCACGGCAACCATGAAGATGGTGCTGGAAAACCGCCATGGCCAAAAGAGTGAGCGCAAGATGCGCCAGATCATTCTGGAAATTCCTGATCTGGAAGTGGGCGATAAAAGCCTGACCGTGTTTGATCATCCCCGTGATGTGAAAGGCACGGCGTTTTTGAGTTACGCCAAAATCCTTGATCCGGATGATCAGTGGCTTTACCTGCCTGCGCTGAAACGCGTAAAGCGTATTTCGTCTAAAAACAAATCTGGCCCGTTTGTGGGGTCTGAATTTGCTTATGAAGATTTGTCTTCACGTGAGCTCAAAAAATTCACCTACACCTGGCTGCGCGATGAAAAGTGTGGCGATCTGGACTGCTTCGTTCTGGAACAAATTCCAACGTACGAAAACTCCGGTTATACCCGCACAGAAGTTTGGTACGACAAAGACGAATATCGTCAGCTGAAAATCGATTTCTATGACCGTAAGAACGCTTTGTTGAAAACACTGACGTATGGCGATTATCGTCAGTACTTGGGTAAATATTGGCGTTCGCACGACATGTATGTGGTCAACCACCAGACAGGTAAAAAGACCCGTCTGCTGTTTGATGAAATGCAGTTCCAGACAGGTGTTTCTGATAAGGACCTGAGCAAGAACAGCCTGAAACGTTCCAGATAATGAAACGGCTGTTTAAGCACTCTTTGCTGGCTTGTGCTCTCACCATGGCGGTGGGGGCACAAGGGGCGCTGGCAGAGGATCAACCTTCAGATATTTCGCTTTCGGGCTATATGGCACTGGATGTGCGCGCCTTTGCTGAAGATGCTTTGTATGACGATCAGAAGAACCAGCGGATTAATCCGTCTCTCGTTCTCAATCCTGAATTTGCCTATGAATGGAACAATGGCGATGACCGCATCGATTTTGTACCATTTGCGCGCATTGATGTGCAGGATCAGGAACGCCGCCATTGGGATATCCGGGAACTTAAATATCTCCATATTGACGATGGCTGGGATTTGAAGCTCGGATTCGATAAGGTCTTCTGGGGTGTGACGGAATCACGCCATCTGGTCGATATCATCAACCAAACCGATGCGGTGGAAGATGTGGATGGGGAAGACAAGCTGGGCCAGCCCATGGTCAATCTGGGGTTCCAGAATGACTGGGGTGATGTGAACATGTTTGTCATGCCCTATTTCCGCGAACGCACTTTCCCGGGCAAAGATGGTCGCCTGCGTGCAGGCACCGTCGTTGATACCGATCAGGTGATCTACGAACATAGCGCAGAAGAATTCCATCCGGATTTCGCTTTGCGTTATTCCACTTATGTGGGCGACTGGGATATTGGTCTCTCTCACTTCCACGGCACAAGTCGGGAGCCCACCTTTGTGGCAGGAACCGACAGTAGCGGCCAGTCTGTTTTTATCCCGCGTTATGAAATCATCGATCAAACCGGGATTGATGTGCAGGCGACCGTCGAAGAATGGCTGTGGAAGCTGGAAAGCATCTATCGCGCTGGTCACGGCGATAGCTTTGCAGCCGTTTCAGCTGGCCTTGAATATACTTTCTTCGGCGCGGTTGGCGATACAGGTGATTTGGGCGTGCTGGCCGAATATCATTGGGATGGTCGTGACAGTGATGCACCATCAACCATGCATGATAATGACGTCTTCTTCGGGGCGCGCCTGACGCTGAATGATGAGGATGATACCGATTTTCTTGCAGGCGTGCTGGTGGACCGCATCACCCAGGCACAAAGCTTTTCCATGGAAGCCGATACTAGGATTAATGATCAATGGACCATTGAAGCTGAACTTCGGATCACAAATGATCTCGCCACTAAAGACCCTGGATACGGGGCAAGGCGAGACGATCATATCCAGATCAGACTGACCCGGTATTTTTAGGAGAAAGGCCTGCTTGTTGTGAGCGGGCCTTTTTCATATTACATGAAATGAATTATTGGTTATACTCCGTTATAAGTTGAAGTAATGATGTATTTAACATCTTATAATAAGGAGTAGAGAATGAAGCTTATAATTTATCTGTCATTCGTTTTTTTGGCATTTTCAGAGACTGCAAATGCATCTGAACTGCCTCGATATGATGTTAATGGACATTGTGAGAATGTCTCTAAAGTCTCGGGTGGTTCAAATATGATCTTTAATTCCTGTATAGACATGGAACAAAAGGCATATGTGAATATAAAAACGACATGGTCAGAAACCCCTCAGAAAACTCAAAGTCATTGTGACCAAGTGGGCAAAGTGTCAGGGGGATCTTATTCTATTTTGGAAAGCTGTATAAAAATGGAAATGAGAGCAAATAAAAATAAGAAAAAATTCGAATATTAAACTTATCGGAACGTCGGCGCCCTTAAGGAGAAGGTAACATAAAACCTTCTCCTATTGGCCTGTTATGATCAGCTCACCTTGTTTAATCTGAAGTTACAGGGGTGATTTTGTTTTGTATGCATTTGAATATATAGCTGTTTCTCGTGCTCTAAAAAGAAAGCAGAAGCTCCAGGCATAACAAATGGGGTTATTTTTTGTTCAGTAACCTTAGACTCAATGCCCGCCGTTTCCCAAAGAATTGAATTTTCACCAACTCTAATTGTCGCACCTTTGGGTTCGGCTTTATTATTAGACATAAAGCCTTTCATGACCTCACCCGTGTCTTCGCCATCGCTGATAGCTTGGCTAACTTGTTCAGACAAGGTTAGCCCAATCATGGTGCATGCCAGTTTTAGCATCATGTCATTTGTGTTTGTTAAAGGCGTTAAGTCAACAATATATTGATCTCTCTTATCGTCATTAGGTAATACCCCCGATTTTTAGTGGTCCTTAGAAGTAGAATTTTCTCGTATATTAAGTGCAGGAGATTCGAAATGAAAAAACCAAGATAT
>NZ_JAWLVJ010000046.1:0-8176 GCF_033100395.1 Terasakiella sediminum | reverse complement strand
ATATCTTGGTTTTTTCATTTCGAATCTCCTGCACTTAATATACGAGAAAATTCTACTTCTAAGGACCACTAAAAATCGGGGGTATTACCTACCGACTTATCCGAAAATGCCATCTATGCGTTTCGTCATGCGGCCTTTCTTGCCAAAGTGACAGGGGCAGACATCCATGTGCTTCACGTGTTGGTCGAACTGCCAACCGAAGCCCGCGTTACCATCCAGTCATATATGATGAGCGCCAAAGGCCGCCATGATTTTGCCGAAGCTCGCGGCGAAGTGGCCCGTGCCCATCTGGACAAATGCCATGATGAATTTTTCGCTGAACTGGATGAGGAAGATAAATCCATCCGCGATCAGATCAAATCTATCGAGATCGTGGAAGCTTATCCGGCAGAACAAATCCTCAAAAGCTCGGTCAAGCATGGCTGTGACATGATCGTCATGGGGGCCCACGAAAAGGGGCTGACCCATACGTTTCTGGGCAGTGTGGCGAAAAGTGTCTTGCGTCGTTCGCGCATTCCGACACTGATTGTGCCGCTCCCTTAAGCAGACCTGCCTGCGGCATTTAAGAACCGCAGCTCATAAAAAAACTATCCGTCATTCAACTTTTTTGCATGCGCAGAAAGGAATAGATTATGTCGTCTCAAATTTCAGGGCAGAAGACCGTGCGCTTTGGTATCGGCGCGAAGCTGCTCCTTTCCTTCGTTGGGCTTGCGTTGCTGAGTATTATTACAGCAACCGTGTCCTGGAAGAGCCTGCGTGATGTTAATGACAGCCAAACGCAGATCATTGACAAAGATATCCCGACCATCAAACGTGCCCTGGAACTTGCCCGCCAAAGCGTGCAACTCACCGGGGCCGCGCCGCTTCTTTATGCGTCACAAACGAAAGAGCAGGGCGAAGAACGCTTTGCCAGCCTGAAGATTTCCTACAATCAACTGATCAAAAAACTGAACCAGCTGGATAAGTCTATTTCCAGTCATGATGAGGTTGAGGTGCTGAGGAAAAACCTTGTTGGCATTTGGACCAAGTTGGAAGAGGTCAATAAACTGTTGGGCAGCAGTCTGATCATGCAGGAAACACGCTCTAAAAAAACGCAGACGATCTTAAAAAGCCGCACGGACCTGCAAAATCACATCACGCCGATTGCCAAAAAAGCCAAATCCACCATGCTGTTCACCAACCTTGATTGGGAAGAGATGATAGAGGAAACCCGCGATGGTAATCTGGATGTAGATGTTGAAGGCGCAACAGAAAAAAGCATGTCGGCCCTTAAAGCCATGGAAGGCGGGCTGAATTTCAAGGCCGAAGGTAATTTGTTATTAAGTCACCTTTTGGAAGCCATGGACAGCCATAACGCTTTTCAGGTCGAACAGATCAGAACCCGCTACACCCAGTCCTTGGCCGCCGTTGCCAATCAATTGAGTAATCTGAAGAAAGCAAAGGTCAATGTGTCAAAGCTGGATCCATTGTTTAAAACCTTCGTTGATCTGGGCAAGGGGGAAGGTAACGTAATTGATGCGCGTCTGGAAGAATTAAAGCTCAACAACCAGTCCAAATTGCTGCTGGAAGAAAGCAAGCAAGTTGCCAATGCCATGATGGTCCAGATTGATAAAGTGGTTGGTGTGGTCAATCAGGAACTCAAGAAAAGTGAAGAAGCCAATGCGGCGCTGTCGAAGCGCACCAACGTGGTCCTTTTGACGTTGGCTGCTTTATCTGTGGTGATCTCCATTCTGGTCAGCTGGCTCTATATCGGGCGTAATGTGGTGCATCGCCTGAACCTGCTGGCCAATTCCATGATGGAAATTGCAGAAGGCAATCTTCAGACCCGTGTGCATCGTGATGGCAATGATGAACTTTCTGAAATGGGTAAGGCACTGCGTGTCTTTCGGGAAAATGCCAAGGAAGCGGTGGCTTCAAGTGCGCGTATTGAACGTGAACGTCAGGAAGTCGCCATCCAGAAACGTAATGATGAATTGGAACTGGCTGATGGGTTTGACAATTCCGTCGGGGAATATATCCGCCAGTTGTCCGCTGCGGCCAATTCTATGAACCAGAATTCACAGAATATGAATATGCTGGCTACCCAAGTGTTGGAAGAAAGCCAGACTGTTGCCAAGACATCCGGGCAGATCACCGGCTATATCGGCGGGGCAGCCTCGGCTACCGAAGAACTTAGTGCATCCATTCAGGAAATCAGTCGCCAGGTGGCCCAATCTGCCGAAATCTCAGGCGAGGCGGTGGCAGAAGCGGCCAGCATGAACCAGGTGATGTCATCGCTTCACAGCGGGTCACGCCGCATTGGCGAAGTGATTAATCTAATCAATATTATTGCCGAACAGACCAATCTGCTGGCCCTGAATGCCACCATCGAAGCATCGCGTGCGGGCGAAGCTGGCAAAGGCTTTGCGGTGGTCGCCAGCGAGGTCAAGAACCTTGCCACCCAGACAACACAGGCCACAGATGATATCGGTCAGTTGATTCAGCAGATTCAGCAAGAAGTGGATCAGGCCGTCCATGCGAATGAAAGCATCACGCATGTCATTCAACGGATCGATGAGATTTCAACCGGGATTTCGTCTGCTGTGGAACAGCAAGGGGCGGCGACCAAAGAAATCAGTCAGACCGTGCAGGATGCGGCCAAAGGAAGTCAGCAGATTACACAGAGCATTTCCAGTGTGTCTGAGGTTTCCACCAAATCGGGTCAGGCATCCTCTGATCTTCTGAATGTGTCTGAAAGCATGAATGCGCTGACGAGCGAACTGTCTGACGAGGTTGATCAGTTCCTCAACGAAATACGTCAAAAGAAAATTTAAAAAGCCTAAATTCTTAAGGAGAAAATAATGGAAACGCTCTGGCTTAAATTACATCTGGGCTTCTTGCTCATCAGCATTGTTGTGTTTTTGGGGCGCAATGTGCTGGCATTTGCAAAACCTGATCTGGCAAACCATAAACTGGCGCTGATTGCGACCATGGGGTCCATGCTGATGGTTCTGATCTCAGCTGGTCTGCTTGCCAGCAATTCAGCGATGGAAACCGCCTGGCTGATGGAAAAAGGCATCGGCCTTGTGGGGTATGTGATCCTGGGGATATTGGCGCTGAAACCGACCACAGCTGTTGTGCCGCGTCTGGGCTTGAGCCTTGTGGCCATCGCGTTCTTTGCCGCAACCGTGATGGTTGCCAAGCAACATGCACCGATGTTCTTGTAGACGTCGCTGAACCAAAAGAAAAAGGCCTGCTCGCGATGATTTGCAGCAGGCCTTTTTTTATTTTGTTATTTGTTCAGGAAGGCTTTGATATTGCGAATGGCCTGACGGATGCGCTGGGTGTTTTCCACCAGCCCGATGCGGATATGGCCGTCGCCATGTTCGCCAAAGCCGATACCCGGTGCCACGGCAACCTTGGCTTCGGTTAGCAACAGCTTGGCAAATTCAAGTGATCCAAGGTGTGCGAATTTTTCAGGGATCGGGGCCCAGGCAAACATGCCTGCTTCCGGGGCGGGAATATCCCAACCTGCAGCCGCCAATCCATTGATCAACACGTCACGACGTTCTTTATAAACGCCTCGGATTTCTTCCACACAGTCCTGCGGACCGTTCAGTGCGGCAATGGCGGCGACCTGAACTGGTGTGAAGGCCCCGTAATCTAAATATGATTTGATGCGGGTAAGGGCTGCGATCAGTTCTTTATTCCCGGCTGCAAACCCGATACGCCATCCCGGCATGTTGTAAGTTTTAGACATGGACGTAAATTCAATGGCGACATCTTTCGCGCCTTTGACCTGCAGAACAGAAGGCGGTGGCGTGTCGCCATAATAAATCTCTGAATAAGCCAGATCAGACAAAATCCAGATACCGTGATGCTTACAAAAGCTCACGACTTCTTCATAGAACTCAACGCTTGCAAGTTCTGCTGTCGGGTTGTTGGGATAATTCAGGATGACGGCGGTTGGTTTGGGTACAGAATGCTGAACTGCACGTTCCAACGCATCAAAGAAGGTCTGATCCGGCTTGATCGGAATATTGCGCACAGACGCACCGGACATGATGAACCCGAACGGGTGGATCGGATAGCTGGGGTTTGGGACCAGCATCACATCACCCGGGGCTGAAATTGCGCTTGCAAGGTTTGCAAGGCCTTCCTTGGACCCAAGCGTCACGATATTTTCACAATCCGGGTCAATCTCAACTCCGAAACGGCGCATATAGTAATTGGCATGCGCCTTTCGAAGGCCGGGGATACCGCGAGAATTTGAATAACGGTGCGTGCGCGGATCGGCCACGGTTTCTACCAGCTTATCAACGATATGCTGGGGCGTGGGCCGATCCGGGTTGCCCATGGCCAGATCGATAATGTCCTCGCCTGCCGCACGCGCGGGGATTTTTAGTGCGTCAACTTCAGCAAAAACGTAAGGGGGCAGGCGGCGGACATTATGGAAAGTCTGGCTCATTTTCTCTTGGCTTTCTTTTTATAGGATGAATTGAATCCCCAACAGGACCCAAATCGCAATAAAGGCTGTTTCCAGGATCATCAATGCCACAGGACCGAAGCCAACTTCAACAAGTGATTTCAAAGAAGTCTTGATACCAAGGGCTGCGATAGCTGTCACCAGGAACCAGCCGGATGCCCCAATCATTGGTTCGCGCACAACATCTGGCACATAACCCATAGTATTCAGGAAGACCAAAATACAGAACCCAATGACGAAGAAAGGAACCGGCAATTTGCCGCTATCTACTTCCACATTTTCCTGTTTGGCTGCCCACATCTTAAAGCCAACGCCCAGAACGAATACCACAGGGACCAGCAATGCAACACGGAACAGTTTGGTGATGGTGGAGATATCACCTGTGCTTTCAGACAAACTGTAGCCTGCACCAACCACTTGCGCCACGTCATGGATCGTTCCGCCCAGGAAGAGGCCTGCTTGTTCATCTGTCAGACCAAGGGCCGTGCAGATAATCGGGTAAACGATCATGGCGATGGTAGACAAAGTCGTTACGGTCAGAACGGCGAAGATGGTGTTACGTTCCAGTCGGTCATCTTTTGGCATGACAGAAGAGATGGCGAGTGCCGCAGAGGCTCCACAGATACCCACTGAACCACCGCTCAGGATACCAAAACGCCAGGTCCGGCCCATGGCTTTGTTCATAACCGCGCCAAAGGCAATGGTCAGAAAGACCCCGCCTGCAACCCACAAAATGGGCGCTGCGCCAAGTCCGACAACCTGATCCACCGTGATACGCAGACCCAAAAGGGCAACGCCTGTGCGCAGGATCATTTTGGACCCGGACTCAATCCCCGGACGGCATGCTTTATCTTCCATCAGGAAATGCAAGGCCATGCCGAGCAAAAGGGCAAAGAGCATTTGCGGGGCGCCATAATGTTCAGACAGAAATTTGGCAGCTGCCGCAATGATCAGACAGATGGCAATGCCGGGGAAAAGGCGGGTAACTTTGGACAAGGCACCTGTTTGTGCCGTCATGGTGGTATCAGTCATGGGAGTGGTCCCTTTATTCAAAGACGTTGTTTTTTTATACGTTTTATCTGTTTGTTTTATGCTTGTGCCTGAACGACAGTCACGGCAATCATGCGAAAGACTGCATCGGCGTCACAGCCGCGTGACAGGTCGTTGGCCGGACGTGCCAGGCCTTGCAGGACGGGGCCGATGGCTTTGGCTTTACCAATTCGTTCGGCCATTTTGTAACCGATGTTGCCAGCTTCCAAATCCGGGAAGATCAGGACGTTGGCGTGACCTGCCACATCTGAATCAGGGGCTTTGCTTTCGCTGACGCTGGGCACGATGGAGGCATCAAGCTGTAAATCGCCATCCACATGCAGATCAGGACGCAGGGCTTTGATGCGATCTGCGGCATGGTTCACTTTATCTACATGTGGATGCGATGCGCTTCCTTTGGTCGAGAAAGAAAGCATGGCAATGCGCGGGTCAAGCGCCAGAAGACTAGCCGCGCTATCTGCCGCAGCAATGCCAATTTGTGTGAGTTCCTCTTCATTCGGGTCAACCACGAGACCACAATCGGCGAAGACCAACGCGCCTTTCATGTCGTGAAAAGGCTCACACAGCATCATGATAAAAAAGCTGGAGATCATAGAATAGCGCTTGTCCACCCCAATGATCTGAATGGCAGAACGCACTACATCGGCTGTCGTCAGCTGTGCGCCTGCGACAGACCCATCGGCAAAACCAAGACGGACCATCAGGTTGGCAAAGTTCTGGGTCTTTGCCACTTCCACGCGGGCTTTTTCTTCCGTCATGCCCTTGTGTTTACGCAGTTTGACCAGTTCCTGCACAAAGCCAGGGGTGAATTTGGACGCTGTCGGATCAACAACCTGCAAACGTTCATCCTCAATCCAGTTTTGAGTCAACTGCGGCAGGATTTTATCTTTGCTGCCCAACAAGGTGATGTGGGCAATGCCTGTATCCAATGCGCGCAAAGCACCTTCGATCACACGGGGGTCTTCTCCTTCGGCCATCACGATATGTTTTGGGGTGGCTTGGGCGCGTTCAACAAGATCGTCAAAGGGTTTCATGTCTGTTTCTTTCTCAAGTTTTTTCTTTAGATCAGGCCTGCAAGCGGGCTTGAGGGATCAGCATATTGTTTCTTGGGCATACGACCTGCCAGATACGCATCACGCCCTGCAATGACCGCATGTTTCATGGCGTTTGCCATGCGTACCGGGTCCTTGGCTTCGGCAATGGCTGTGTTCATAATCACCGCATCACATCCCAATTCCATGGCTTGGGCAGCATCCGATGCAGTGCCAATACCCGCATCAACAATCACCGGAACGTTGGCGTTTTCTTTGATGATGCGCAGGTTGACCGGATTGAGGATACCAAGACCGGACCCGATAGGGGCGGCAATCGGCATAACGGCTGATGCGCCTTCTTCTTCCAAGGCCTTGCAGAAGTTTGGATCGTCCGAGCAATAAACCATCACATCGAAGCCTTCTTTTTTCAGAACCTTCAATGTTTCCAGTGTTTCCGGCATGCGGGGATAGAGCGTGCGTTTGTCGCCTAGAATTTCCAGCTTCACCAAATCCCAGCCGCCGATTTCGCGCGCCAGACGTAACGTGCGAAGGGCGTCTTCTGCGGTAAAGCAGCCCGCAGTATTGGGCATAAATGTGTATTTTTGGGGGTCAAGATAATCCATCAGCATGGGTTCGTCTGCCTGCGTCAAATTGACGCGGCGCACAGCAACCGTGATGATATCGCATTCTGAAGCCTCAACGGCTTCTGCGTTTAATTTGTAAGTGTCGTATTTGCCTGTGCCTGTGATCAGGCGGCTTTTGAAACGACGTCCTGCCACAACGAAATCTTCGTCGGTTGCGGGCGTTTCAGCATGATCACCCCCACCGATGATGCGCACGATTTCCAATTTGTCACCGTCTTGTAGTTCGGCATGGTCATAGGTGGATTTGGGGACGATTTCGCGGTTGCGTTCAATCGCGACTTTGTCAGATTTATAACCGATATGTTCCAGCATCTGCGCCACGTTCAATGTGGTTTCGAATTTAATTTCTTCGCCATTGATGATGAGTTTCATGATCGGTCCTTCTTTCGAAAAAAGTCTGCGGTTTCGATCTCTATGGATGTCGGAAAATCGAAACCGCAGGAAGTTGCACCTCTAGGGAGAGGCTGTAGGGGATCGGCCGGAAAGATCGAGGGGTCCGGCCGACAAAGTCAGGGGGTTAGGGAAAACCCCCTGATAACAAGGTTAGACGTCACCTTGTTGAGGGCGCATGTCAGCAGCGCTGACTCCTGCGACTTTAACGGGCTTCTTCATCGCATCGCGACGGAAAGGCTCGCCCAGTTCCTGGTTCAGGATAACTTCGATGAAGGTTGTTTCACCTTTATCCTGATCTTCAATGGACTTCTTCAATGCAGCCGTCAGTTCTTCCGGTGTGCGAACCTGAACGCCGTTCAGACCACAACCTTTGGCAACTTCTGCATAGTTCAGTGTGCGGTTCAGTTCTGTACCAACGAAGTTGTTGTCGAACCAAAGCGTCGTGTTACGCTTTTCCGCACCCCACTGGTAGTTACGGAAGATCACCATGGTGATGCCCGGCCAATCGCCACGACCGCAAGATCCCATTTCGTTCATGGAAATCCCGAAGGCACCGTCACCGGCAAAGCCGATTACTGGCGTGTCAGGCT
>NZ_JAWLVJ010000045.1:0-10458 GCF_033100395.1 Terasakiella sediminum | reverse complement strand
TGGCAGGAAAAGTTTATAGATTAAACCCGACCTGACAGTCACCGCATCAAAGCGGGTAAGTGTCAGATCAAGTCGCGACTACTACAGTTTAGAGGGAAAATTTTCAAAACTTCATCTGCATCCTTTCCCATAAAGGTGATGGATCGCCTCTATCATTACCATGCCTCCAATACGGAATAATGTCATCCTTCAAATGTTTCCAATTGCTTTTAAAAAACCTTGTGGATTGCTCAATGTCAGTAAAATCGTCCGGCAGCTTTGACGGAACTGCATAGTTGAAAGTTCCCCGTAATTTCCTGTCCGTAATTAACTCACCGCTGTCTCCGTCATAAATAGCTTCACGACCATCTGGATTAACAAATTTTCTTTCTGGTTTACCAATTCCATTGTCATGATATCTATTTTGCCAAGCTGGGTATTCCTCCCAACGGCTCCCAAAACGTCGCACATCATTTACGTTCTCGGGTAAATAAACATTTTTCGCATCACGTTCTTCAAAGTGCCAACTGGTGTCATCCGCAAAAGCTGGCAATCCACTTGTCGGGTTACGTTGTTCAAAACCAGACCCCACAACATACATAGCCAGATCATTGCCCAAATTTTTCTGCAACACATCCATCAATTCAGAAGTTTGGGCACTCAAGGGGATAACAATTTCCCCTTTGGTCAAATGTCCAACTTCAGTGTCCTGTGCATGAACAGGTCCATTTACACCGATCTGGTTTGCCACTTTTCCGGCCTGGACCGGGCTGTCATACAAGTCGCGAAATCCCTGGCGGATCATCTCGACATACGTCGGGTCCTGATCACGCCAATAGCGCGGATCATCCATCAGTTTTCTGAGACGTTTGAATCCGGGATTTGCCGTCATTTCATTTTGTTTCATCATTTTCTCCAAAGAAAAAGCCACCCCAAATTCATGAGGTGGCAATCGATTTCTTTTTAAGTTTCCAGTTCCCGCAGGGCCGCACGCGCCCCTGCCAGAAGACCGGCGATTTCTTCATCTTCAGATAAAGTCGGTACTGCCCCCTCTTCTTCTTTTTCCGCCCAGCGCACCAGTTTGGTGAGCAATTCCACATGGGAAAGGGCGGCCTTGCACGCCGCATGATGCGCAGCAAAGCCCTTTGCATCTTCAGGCACTTCGGCGTCCGAAAAAGCTTCGTAGCTCACCGTTGCACTTTGAATTAGCGAAGGCAGCAGGTCAGACAAAAGCGTGCGCACTTCTTCGATGCTGCCTGGCTTTTTACGTCGTCGCCTGCGTCGGAGTTTGGGTTTCGTCTCGTCAGTCATTCTCTCTCCACTTCATAAAAAAAGCCGCTTTCGAACCTGCGAAAACGACCGGACAATGTGATTAATGTGAAAAGAAAATATTATGAAATATCCAACCCGGCAGGTTTTACGGCCTGCAGTTCTTCAGCCGTTGTCGCAGCTTCAATCGCGTCTTCATTGGTCGCATCACGCAAGGCTTGTTTCTGCGCAGCGATCGATTGTTGCTGTGCCGTATCACCCGCTTCCAATGCTTTCATATAATCTGCATCCAGACGATCCAGTTCAGGTTGACGGGCCGTGCGAATCTTTTCACGACAAATCTCGCGGGCCTGTACCATATCAACTTCGATAACCGCGCCATCCAGCAGCCAGGCTTTCCGAAACAATCGATCTGATGGTTTTGATACAGTTTGCGCTTCAATCATACCAGTTTGAGTTTGAATAAAGGTTGTGGTCATTGTGATTTCTCCTGTTGTATTTTCCAAGCGTTGCGCCAGTTACGCGTTTGTGGAAGTTGATCTTTGCGGCAGACGATCATTTTGATCGAGTTTCCGTTTTTCACATTCCAGACATGAGCTGGAATGTCTTTCTGAATCAGATATTCAATGGCTTCTTCTTCCGTCATGGCCCCGATCGGTGGGGTATCATGCAGGATATGTCCATTTAACACACGACCATCTTCATCATATTCCAGATCGTGATACACACTGACGGGTGGGAGGATATCCCCATTCAGCGCACAAGCCATCCAGTTTGGATCAGGAATAAGAACACTGGCCGGATGATCAATATCTGCTTCAAAAACAATGCGATAATCTGATTGAACAGGCTGCAAGTGCTGTTTCGCCACCGCCAGCCGCTCATAAAGTTTCAGTTCTGATAAATGTGTCATGCAATTTTCCAAAACATAAGATCCAGATATATTTCATCGGTGCCAGCCGATGTTGAATATCCTGCATAGCCGGCATTACCAGCATGAAACCTGACAATAATATCTTTTGCCGCAGCCAGGGTAATCATACCCATAACCGAATAATTGGAAGACCCCCCCCCTGAATCATATGACTGCAAAGACTGGCCAATCAACAATTCAGTACTGTCCGTCTGATTGTACAAAATCGCTTTTGATTGATCCATGACATCACCGACGCAAAAACCCTGAACGAAATAATTTCCTGCGGGTAAGTTCACAACGTTACTGGACAAGGAAGCGCCAGCAATACCGTTGTAGTGAATTGAATTGATTGTGCGGGTATTCATACCCGTGCCAAGACTGTCACCAATCGTCCCGGCTGGCTTTCGGTCCTGAACATGCAGCAAGTTGGCAAAACTGTTCGCAGCTAATCCATTGATGTTATTTGCAATAAGATTGCTCATGCCAAATCTCCTTGATGCGAAACACAAAACAACAGACTATCGCTTGATATTCCACTATCTGTGCTGCCAAACTGATTGACACGGGAATAACTGATCGCACAAGTCAAACGCTGCCCTGGGGCATGGTAATAATAAAAAGCACTAGAACTTGTATCTGCATCCTGATAAGCCCAAGTGCAATGAACGCAATACCCTGTGTTTGCCATATGGCTAGTCAAATTGTGTGAAAAGTCGGACTGGCCATGATCTATGACAGACGAAAAATTGAAGCTATCATCAACGACACTGTCCCACTGAGAATAGTTCATCCAGGCTTTCACAAGCCCGCTATAAACGACATCAGTATCAACGCCCTTTGTCCCGTCAATTTTCTCTATTCGATCAACACGTAACGTCATGCCAAATCTCCCACCCAGTTAATTGCTGCAATTTGTTGGTCAACCGCACCACCAGATCCCGCACTGGTCGCAACCCACAACACGCGGTGGAACGCAGAAGCAATTACCGAATTTTGTTCGTACGTCGCAATGCGCAAGGTAGCACTATCTACCCCATTACCACCAAACGAACTGACACAATATTGGGTCGTAGCCATATTATTGATAAAATAATAGGTAAAATCACCCGTACCATGATCCGTCTGAGAGGATACATTCATGCTGTCATTAATGACTGGCGTCTGATTGTTGCTATGGCACCAACCCTTGACCGTTTGAAGATTTGTCAAATCAACAGGTTGGCCATTACTTTTTTCAATTCTATCAACATAAAGTGTCATGCTAAATCTCCATGAAATGTCATTGAACCATTGTCCAGATCCTGCGCCGCCCCGTTGTAATTATAGGATTGCCCTGTGATCTGTGTTGCCGTAAAGCCTGTGTCAAAAAATCCGTAAAAAGCACTTTGATGCTGCCCACCCGTCGCACTGTAATTTGCCCCGATATATGCATTTGTATGGTGCATTTCAGGCCGTCCCGTTCCGGCATCCACAAAGCTGCTAAGATTGAGGCTGTTTTTTACGGTTGGCGGGTTCATCGTAAAACTGATAAATCCTTTGGCCGGACACAAACCTGTTAAATCAACGGGGGATCCATCCTGCTTTGAAATGGTGTCCACCTCGATGACATTTGTTTTTAATTTCGCTACCATTTAAACCACCGTGTAGTTGCCGTTGACCGTCAGTGTATAACCGTCAGCGATTGTGATAGGGCCGACAGAAACACCATTGGTTCCCGTCGGGATTGTAATATTTTCCGAAATCGTATCCCCGTTTGTGCGAATAATTGAATCAGCCCCCAGTGATGGCCCGCCAAGCGCAACCGTAGGATCGATTTTGACCTGCGTAATCGCCCCATCAGCGACATCAGCGGTCACAATCTGATCTGCAATCGCTCGATACAGATTAGGATTAAAAGAGTCCGCCAACTCAGCTGCCGCTTCTGCCGCTGCTTGTGCCGCCGACGCATCAATCGCAGCCTGGGTTGCCGTTTCTGCGTTGGCTTGCGCGGCTGCAATTTCGTCAGACCCCGGACCCGCAATCGGACTACCGTTGCCGTCAAAGGCCAATGTTTTGTCAGTACGGTCTTCTTTGGATGGCAGAACAAGAGCCGCATCCGCATCCGTTGGGTTCAACAGAACAGAACGGTTCAGATCATCTGCGTTCTGTTGAGCTACCGCGACAAGGTAATCCAGTTCCTGGTTAATCACATGGGCATGAAAAGCGCCCCCTTCTGCGAAGTCGCTTGTGCGTTCAATCACCAAACGACGACGCAAGGTGACGACCACACCTGCCTGGGGTGGCGTATCAAAAGTGACACTGCCCCCTGCACTTTGCCCCGCACCCGCGACGCTATAACCCGTCGTCTGCAAGGCATCATCCAGATAAACTTCCAGATCCCCCTCTTTAAAGATAGGGAATAGGTAAATAAACTCCGTCTGAATAGCGTCACCCGTCTCCTGTGTCCAGGGGCGCAAATTGCCAATTACGATGCTTTCACTCATCGTTCTTACTCCTCAAATTGATTGTGATTGTTAGGCGTTTGCCGTCATTTCTTCGACGACAGACATCACGCTGAAAGGCAACGGCGTATCCTGTTCAATACGCCACAGACTTTCTGTCCCGTTTTTGCGCCAGCCAAGCGCACGAACCGTAATGTCACCGGTAAATTTTTCAGGGGCACTGTCCAAGACACCTGTCGGCCCAAATTGTTTAAAAGGCACATCCTTTGGACCGCGCCCCACATCCAGCTTTAACGCCTGGGTATCCTTAAGACGAAACGTCAGGGAAACCAGACGCACCCGACCACCTTGCGATGCCTGCCCGGTTGATTGCGGACTTGGTGGCAACGGTTCCAGAATATGGGTAAAGCCCAATCCGGCCTCCAAAGCGTTGACTTCCCGGTCCAGCACAATCTGCCCGGACGCAACGACTTTGCTTGGATAGACCGCTCCATCCGCCACAAGGCGCATGGTTTCACCTTCCAGATGATCCAGACCCGACCAAGTAAGGGAGCCATCTTCATCTTCCCCATAAAGGCCGCCATCGGTAGAAAGAGTGTCATCAAACACTTCGATTAGGGTCTGGCCATTTCGTTCCACCAACACATAAGCTTCTTGACCAACCACAGCGATATTCTTGAAGGTGCCTTTTGTTTCCAGCACCGACCAGGCCGAAATTTTTTCCGCCCGATAGACACTTAAGGCCCCCATAGTGCCATCGCCCATGACCATATAGAACAAACGGCGATAACTGTCGTAATCCTGATCCACCGGGTCATTCATCAAATGCTTACACAACATGGCCAGGTCATTGGATTGATAGGCTTGTTCCATATCCGTAAACAAAAATTCCCTCAAATCCTGACCATCGCGGGAAATAAACAGTGTGGCACCATCCACATTGCGCGGCGGGACATAGCGATCAATAGGCGCACCAACACGGGTCTGACGTTTCAGCTGAATGGTTTCCGGAGTCAAAGGCTCCCCCGATACCATCCATTCTGCCCCAGAGGTAAAGACCTGCAGGTGACGCGATGAAAAGAGCGAGCGAATAGCATTTACCTGATCTGACAGGATGGCAAACTCAATGGCTTCATCATCCAGCCCCTCGCCCAGGTCAAAGTTAAACAGGTCAGATGATTTGGACATCCATAAGCGGTTCGGCAAATCACGTGTGCCGCCGATTACAAGACGGTCCTGATGGAACACCACTGCAACCGGCCAGCCATGCACAGCTGAATAAGTCTGTTCTTCCCAATCCTTGGTGTCAGAAGTATTCACCAGCCCGTCTTTTTCCTTCACCGTCGCACTGGCAACGGTGGGCGAGGTAATGGCTGTGATCTCCACCTCTTTTTTCGCAAGGCGCATGCGCGTGCCGACATGGCCATTTACAAACACATCCGCACTTGCAGTCAACGTAATGTTCCCGGTTGTCGCACTGGCCTGCATAGTGACGTCATCATCAGAAAATTTATAATAGGGCTGTTGAATTTTCCCGGTCTCTTCATCTTCATAAAACGTCCATTCAGCCACCGTCCATTCCGTATGGGATGTACGGGTAATTTTGCGCGGACTGACATCAGGGTGAACCACCAGCAAGGTATCCGCACTTTGGGTCCAAGTCAGGAGATTGAGCTGGCTTTCCGACCAGGGCGTATCAACTTCAACCTCTTTCACCCCATCACGATAGACCGACAGTTTCATATCACTGAAGACCAGCAGATAAGTTTGTTCGATATTAAATTCGAACGATACAAGCCGGGCAGGACCCAAGGCCGTATCCACATGGCGAAGCCCCGGTCTGCGCCTAACGCCCCCTGTTGGATAAATGATCAGGTTGCGCATGGTCTGCATCCCGTTTTCATAGGCTTTCAAATCTCCCCGACCGATCAGGTACGGGGAAATTTCACCGCCGGAAAAACTGTTTTTAGAAATGCGTGTACGTGCCATTTAGTACCTCACTCCCACCAGACCATCCAGAGAGATGGACTGCGGCGTTTGTTGTTGCGCATCGATATTGCGCGCTTTTTGAAGTTCCTTTTCCCCCACCCGCATGAATGCTTCCCCGCGTGACGCACTTTCTGTCAAGGGCAGGCAGAATTCAGCCGATAAATGGGTAATCAGGCACTGGGTGAAATAAGGCGGAAATTCCGTTGGTTCCGGGCGAAAAATATAAGTCAGCACCACATCTTCCATATCCGTATGCAGGCGCTTTTCCTGAATGCGATAAGTCACACCGCGCCCCGAACCACCTGTACCCACCGACAATGCGCGCAGAAAATCACTGGGCAATTGATAGGCGTAAGCAAAATCCGCAATCGGTGTGGCGGTCAGTCGTGGCAGGCGTTTTTGCGCCGTAGCAAAACTCCAGGGATAGGAAGAAAGCAAGCTGTCACAGACGCCAGGATAGAGGTTATTGGCGACTTCTGCTTCGGCTGAGCCATCTTCAAAGGAGGAGATCGTATTCGCGCCAATCTTCAAAAGTGCACGCGAACACAACCCGATCTTGGTTAAAGACATAGGTCCGTTTCCTTTCAATTACAGATATTACAAATTTTATGTGTTTTATTGTAGATATGCCGCCTCATAAGACCCACATGGCGGCTGTGAACTAGGTCACTGTTTTCATTAAATAAAAAAAATAATATGAAGTTCACTTGCCCTTCGGAATAAGGTATGATTCTCTATAAGGCAGGTAAGAGTTTTCAAGCCAGTAAGTTGAATAGCCATGCCTTGGAGCACCCATGTTGGTTAATAACGGTAGCAACAAACGCGACGCACAACGCAATCAGATCACCCAATTCATTGGCAGTCTGAAAGACAAAACCAATGAGCTTGACGGCTGGGCACAAAATGCCGAAGCCACCATGACGGGGGAAGGGTTCAAGACCTATCTGGAATTTCGCGATCTGGTCATTGAGTGCGAAAGCTTCAATGAAATCATTCAGCGCCGCCTGACATCCGCTGAAAAAGAAGGCGATAACCCTGACCTTCAGGATCAACTCGACGAATTAAGCGCGCGTCAGCTCACCCTTGCGATCCATGCCTCGCTTAAATTCCTCAAATACATTTCTGAAAAGAACCTGCCTTTGGGGTCTCGCGATGTGTTTATTCAGGAACTCAAAGACCTGCATCGCATGAAACAAAGCCTGGACAATGAGCGTCTGCAGGGCAAAGTCGATGCCGCCGCCCTTGAAGACCAGCGCAAGGTGGAAGAAATCCTGAACGTCGTCATCGAAAAGGCTCCGCAACTATTTAGTTTCGAGAACCTTGACGACAACGACGACAAGGACGATTAACTCCGTTTCGTCATTCCTGCGCAGGCAGGAATCTGAAACAAGCCCCCTGCCTTCGCAGGGGTGACGCTGGTTGCTGTTCCTTAGTCCGTGTTGGTCGCACCAACAGCAGTCATATCAGCAAGATCAACCGTTGATCCCGTGCTGGATGAAACCAGGAAGATGCCTGCGGCAGGTGTGCCGTCCGTATCCACATTTGCCATAACCATATCACCAGTGCGCAGCATGTCCGCTGCATCGTTGAAATAGCCGGACGTGTCCACATCGGTTGCCACGTCAGTTGTCGCATAGTGCCACAGGGTAAAGCCGTTGGAATAAGCCAGCACACTCAGATTTTTAGACTCAAAAGCCATAATGATTTTCCTTTTCAAAAAAGATCCCCGCAACACCACAAAGCGGCATTACGGGGACAAGTAAGGGAGACAGAAGTTAAAGGCGATTAAGCCGCTTCAAGACAACGAAGCGAAACCACACCTGTTGGGTCGATCAGAGTTGAACCCTGACTCATCATGTTATTCACAAAGTGCGCTGCACGATCGCCATGCCAGGAAACATCAGATTTGATGTCATGACCGATGGCGTGACCGATGGCTGTTTTGTGGTACCAGTAGCAGTAACGCACATCGCTTGTTTTGGTCAGGCCGGAATGTGGCATCCACAGCGTACCCAGCCACTTTTTGGCCTGAGTACCTTTCCAGGGCAGGTCATCTTCACCGACATAATCCGCTTTGGTAAATTCATCGATCTGCAAAAGATCAGACCATTGTTTCCAGCCGACAATCGCATAACGATCACCATCGTCCGGCACATCCGCTTCACCCATCATTTCAAAAGCTTCCAGCACTTTAGCCTTCGTCAGACCGTCCGTACCAGCGCCTGCGAAATTGGTGGATTTATCCAGCTCATTAATCACCAGTTCGTCGGTTTTGCGACCCAGTGCATAAGCACCGGCTTTCGAGACCACCTGCATCTCGTTGATGTTGGTTTTGATCTCGTCCAGCTTGTCGATCCAATCGCCAGCATAGTAATCATACAGCTTACATTCGACCGGTTCGTGATCGATATTCATGATCGGCACTTTACCGTGACGACCCTTTGTGCTGGCTGTGCCTTTACCGATTTTCTGGAAGGTGGTCGTCGCCCCTTCGATGTTGTTTTTTGTGCGCACCGTGTTGCGCAGTTTGGAGCCCATCTGTTGGTATTGCAGGTGAACTTCGGCCACATAATGACCAATAAACGAATTTTCAACGGATGTAGACATTACATCACTCCTGTAATTGAATTGATATGTTGGGTGGGGGGCCGCACACGCCTGTCGGTTATGGATGGATCATCCGCCGAAAAGGGGCAGCCAAATGCCAACGGGCCGGATCGATCAAAAGACCTAGCCGGTTATCCGTTTGAGCTGAATTTCATGTTTGGAATTTAGGAAATCATCGGGAGAAAAACACTCTGGTCACACTTCTCCTGTTGACTGAGAACATTTGTAGAACAAAAGGAGCTCAAAGTCAATGATTATTTTCCTAAATATGGATATTTTTTTAGGGCAGATCCCTCTACCCTGTCACAAAGCCTGATAAACCAAGGGGTTTGCGGCTTAAAAATCAAAACCGAGATTGTACGCAAAACGCCCCGTCAGGTCATCTTCATCAGTCTTTTTGACGATCTGCGTGAACGCATCGCTGGTTTTTTGCCCAACAATGCCATCATCTTTCAGGTTGGCCCCCAGGTCATTGAGCGTATCCTGCAAGGCAAGCCCTTCCACCTGAAAGCCTTCTTTCGGTGATTTCTTTTTCGGCAAAAGCGGGGAGAAGGTTTGGCTGAGTTCATCCGCCAAATTCTGTGGCCCCTCTTTCTTCGCCTTTTTCACCACTTCCTTAAACTGCCCCAGCGCCAAGGCTTCGGCGACCTTACCCGTGCCTTTTTCCACCAGCGCCTTTTTCAAACCAAAGGACGTCTTCGGCCCGGCCACGCCATCTTCTTTCAGCTTCACCTGTTTCGCAGCACCTGGAAGTGGTGACTGGTTGTCCTTGTTGGTCAGCATATTAAGACCGGATTGAATGCCTTTGACCACATCACCTTCTTCTTTCTCTTGTGGCAACTGATCAATCACCGCAGAAACCGCCGCTTCCAAATCCTGCCCCTCAATGGTTTTGATCGGGCTAGGCTGTTTGGGCATCGAGCGAACGGGCTGTGGCTGGATCATCTTCCCGGTGTCATCAAATTCAACCGGGTTAATTCCATAATAATACTCAAACCATTCTCGCTCTCGATCCATCATCGCCTGTTTTTCAGTATTGGAAGCCTTCTCCCGCGCCTTCATCAACTCTTTGAGTTCCGCTTCGGTGAGGTCTTGGGGCAATTTCAATGTTGCATCCTTCTCGGTCGCATTTTCTTTGAAATTTTGCTTAAGCTTATCAAGACTTAAACTAGGTCCTGTTGACAAAGTGGATTTACAAATTGCGTAGAATGTGATTCAAGACTTCTTTTTATGAGGAGAAGTCTATGCGTAATTTGA
>NZ_JAWLVJ010000044.1:0-12042 GCF_033100395.1 Terasakiella sediminum | reverse complement strand
TTAAACGCGTCTGATTTTTTGAGATTCATAAGTTCCTCCTGTTGATCTCAGTCTAACAGAAAGTATCCTCTATTTTATAGGGACGGGACCACCGGAACGCAACCTTTTAACTGTACAGATAGGGGGCAGGTTCAAAAGCCAAAAACACGAACTTTCCGCGTGAACCACTTTATTGGAAAAGGTCAGTTTGCGTGGTGTTCTGATAACTATGCTGCAGGCTTCTTATTGATACATTTTTAATCGCAAACACTTAGAGGCGTTCAATCAATTCAATTTTGTAACCATCCGGGTCACAAATAAAGGCAATCACGGACTTCCCATGTTTCATCGGGCCAGGTTTACGCGTAATCAAAACGCCGGCCATGCGCAATTCATCACAGGTCTTATAGATATCCGGCACCCCAAGGGCAATATGGCCAAATGCATTGCCAAGATCATAGGGTTCGGCTTGCCCCCAATTATGGGTCAATTCTATCACCGTGTTGCCATCTTCGGGACCATAACCAACAAAGGCCAACGTGAATTGACCATCTGGGTAGTCGGTTTTGCGCAATAGTTCCATACCCAGAAATCGGGTGTAGAAATCAATCGACTTGTCCAGATCCCGCACACGGATCATGGTATGCAACATACGAAATTGTGACATAAAAACTTCCTTTTACGTGAAAGAGAGGAAGAGGTATCCCCCCTTCCCCATTTCGTTTTGAAGCGTTACAGACCCGTTTTTGCCATAGCGACAGCCGTATCTGACATGCGGTTTGAGAAGCCCCATTCATTGTCATACCAGGACAAGATACGAACAAAGTTGCCTTCCATCACTGTCGTCTGGGTCAGGTCAAAAGCGGAAGAATGGGCATTATGATTGAAATCAATCGACACCAGTGGTGCATCATAGGCCCCAAGAATACCGTTCAAGCGCCCATTGGCCGCTTCCTTGATCAACTCGTTAATTTCCTCAATCGACGTATTTCTTGATGCTGTAAATGTCAGATCGACCATGGAAACGTTTGGTGTTGGAACGCGAATGGCTGAGCCATCCAATTTACCCAGCAATTCCGGCAGCACCAGGCCAACCGCCTTTGCAGCCCCCGTTGATGTAGGAATAAGGGAAAGAGAGGCCGCACGGGCGCGACGTGGATCAGAATGAAGGGTGTCAACTGTGCGCTGATCCCCGGTATAGGAATGCACGGTCGTCATATAACCTTTTTCAATCCCAATGGCCTGATGCAGAACATCTGCCACCGGAGCCAGACAGTTGGTTGTGCAGGATGCATTTGAAACGATCTTGTGATCATTGGTGAGCACATGATCATTCACCCCATAGACAACCGTCAGATCTACTTCCTTACCGGGTGCAGAAATCAGAACTTTCTTTGCACCGGCATCAATATGTTTCTGCGCCTGATCTTTTGCGACAAAAATACCGGTACATTCATAAACAATATCCACTTCCAAATCGGCCCAGGGCAGGTTTGCCGGGTCCCGTTCAGCCAGGCAGGTGATAACTTTATCATTCACCACAATCGCTTTTTCGGTGGAAGATACGTCTGCAGGCAGGACACCGTGAACGGAGTCATATTTTAACAAATGCGCATTTGATTCAACCGGGCCAAGGTCATTGATCGCGACAACCTCAACATCATCACGACCACTTTCAATCAGGGCACGCAAACAAAGGCGGCCAATACGGCCAAACCCATTAATGGCAACACGAATAGACATGAATTTCTCCTTGTTTTATCTCTTAAAGCATTGAGCGATAAAGCACCTGCGCCTCGCCCTTCTTCAATTCGTGATATTTTCTTTCCTTAAAGAAAATCGCCTCTCGAAAGCTCGGACAAACTCCCGAGAGGCTAGTTGACCTGTGCAATCGAGACCTAGGGAGAGTTCTCTGTCACAGGGAGGCAAAAAAGCCCGAAAATGCTGCTCATTGGGCATAAGAACAAAACATTCCCAGGCCTACCAAATGTGCGCTTAAGCCGAAACTTGGGGGGACAGCACATCTGATAAATTTTAAGAAAGCTCTCCCTGGAACACTCGGGTAGCCATTCCAGGGAGAGGTCCTGCACTCTCATTTTGTAGGGGAGAAAGAGATACAGGTGGGAAACCTGTTGAGATGTGAACCGCATCCATCCTGATTTCCCGGGTAATTGAGCGAAAGGACCAGAAGGGGCAGCATATTGCACCGGATCAACCCCTTCTGGCCTTTCATTCCGATCGTCACGAGACCTATGGCATGGCTATGACGACCGAAATTCTATCTTTATGCCGCTTCTCCTTTCTTAAGAGGGAAAGAGAGAATTTTGGAACTATCCATCGCCAACACACGTTTGTTAAGCGCATCTGCGTGCATCAATCCAGACTGTGTATCCAGACTGGCAGCTACGGCGGATGCGTTGGTCGCAGCCATACTTAGGGCCGTATAGATTGATTGTTTCTGAACAAGACCATTGGCAAGCGTTGCATTAAAGGCGTCACCCGCCCCAATGGTAGATTCCACATCACAAAGGACTGCAGGACGGAAAATAATCGCGCTTTCAAATGCGTAATAGGCCCCTTCCGACCCATTGGTCACGACGAGTGTCGGACAACCAAGTCCCCGTATGGTTTGCACGAAATCAGCAAGGTGAATCTTGGCATTTTTGTCACCCAGGCCATTGCGTAAAAGATCAGGCAAGTCATCACCTGGCGTGTCACCATCGCTTACGTTGACATAACCTTCCGCCAGGGCCGTGGCTTCTTCCTTGTTAATCGCCAGAAGGTCCACATATTTAAGCGCGGATAAGACCTGCTCTTTTCGTTGACGGATTTGTCGGATCCCCGGGTTACAAACCACAAAAGCACCTGCTGTTTTTGCCATTTCAACAATTTTGGGAAACAACTTGGCTGACTGCGCACTCAGGGTCGAAATATAGACAAGATCAATCCCGTCAAACATATCGTCCGACAAATCATGGCGGGAAAGCGTGGTATTAGCCCCACGGTTTACAAAAACCCCGGCATTGCGATCATGGGAAGACACAATGATGGATTTACCCGTCTGGGCATGAGGTTCTTTTTTGACATGCGCGGTATCAATGCCTTCTTCAATCAGGCGACCAAGCACACGATTGGCATCCTGATCCTGCCCCAGTTTCAGTGTTGCAGAAACATCTGCGCCAAGACGTGCCAGGGCAACAGCTGCGTTACACGCCCCACCGCCGATTTGCGTTTCAATGCGCGAAGCTTCAACCTTTTTGCCCTGTTCCATCATCAAATAGGAATTGGTCGCGTTTTTAAGCGAGATACATTCGATATCAGCAGGGTCGATTGACGTAATCACATCAATTGTTGCGCCCCCGATTACCATTGCTTTCATCAGGCTTCTCCATGTTCCGGGTTTGAAACATCACGTGAGAGATATTTATTCCAGTTGCCCAGACGATCATCAAACCGATGATCCATCAGGCGGGCAAAACCAGGACTGGTTATTATCAAATCTGCCGTTGCCGTGTTGCAAGCCAGTGGCACGTCATAAAGCGTCGACATGCGCACAAGGGCTTTGACATCAACATCATGGGGCTGTGCGGTCATAGGGTCCTGAAAGAAAATCAAGGCATCCAGACGGCCTTCGCAAATCAGGGCACCCAATTGCTGATCCCCACCAAAGGGGCCTGATTTTAGGGCAGTAATATCCAGTTCAGGGTTCGCTTTTGCCAAAACCCGGGCTGTTGTCCCGGTCGCATAGAGACGATGGGTATGAAGCCCGTCTCTATTTTGCGCAACCCATTCAGCCAACATTGCTTTTGTTGCATCGTGGGCCACCAGACCGACATTGAGAGGACGCGTAATCATGATATCCCCCCCACCTCGGCAATACGCAGGATATTGGTTGTACCCGCATTCCCGAAAGGAACACCTGCTGTAATGACGACGGTTTCCCCCTGTTTAACGATCCCTTTGTTCAAGGTCACATTCAGGGCGGTTTTAACCATTTCACGCATATCAGGGGCGTCTGCACAGATGATGGAACGCACCCCCCACACCAGACACAAACTACGCGCCACATGAATATCTGAAGTCAAGGCTGAGATTGGAACCTTCGGTCGTTCCCGCGCCGCACGCATGGCTGTTTTACCGGATGTGGAATAACAGATCACGGATGCCGCCTGCATGGTTGCTGCCACCTGGCGTGCCGCCGCACTAATCGCATCGGTGTTAGTATTTTCACTTAAATTACGTGAAGCTTCCATCAGCGATCGATACAGTGGATCGCGTTCAACCTCTGTAATGACGCGTGACATCATGGAGACAGCTTCCACCGGATAACTGCCAGCTGCTGTTTCCGCCGATAGCATCACCGCATCTGCCCCATCATAAATGGCTGAAGCAACATCAGAGGCTTCCGCACGTGTTGGAACGGGCGCATCAATCATGGTTTCCAGCATTTGTGTCGCCACAATAACCGGACGCCCAAGATTACGGGCCGTTGATAAAATTTTCTTCTGGATTGGCGGGACTTTCTCCGGTGGCAATTCAACACCCAGATCGCCCCGGGCAACCATCACCGCATCGGTTTGTTCTACGATCTCAGTCAAGCGGTTCAGGGCTGTCGGCTTTTCAATCTTCGCGATGATCTGCACACGTGGGCCGACCAATTCGCGCAGTTCCAGCAAATCTTCAGGGCGTTGAACAAAAGATAAAGCAACCGATGTGATCCCCATTGCCAGGCCGATTTCCAGGTCTTTGCGATCCTTTTCAGTTAGGGCGGACACCTGAATTTCAGCATCCGGTAAATTCACGCCTTTACGATCTGACAAAGTCCCACCGACCAGTGTCACAGTCTGAATTTCCGTCGGTGAAACGGAAACCACTTTGAAAACCATACGGCCGTCGTTCAAAAGCAGGCGGTCCCCAGCCTGCAATGCTTCAAATATTTCTGGATGCGGCAGGCAGACACGATTTTCGTCTCCGCCAGCAGCCAACAGGTCAAAGACAAATTCATCGCCTTTTTCCAACCTGACTTCACCCTTCTGAAAAGTGCCAATCCGAAATTTGGGGCCTTGCAAATCCATGAACAGACCGATGGGATGCCCTGTTTCATCCTCAATCGCGCGCACGGCTTCCAGACGTTCCTGATGGTCTGCGACCTCACCATGAGAAAAATTCAGACGAAACACATTTGCACCAGCATCAACGAGTTTTCGAATATCTTCACGCGTTGCGGAAGACGGTCCCAATGTTGCAACGATTTTGGCTTTTCGCTTGTTATGAGACATTATTTTTCTCCTGATTTGGCTCAGTGGTAATGTCATCAAGCACTGAGGTGATTAGTTCCGGTTGGTTAAATTTTAATCTGATGCTATCGTCATCGACCTGAACCAGAGAAACTGAACTCTTGGGCAACCCGCCGTTGATCCGCAGGTTCGAGGCATGCAGATCCACATCAACCTCCCCACGTTTTAGCGACAAGCCCCCTTGGGAGATGTTTTCAGCCTGAAGGTCATAGGTTTGATCATCGACTTTCAGCGAAATGCCTTTCGTGAAGGAAAAACGCTCATCCTTGCGGCGGCAAACGTCTTTGGACGAGGTTCGGACAATACGCACCAACATGGATTGCAACGCCTTCACTTCTGTGCCGACACTGTCAGACAATTCCTTAAACTGTTCTGCCAATGTTTGGTTTTCATTGATTTCAGTCGAGACTTCGGACAAATGCGCGGTCATTTCAGCGGTCGTTGACGTGGTTTGCGCGATATTTTCTGTAATTTCTTTTGTTGCAATGCTCTGTTGCTTAATCGCTTCATCAATGACAGAGGCAACATCGCTCATTTCCTGAATGATTTGGCGAATATCTGAAATCGCATGGGAACTATCTCTGGCAACCTTCTGCACAGATTGCACCTGTTCCGCAATATCATCCGTTGCCTGTGCCGTCTGACTTGCCAGCTTTTTCACTTCACCTGCAACGACTGCAAACCCTTTGCCCGCATCGCCTGCCCGTTCTGCTTCTATTGTCGCATTCAGGGCAAGCAAGTGGGTTTGTTCGGCAACACCTTTAATGATTTCAACAACTTCGCCAATTTGCGCAGCAGATCTATCCAATACCTGAACGGTCTGATCCGTCTGCTGTGATTTTTCAGACGCGCTCAGCGCACATTCATTCTGATGAACGACCTGGCGCTGAATTTCTTCAATTGATGCTGCCAATTCTTCCGCAGCAGAGGCGACCGCTTGGGAATTTTGCAACGATTCATCTGCTGCCTGGGCAACCGTCTTTGCATTGGTGGCCGCACTGACGGCTGCTTCATTCATGTCATAGCTGTAATCAGAAACCGTATTGGTTTGCGTGATCACATTGGAAACCGCGACATCGGTTTCACTTTCCACTTTCTCCGCCATGGAACGAAGCGAGCTTTTGCGCGTTTCAGCAGCTTGTTCTTCAAGACTGGCGCGTTGCTGGCGCAATTCTTCAACACGTTTGCCATTATCGCGGAAAATCTCCACCATCTTGGCCATATTGCCGATTTCATCGCGGGTATTGGTCCCTGGAATTTCAAGGCCGTAATTGCCATCTGCGACAGACTTCATCACGTCACTCAAACGTGTCAAGCGGCGCACAACATTTTGATATACATAGAAGATTGCAATCGTCAGCGTAATGACAATAGCCACACCCGCAACCCCAATTAAGACTGGTTTAATCTTGGAGATCAGAATTTCAACAGACACAATCGATTGTGTTGCATCCCGTTCCACCTGATCCAGCGTCAGATAGGTTTGCTCAGTCAGTTTACGAATGCTATGGGCACTTTGTTCAAGCAACCCCTTCATATTGTCTGAGGCTTGTGCGACACGCTGGGCATGGGCAATGACAGAGGTCTGATCTTTCGCTTTAATCAAAGGGCGAATTTCTTTGAAAGTCCCGTATAATTCAGCGACCTGATCATCATTTGGCCCATCGCGAAGACGACGCGACAAAGCCTTCATTGATTGAGAAAAGCGCCCGGCAACCACCCCGACATCATCAGCTGTTTGCGCATTGTAGAGCGCATCCAGCGCACGCAAGGACGATTGCGACGTCGCCTTGACTGCTTCGGCCCATTTAAGCGTCGCCAGTGGGCCAAATACAAGTTGGTTTAATTCAGAAACCGCACCCGCCGGATCATCCTGACGATCAACGGCCACACTGACCTTTTGAAGCACAATCCCAGAACCACTATGGGCGGTATCAAAATACTTGCCAACCTTCAGTTCAATATCACGAATGGCTTTTTCAACAGTTTCAAAGGTTTTGTTTTTGGCCAGATCAGACAACATGGAAAATTTCTTCAACTCAGCCAGTTCCTGTACGGAATCAACTGAAGAAACGATCAGGCTTTTGAGTTCCTGCTCCCCGTTCTGTCCGCCATAAAGCTTGTCCAGTTCTGCAATATTTTCCTGCGCGGACTTGGCTTGTTCATCAATTTTTGAAACCAGGCCATCAACTGTTTCTTCCGTCGCTGCCCCAAGAATGCTTTTGCCATGTTCTGCAATTGCACTGACACTGCGCACCAATTCCCGCGCAGCAATCATGGCTGGCAAGTCTTTATTTTTAATGCCAGACTGTTCCCGACCGATATCTTGATAGGACCAGATCGCCGTACCAGAGGAAATGACAACCATCATTCCAATGACGACAAACGCAGCCGTTAAACGAATACGAATACTTGAAAGTTTCATGTCATTTCCTCCTAAATTTAGACAAAGTTCACCTGTTCCGGGACAACAGCTGTCACCCGGTCACATGTTCGTATTTTCAATAAAAGGTGCAGATTGCGCGCTTAAGCCTCGCTTACAATCTGCAGGGACTTACATACCCCAGCGCAAAGTCGCTGTATGTACAGGAGCGTCCCAAAGCTCCTTCAATTCCTCATCAAGTTTGACCAACGTGATCGAACATCCCGTCATTTCCAGGGCCGTACAATAATTCCCCACCAAAGAACGTTCGGCTTTCAGGCCACGTTTTGCCAGTTCACGCGCGGCTGCATCATACATGCCATAAAGTTCCAGCAATGGTGTGCCGCCCATACCGTTGATCATCAACAAAACCTCGTCGTCACGGCTGACATCAACAGAGTCAACAATCGCTTCGATCATTTCAGCCGCCAGCGCATCCGCAGACATCATGGACACACGCTTTCGTCCAGACTCCCCATGGATACCAACGCCGACCTCAATCTCATCTTCACCCAGATCAAATGTTGGTTTGCCGGCTGCTGGAACGGTACAGCTGGACAGGGCCACGCCCATGGAACCTGCCTGTTTTAAAATACGCTCGCCTAGGTCTTTACATTCCTGCAGGGAAGCGCCATTTTCAGCCGCAGCGCCCAACATCTTTTCAACAATTACCGTTGCGGCAACACCACGGCGGCCCTGACTGTGTGTGGAACTTTCAACAGCCACATCATCATTGGTCAAAACGGTTTCAGACTCACCATCCAGAAACTCGCCCGCCATTTCAAAGTTCATGATATCGCCAGCGTAGTTTTTCACGATAAAAAGAACCCCGGCACCACCATCAACAGCTTCAGCTGCTGCCATCATCTGATCGGGCGTAGGTGAGGTAAAGACCTGACCAGGACAGGCCGCATCAAGCATGCCATAGCCGACAAAGCCGGAATGCATGGGTTCATGACCAGAACCACCACCGGAAATCAAAGCGACTTTACCTTCTTTAATGCCACCTTTGCGTTTTAAAAAAGTCGGCTCAAACTCAGCTTCCACGATATCAGAATGGGCCAACGCAAAACCACGCAGACTTTCTGTCAAAACATCATCTACCGCGTTCATCAGTTTTTTCATTGTCTTCTTCCCTGTCGGGCCTTTCGTCTAGGTCCGAGTATGCCTGGCCAATGCGATGGCTCTTTCTGCAAACTCAGTAATCATTTTTTCCAGTTCCTGCTGAACAGGAACACTCAGGTCTTTTGGAATTTCGATCTGAACCACCTTGCCATTTTTTGGCAGTTCCTCGATGTCATCCAGTTGTTCTGGATGCGCCTTTTGATAGGCTTCCATAAATGCTGCTTTTTCGCCGTCTGAAAGATGAAGAACACGAAAAAGTGCCGGTATATGTTGTGAGGGCAGCGGAACGTTATAGGCAGGGTTACAAACCTGCGAAATAAAGCTCTTGTGCGTCCCAAAGGCTTCAGCCAGCTTAATCCGGGTACCGGAAGGGCGAAGCTCCAGATAACTTTTGATCAGGGTCTTATAGTCTGCAATTGCCGCATCTACTTTTTGATTTATTTTTGACATGGACTTATTCCCCTTTGCCCAATTTAACTTTGGTAATCGCATGTTTGACCGCACCGATTTGGGCAGAGGCGCAGCTGAAAGAACGAATACCCTGTTTCAATAGTTTCTCGATAAATTCCGGAGATGACGCCATATCGCCGCAAATACTGACCGGAATATTTTTTTGTTTCCCCGCTTCAACAATCAGGCTCACCAGCTGCCACACCGCATCAAGGGCGCGTTCACTTAATTGAACCATATTGATATTATCACGCGAACAGGCTGTCACATATTGGGTCAAATCGTTTGATCCAATGGAAAAGAAATCTGCATCAAAGGCCGCAACCGTCAAAGCTGTTGCCGGAATTTCAACCATAATCCCAATTGGCGGGATCGTGCATTCCACACCTTTTGCCTGAAGCTTGGTGACTTCCTCGACAAAGAGTTTTCGTACCTCATCCAGTTCCGACGGTACCGTCACCATCGGCAGAAGAACACGTAGATCCCCCAGTGCTGCCGCCCGGATCAGGGCACGAACCTGAATTCTGAAAATATCCTGCTTCAACAGCAACAGACGGATACCGCGCACACCCAGAAACGGATTTTCCTCATCCAGTGTGATGCCCGGGATTGGCTTGTCGCCACCCGCATCCAATGTGCGGATCGTTACAGGTTTATCGCCCGCCCATTCGATCAGTTTGGCGTAAAAGGCATACTGACTTTCTTCGTCATGAAGCGCATCGGCAAACAAAAATTCCGTCCGCGTCAAGCCAATCCCGTCGCAGCTCTCCGCGCTTAGATGACCGAGGGTTAAGGGCGTATCGATATTGACTAGAACATCAATCTCAGTTCCGTCCTTTGTCTTCGCCTTGGTAAGTTCTTTATCTTTGTATTTTTGTATTTTTGCCTGATGGGCTTTCAGATGCTCACACGCAAGATCCAGTTTTTCACGGCTTGGATTAACCACCAACGTGCCATCTTCCAGATCCAGGATCGCTTTTCCTTCGCTTCCTGTTTCCGTAAAGCTTGTGGTGCCAATCATCAACGGCACACCCCAGGCACGTGCGAGGATAGAAACATGACTTGTCGGGCTGCCATTCCCAATCACCAGACCATGTCCCAAGGACCAATCAATGGAAATAAATTGGGACGGCGTCATTTCTTTCGCAAAAATAAGGGTCTGTTTTTTAAATGTCTGATCCGTTGCAGATTTTCCATAGGCAATCCGCAGAACACGATCACGCAGATCAATTAAATCATCTGCTCTGGATGCCAACAGCTTGTCATCCATCATTTTGTAACTGGCAATCTCGCAATTCAAAACAGTTTTCCAGGCGACATCTGCCGCTTGCCCCTTGGACAGAGCATCTGCCAGCATTTTTTGAATTTCTTCGTCATCAAGCAAAGCCTGCTGAAATTCCAGAATGTCACCTGCGATATCATCGGTATCGGAAACCAGCGCCGCGATTTCCGCCTTGGCAAGCGCGATGGCCTGATCCAGCGGCACAACCAACGTACCGTTTTCCAAATCCGTCTCCAACACATGCAAAGGTGCGATCACAATGCCTGTCGTGACGGGTCTACCGAGATATGTTCTTTCAACTGTCATCGTTAACTATCAAAATTGCTTCGAATTAAAGTAACCAGAGCATTAAGTGCCTGATCGGCATCTTCGCCCTTGGCGCGGATTTTAATATTCTGACCATTTCCAGCTTTCATCTTCATGACAGAATTGGTCGATTTTGCATTGATCCAAATTTCTTCATCTGCGAGCGACAGCTCAATTGACGATTCATATTTATTCGCCAGTTTGGTCAGCTTTACAGCCGGTCGCGCATGAAGACCTAGCGGGTCCTTAATCGGTGCTTCTTCCTGCACCCATTCAACACTTGAACTTGTTTGAATCATTAGAGATAGCCCTCTGCTGTTTCACAAACTTTTTCCAATGACGAACCGTTACTCGCTTCTGTCGCGGCCATGACAGCACCTTCTACAAGGGGTGCATTACAAATTCTGATCTTTTCTGCCTGTTCATCTGACAGCATTTCAATTGCCATTTCGCTATTTAGTTCTGATCCTCCAAGGTCAACCAGAATAACGACGCCCTTATCCGAATAAACAGATTTAATCGCGTCCATGATCAAACCGACATCACTGCCCAGATGACCGTCCTTATTTCCCCCGGTATAGGCAACCTGAACATCATCACCGACCATTTGGCGAACCATTTCGGAAGTGCCGCGAGAGACTTCCAAAGAGTGAGAAGCTGGTAAAATTCTGGTGATGAGTATCGGTGGTGCGTCAGGGCCTCTGTTTGGATCAATGTTAATGGCAATGGGTGAAGCTTGTGCCAATGATAAAGTCGATAAAGAAAGCCTGATACAGATGTTGGAGGCAGGTGTTGAAGCGGTGAAAAAACGCGGCAAATCAGATGTGGGTGATAAAACCATGATTGATGTGCTGGCACCTGTCGCCGAGACTGTAAAGCGTGAAGGTTCTATAGAAGCTGTAAAAAAAGCAGCCCTTGAGGCAACACAAAAAACAAAAAATATGAAAGCCAACAAAGGGCGGGCGGCTTTTCTGGGTGAACGATCCATTGGACATATAGACCCGGGTGCACGATCCAGTGCACTTCTGATTTTGGCAACTTGTGAAGTAATGGAAAATAGTGATGACTAACGTATCAATTGTAATTGTTTCTCAGAGTCTGACTCGAAACTTCACTTTTTAAAACAGTATCTTGCCAGCCGTCTCGTCATCATTCTAATTGAGGATACCAGTATCCATGCT
>NZ_JAWLVJ010000043.1:0-12363 GCF_033100395.1 Terasakiella sediminum | reverse complement strand
TGGAACCTGTTGTGTGACCAGCCATGGAAAATTATGTCCATCGGAATGAGAGATTGGGCTCATAGGTCATAGCATTTGGGTTTTGGTATTACGTGTTTCGGCAAGCTCCTGATTCTGCATTTTGGAAACTTTGCGTGTTTCAATCAATTCCTTGCGGCGTTTGTGGTTCTCGCAGACACGGATGTAGAAGCTGCCGTCGATCTCGATAATATCATCGGACCACAACTGACAAATTTCATTCAATCGAAGGCCAGAATAGAGTGAAATCAGCGGTGCCCAGAACCGGGCACGCCGGATGACATTATCACCCGACTTGGCCCATCCGTTACGATCATTCTGACAGCCGGTATAGAGTGGTGCGGTAAACAGTTTGTTGAGTTGACCCATGGCAAACGGATCACGCTTATTCTCGGCCAGAACTTCATCACTGACGCGTTTGATAACCCGTGTCGGATCACGTTCAATATGCCAATAGTCACAGGCCAATCGGAAGACGGCCCCCAGAACATCCAGATCGAAGTTCACGGTCTTGGCTGCTCGAAGTGTCATGTTGTTCTTTTTGCCATACTCAATCTGCTCATGAATCGTCATGCCCTTAAGCACCTTGAGTTTGACGCGGTTCTTCGGGATCGCAAGGATCAGGTCTTGCCACTTGATAACATCCGGTGGCGTTACCTTGCGGATGTCGGTATCGTTACCAACGATCTGGCGTAGGTTCTCCACACTGCGACTGTATTGGGTATTACTGGAAGTTCGCCAGTCATCCTGCTTACTGGTTACATACTCTTCTAGCAATGCCCCAAACTTGAAACCTTTCCCGGTCGGTAGTTTCTCCGCAAACACATCATCAACAAATGGCGGTGGTACAGGCTTGGCCGTCTTTTCTTTCAGTGCTTGATACTGTTGCATAAAGGCACGGCGGATCAGGCTGGCAAAACTTTCAATTTGTTCGTCGGTCGCTGTCAGACCATTCTCGTCCAGTAATTCCTTGGCTCGCTTTGGATAGTAGCCTTCATTGGATGCACCCCAGTGACGACCAAACATGTAGGTATAATTAATCACTGCCTTGGCTTCTTCTTGGGAGCCGGGTTGCAGTTTGGAGTCGCGGTCCTGTAATCGTTGAAACTCGCCTAGTGATAGCTGCAACAGATCATCTTCGGTGGCCGGGAGCTTGATGTAACCACGAATATCTTTGCGGAATTTATCAACTTCATTCTGGAATACCACAAGTTCGAGATTGCGTTTTTTTATGGCAAGCACATCATCGGACGTACCAAGGGCTTTCTGCTTGATATTCTTTTGCCAGTATTTCGGTTTGGGGAAATCTGGGTTTGCCTTGACGAAATCGGACACGTCTTTGGGTAGCCGCATTTTAAACGACCATTTACCGTCTCGTTTTGTCAGATAATTGGGCATTTTCTTCCCCCATTGTGCTACGAAATTGTGCTACAATTTCATATCAATGGGGGAGAAAAGTCAATAATTTCAATGATTTCAAAATCATAGAAAAAGATGGCGGACAGAGAGTCCGCTTATAGGTCAATAAAACTGGGGTAAAATGAGGTAATTCTATTTCTACCCATCAATTCACCCAACAATATTATGTGACTGTCAGTAGATGCTGGCGAATTTGGGTGAACTGCTACGTACACTATACCCTGATTTCAGGTTTTCGAAAAGTTGGAGATAAACCAGAGTTAATGGCTTTCAGGGCTATAGTGTTTCTGAAAAAAAGAAGGGCTTGAACAGTCAATATTGGGAAGCTGCCTTTCCTGACTTTCTAATGGTCTATAAATCGGCACACAAATTTGAGGCGGTGAAAATCCAGGCGGTAATGATGGTGGTGTTGTATCAGCTGTTCCATGGAATGTACCATCCTCATGGTCGGTATATACCTGTCGATCCTTATACACACATGCTGAGTCAATTTGCTCTTGGGTTAAGTTTATAGCTTTTGATAAATTTGCTTGATTAAGGGTAGCCCCTGTAAAATCAACTCCTCCTACGTTTGCATTTGTGAAGTCTGCCTTACTAAGATTAGCCTTTCTTAAATCGCTACCCAATAATTTCGCTCCAATGAAGCTTGAACTAGCTATATCGGCTTTACAGAAATTAATCTCAGCTAGCATCGCTCTTGTAAAGTTTGCCCGTGTTACAAATGCTCCTTCAAGGTCTGCGCGATGAAAAAATGAATTTGATAGGTCGGCTCCAGAAAAATTGCTTTCAGACAACTTTGCAAAAGATAGATTTACCCCCGGCAATTTAACTCCACGGAACGATGTTTTCGGCATATCCAATCCTTCAAGGCTGACCTCCAGATTGTGTAATGCCTCTGCTGCTGATCTTTGACCAATATCGTTATCATTTCCTCTTGCCCTGTCCAGTACTTGAAAAGCGTTTTGACGCAGTGCCATTTTCCTGACTTCTCGTTCTTCTGCGCGATCAGGCGTTTCAGATATATAGATATACCCACTGATACAAATGCTAATGATTGTTAAAATAATTGCTATAGTTTCCAAGACGTAGAAATGTTCTTTGAATTTCTTTGGAAATGAACCTCTGAGTTCTTTGATGTATCTGTAACAATGATTAATTATTGAGGTTTTCATCAAGATTTTTCTTTGCGTCTTTTGGAGCCATTTATATTCAATTAAAAGATCGGTTCGTGTCCCCCGAACTCCTTGGAAAAACAATCTCCGAGTTGAGATAGGGAATGTCGCCGAATTCTTGCCGTTTCATCGGCCAATTTTTGAAGGGCAGAACGGGGCTTGCGCCGTAACGTGGACCAGTGCAAACCCGGAAGATATAAGCTAGCGTTTTCCATGGGATAGTATCCCATTTTTATGATAAAATCGCACCCGAAAATCAATGCAGAGAACACCTTAACTTAGTGCCATTCGAGGCTGACCCCGGAATTGGAATTGAATTGGGAATTGGGCAAAAGCTTCCAGATAGAGCCAACCCTCATGGGGGAATTATATAAATTCAATACCAATAATATCTCCTTCATCGTCAAAATCGAAAATAATGTCTGGTGTTTTATTAGGAAGCTCTTCAATAAAATCAGAAAGGTGAATAGATTTTTTAATTATACCCGCAACAGTTTTCTTTGGGTGTTTCGGAAGGTATAAGTATGCAACCGTTTCATCATCTTCCGATGTCTTTAGTACATATTGCTTATTCATCAATTAATCCTTTGCATTCAAAGTGTTTTTTGATGATTGGTAACTGCCCCCCAAAACTGTAGAGCTTAAGTTCGCCTTCTGAAATTGAGTGACTTTTTTTAACCAATTTTTTGAATTTCGTGATTCCTTCGAGAAAGAAGTGTCAGAAATATTTTGAGATTTTATTGCATATATATATTGATAAGCATTTTTACCAAATAAATCAGTGGAATTGATGATGAAGCCATCAAATATGAAACAAATATCAACATTCACCACAATGTTTTTTATTAGTTTATCAATGAAATTTTCAATGTTATAAATTTCATTATCTAGCCAAATTTCATATAAACACATTGGATTACTTGAAAAATCACGGTAATCGAAGAAAAAGAATTTTTTGTTTTCGACAGTTATTTTTTCAAGAATTCTAGAAGAAATATCTTCATCCCCAATTGATAAGATAAGAAGTTGAAGTTTCCCATTTTGCATCCAATTTAGCGCATCATACAATGTTGTCATCATTTATCTCTTAAGCATTATTTCTAATTGGTTCGCATCAGGAATGAACGATGCAACCACTTTTCCCTGTCGAGGTCCATCTTTTGCGACAATAATTGCTATTGTTTCACCATTCACATCGCCTAAAAATGCTCTTCCATTCGTTGTCCCAATTCTCCAATCAACAGTTTTAGTTGGTGAAGTTAGAATAGGGTTTGCAATTTCTTTGAAAGCTTCAACTCGTGAAGAAAGGCTTCCTGTATTTGGAATTATCCCACTTGTCTCTAAATGACGAATTGCATGGCCTTCTCTCATTCCATCGTACGCTGTTTGCACTGTGTCAGAAGAGAACCCTACAATAGTCTCAAGCTGATTGGCTAGATCAGTTTTTCCCATTCCTTTCAGTTTATCAACAATCTTAATCGCCAAAACACTTCCGGGAATAACATTGCCGCCAAGTGCTTCAATGCCGCCAGCGATGGCCAGATCAGCGCCTAATTCCGCTGCTTTTTCATCATCTCCTTCATTTACAGCTTTGCCAAAGTCAAACAGGTCTTTTGCAAGAAGTCCCTTATCAATTAATTCAAGGGTTGCCATAATGCCTAAGACAACTGTCGCACATGCACCTGAACCGCAGATATTATTTTCAACTGCAATGTCACTTGTTGTTGAGGCAACACTTACGTCTCCGCCTGCTATGCCAACAGCGAGACCTGCTGCTAAGTTAGCAATGTTAACGCCCTGTTGTTGCCATTGTAGGGCAAGTTGCTGAGCTTGCTGTGTCGTTATTTCTTCATTTCGGACACTTTGTAAAAGTTCTTGTTTAAATGCTGTTCCACGTTCCTCACTAAAATATGCTTCTCCGGCTAATTCGCCAACAACCGCACCTGCAGCACCGCTACCACAATCACCGCCAAGAGCAGCACCGCCCGCACACCCGATTGCAGCATGAGCTAGATATTTAGTGAATTTATTAATATCACCGTCGCTTGAAGCTTGCCCAATTTGTTCAGACAGTTCCCCGCCAATGACCTGAACACCTGCTGTGATCAGGTTTGTTTTCAACACATCACTGAGTTCTTGCCCACCAACGGTACTTTGAACAGCTGTGTTGACGGCAACTTTCAGCGCGGCGGCCTGAATGCGTCCGGCCATGTCTTTGGCGTTCATATTGATATTCAATGCACCTTCTGCAGAGAGACCTTGCAGCAAGCCTGCGGTCAGCATGGAGGTTGCCAGACCGCGCAAGGCTTGTTTTGAGCCAAGGTCCTTGAGGACAGCGCCGATATCGCCTTTGTTTGAGACGAGAGAGACTGCGGCTGTTGACGCCAATGACGTAAAGGCGGCAGAAGCCGCAGCCCCGACCACTGCACCTGTTGTACCGCCGCCGACTGCGGTTGATGCACCTCCGGCAATGGCAGCCCCGGTTCCGGTACCCATGGTGACAACGGTCACAATGAGGACGATGACCATCGCTGCCGCAGGACTGATGGACTGACTGGAATAATCCCAGCTTTTATGGGTTTCCTTAATGGCATTCCACTGGACATCCGTCAGGCCATTCTTCACCTGTGCCATCCATTCAAGGCCGGGCTCTTTACTCAGGCGTTCGACCGATTTATCCAGATCGCCGAAGTCTTTATAGTCCACATTGATGGTGCCGTTTGTGCCAACGACGATGGTGAGCCCGTCGCCCGCATCGATGGTGGTGTGCTGGACGGTTTCGTCGATGCGGCCACGGTCAAACACGGTGGTCCACATGCCGCCTGTGACCGTCCCGCTTTCCATATGGATGTTGACATCCTTGTTCGAGGTCAGGTTGACATCGCCATTGGTGGCCTCAAGGGTGGTTTTGCCTGTGGATTTGAGGGCAGCGGCCTTGACGGTGACATCGCCCAGCGTGGCCTTTAAGGTCAGATCACCGCCTGCTTCCAGCGTGGAGCGTTTGGTTTCTGTCTGTTCGATATGGAGTTCGTATTTGCTGCCCTTGATATCCTTTTTAAAACTGTCCTGAACGGACGCTACGGTGACAGAGGCGAGCGCATTAATGTCGGTATTGCCCGTGCTTTGAGCGGAAACACCATTTAAAACCGCATCCAGCCCGGCGGTGACTTTAAGATTACCCCCGGATTTGAGACCTGCCAGATCATTGGTGATGCGGGTGGATTGCACATCACGCACGCCCCGATCCCCCTCGCGATAGATTTGGGTGTTCTGAACGGCGGTGATGAGGGTATCTGTGCCGGAAGTGACGTTGAGGTCGCCGCCAGCCTCTGCCTTGGTGCCTTGCAAAATGGCGGTTTGCCCGGCGGTGAGGTCAAGCTTGCCACCAGCGGTGATTTGTGTGCCTGTCTGGGTGGTGTCGGTGATGGTGACGCGCACGCTTTTGGGATTTTCCAGAGAACGCTTGGCCGTGCTGACGGCTTTGAGGGTGAGGTTCTCCCCCGCATTCAGGGAGGCATCCCCCGTGGCACTAAACTGCCCGCCCGTATCGGTGATGTCTTTGCCGGAGGTGATGGACAAATTGCCATTGCTGGCCTTGACCTGAGCAACAGCCCCGGTGGTATCGTTAAAGCCGATAATGGCATCTTCTTCCCATCCGCCGCGTCTTGGGATTTTTGTTTCTGACTGACGCCATGTTTCTGTTGTGTTGGTGAAGGAGCCGTTGGTGGCGGCAAGTGTCACGTTATCGCCTGAAAGCTGCCCGCCTGTGTTGGTGATGTTCTGATCAGCGGTGACGGAGAGGTCGCCATTTGTGGCTTCGATCTTGCCATAGTCGTTGGTGATGGAGCCTGCTGTGGAAGCCAAGGTGGTGTTGTCCCCGGACAGGGTGCCAGAATTGGTGATGTCACCGCCTGCGGTGAGGTTCAGGTCACCGCCTGCTTTAATGATGGCCCCGGAGCTGTCAATGGCCATGCGGGTGGCTTCGGCGAAATAGACCACGGGTTTCAGGGCCTTGCGACCATCTTCAAGGGTGACTTCCACATTCCAGACGATATCACTGGTGAGGGCTGCCACTTGATCAGCGGACAATTCAACCCCATAGGACAGTTTCAAGCCTTCATGCTGGGCAAGGGCGTTGTCCATGAGGGCTTTATATTGGTCGGTATCTGAGGTGATGGACGGGGTTAAAAAACGCTTGTGGGTGACGGACATGATTTGTTCACGCACCGTGCGGGTCTCCCACGCATCATCGCCAAGGCGCAGGGATGTTTCGGTTGCCTTAACCAGATTGACGCCCGCTTTGTTGGTAAAATAGTCCGACCCATAAAGCGCCCCAAGTGTGGCGACGGCTGGGTTGGTTTCCAGCACGTATTTTGCCGTCGGGTCTGTGGTTTGTACGAACAAACCGCCAACGCCTGTGGGAAGTGTTATGCCTGCATTGATGGTCTCTGTCGTCGGGGTGCCGATATCAGCGCTTGTAGCATGGACGTTGGCGGAACCTGCGGTGATGCTGACCGGGTCAACACCTTCTTTGATAGAGATGTTGTCGATGGAACCTGTAAAGGAGCCCGTGATATTACCACCTGCCGTGATGAAGGTGTCGCCGGGGGCTGTGATTACGGATGTGGTCGAGGAGAAATTTGTTGTGGTTGTGTGCGGTCCACTTCCGCCGCCTTCATAATCTTGGCTGGTTGTGGTGGTCGTTGTTGTAGAACCAGATTCTGTGATACGAACGGTTGCGGCCCCTGTGTTGCTAAGTGTTGTTCCAGCTAATGCAAGGTTGCCATTCGTTTGAATTTGCCCGCCTTTATTTGTCAGGATTGTTGCATTCAATGAACTATCATTTGCCGCTATAATTTTTGCTTGGGTAGCGGTTGAGGTCGTTGAAACATCTTTAACGCTTTGCCACGAACTTACATTGGTGACTGTCGTCGTAATGCCAGATGAACCTGGATCGACATGCGTATTGGATGATGAATTGCTCGTAGATGAAATTGTGGTTTCTGTAGATACAAGGTTTTTACGCTCATTCAGCAATTCATTCGTGCTGATGGTAATCCCACCGTTCAAGCTTTCGATATTGCCGGAATAGTTCCAGACCTTGGTGTTTTTGCCCCCTGCCCCGTCCGCATCTATCTGGATATTGCCATCAGCAAGGATATTGCCTTCATCGTTGGTGAGCGTTCCCGGTGTTTTCAGGGTCAGGGTGCCACTGGAATAAATCAGCCCGGAGTTGGTTAAATCTCCGGTGATGGTCATATCAAACCCATCTGCTGTTCCATCGGACAGGGTGCCGGAATTCACCAGATCGGTTGCGCTTAGGCTCAAGGCATTTGTCGCCGTCATGATCCCGCCATTGGTCAGGGTGGTGCCTGCGGTGACGGTCGTGTTTTGTGTGCTCTGGGTCTTTGAATTACTTTGGGTGGTGAGACTTTGCGTGGCGGTTAGGGTGGTGCCCGTTTGGGAACTGATCGTGCCATCAGATGTGATGTTTTGCGCATTCACATTGACGGAACCGTTTGACGTCAGGCTGGCCCCCGTATTCAGGGTCGTATCCCCGGTGGTGGTCACCGTGATATTGCCTGCACTTTCCAGAGTGTTCGACCCGCTATAGCTCGCCCCGTTAATGGTGGTCGTTCCGGTGATGTCACCTGTACCTGCGGCGCTGGTTAAGGCTCCGCCTGTGAAGGAAAAATCACCGCCCGCCGTAATGTTGCCCGTGGTGGCGGCACTGGTGCTGCCTGCCAGAGACAGGTTCCCAACAGCTTCCAGTTCGGCTGCGCTCAGGGTGGGGGCGGTGAGGGTGATGTTGGTGTTTGATTTTGTCTTACCGGAAAGGGTGGCTGCGGTGGTGGCGGTTAAGGTGATATCACCGCCCGCCGTCATGGTGTTGGTGTTCACCGTCTGACCTATCAGGGTGGCAGTTCCTGTAGATTGAAGATGCCCTGAAAGCGTAGCGGTGTTGGTTGCATTGATCGTAGCCGTGCCGCCTGCGGTGACATTCCCCGCTGACAGGCTCGCCCCTGTGAGGCTGACATTACCGGATGACTGAATGTCCCCGGCCAGGGCAGCACTTGTCGTCCCTGTAATTGTCACGGCACCCGTGGCCGTAATCCCGTTGGATGCGGTCCCATCGGTGATTTGATCTGCGTTCAGGGTGGCTGTCTCAACCGCGCTTAAGGTTCCGCCTTCAAAGTTAAGCGTACCTGTGGCGGTGAGGGAAAGGGCCCCGTTTGTCGCGTTTGATCCATCATTATTGCGACCCGCCGCAACGGTGGCGTTGGTTGCTGTCAAGGTTGTCCCGGACAGGGTGACGTTATTGGCTGCTGCAACTGTCGCACCCGTTGCGGTGATGGTTGGGGCATTTATGGTCAGGTTGTTTTCGGCGTAGGCTTGGGTGGCGACTGCAACCGTATCATTGCTGGTTGCGGTTAAATCTGTCTTGGCGCTGGCCTTTTTAAAGTCGATGCGACCATCGGCGGTGATCGTGAGCTCCGACGTGCTGGCCGCCATATCGCCTTGCATATTGACGCCGACGCCCGTTTCATTTGCAATCAGGGCGATGCGTCCGGCATACATGCCGCCAAGGGCGGAACTGTCGATGGCAAGGGTGGGTTTGACTGAGCCGTCATCGGCCTTTTTTGTTACGGTGCGATCAGAATATTTAACATCGTTGCGCCCGGCAATGATGGTCAGTTCCTGCGCATTAATCGCCCCGCTGATCTCAGCTGCGCGGGTGATGATGTCAAAGGCGTCCGTGTCATTTGCATTCAACCCCAGTGAATTGACGATCACATCCCCGCCATCAACCGAAAGACTTTCCAAAGATGTGCCGCTGAATGTGGGCGTCCCTGTGGTCAGGGTGGAACGTGATGTATTGATAAAGCCGCAGCCGTTACAGGTGATACCGTTGGGGTTGGCGAGGATATAGTCCGCCTTTTGCCCGGCGATTTCTGTGAAACCCGTCAGGCTGGATCGATTGGCAGAGGTGACTTCATTCAGGATCAGTGTCGCTGCCGTTCCTGAAAAATTCGGGTTAGCAAGAATGGCCCCGCCAATGTTGGTCGTCGTGTTGGTGGTTGAGTTATTGATCACCAGCCCGGATGACCCCACATTGAAATCGGTGAATTTATTGTGGGAGACGCCAGAACCATTGGGGGCGGTGATTTGCAGCAAGGGCGTATTGTTGATTGTTGCACTCACCGTTGTATTCGGGGTGGCCGGATCAACGGTAATGGTCGCGTCTTGTGCCTGTGCCAGATTGGGTTGCAGTGCGATCAGAATGATCATGAGCCAGCAGAGTAACTCATGAGATATTTGTTTGATTGATCGCATGTCAGAAGCTCATTTCAATATTCAGGTGGAGTTCGTGGTGGCGTTCATCCAGATGAACAGGACTGCGCATGGGCCGAGCATAGGTTGCCCCCATATTCAGGTAACCGCCGGATGATTTGATGCCGAAGGCGTAGCCGGATAGGACACCTTTTTCCGTGGCATCTTTTTCATCATTTTCAAGCGCGCCGATGTCATAGCCGACAAAGGGCGAGAAGGTGCCAAAGACCTTATCAACCTTTTCCCAACCTGTTTGTGGCAAAGCGTAGGAAAAGGTGTTTTGCAAGTAAGCCCCTTGATCGCCACCAAGCGTGTTTTCCTTAAAACCGCGTACTGAACTAGTCCCGCCAATTGAGATTTGATCGGTGGAATAAAGCGTCATCGGCGACCATTGTGCATGGGCCGTGCCGTTATAGGTGAAGTTCTGCTCGCCAATTTTAAACGGTTTATAATAAGACAGGTCCAGCTCCGCCTTATGAAACTGTGCGCGCGGGGTGGCCGGGTCGGTAATGCCTTCATCCTGATCCGCATTTAAGGCTTTGATACCTTTTTCGTAAGTTATGCCAACTGAGGCAATGCCGCCCCAGAGTTTATCTTCATAGGACGGATTGATGCCAAAACTGGTGAGGCGATAACTGGAACTGTCCAGTTTTAAATTATCAACAAAACTGGCAGCGGTATGTTGGCGCAAAAAAGTGGACAGGCTGGTTTTACTGTCCTGATCCCGATGCGCCACCCAATCCAGTTCGAATTTTTGAGTACGTGAATAGCCTGAACTGACATAGCTGGCCGTGGTGGCATTGACTTGACTGGCGTAAGAATAAAAACTGTGTGAACCGGAAAGGGTCCAATAGCCAAAGGGAAGGGACCAATAACCGGATAAAGATCGGCTTTGTTGAGGTTGCCCGGCCTTGGTATCTTTGGACCATGAAAAAGACAGGTAATCATTGATCCCGATCAGATCGTCCAGCTCTGCCGTGCCTGTCCATTGCTGCACGCCCGTGCTGATATTGCCCGAATTGTCATAGCCTGTGGTGAGATGCCAAGGCATTGTGGATTGATTTTCAATCTTGATCAGCGTTGCGCCTTGGTTGGACCCCGGTTCCAACTTCATCTGGGCATTATTGGATTTAAGGCGGTTGATCTGATCCAGACCCTGTTCAATATCACGCAAATTCAAGGGCTGATCGATGGTGAAGGGAAAGGCCGTGCGCAAGCGCAAGCTTTTTCGCCCCTTTTCCCCATGAAGCTCATAACCTTCCACATGACCTTCCACAATGGTCAGTTCTAACGATCCGTCACTGATATCTTGTGCAGGCACTCCGCCACGCGCAGCAACATAGCCTTTTTCAGTGTAAAGATTGGTGATGGCCTTGAGTAACTTATCTACATCACCCAACGTGATGCAGTTGCCCAGATAAGGTTTAAGCAACTGGGCTTGTTCGCCTTCATCCAGCAGGGTGACCCCATTCAAGATAATCTCATCTGCTTGAAAACAGGTGTCACCAGCAGGGAGTTGCTGGTTATCTGGTGCAGGAATAACCTGTGGCTTGGTTTTACCACCGGACTTGTTCTTAAGTTCGATCAAACGTCGCTGGGTTTCATTGCGACGTTGAATCTTATCCTGTTCTTTCTCAATGATATTGAGGTCTTGTTGCGGGATCGCCTGCCCATAGGCCATATCACCTACACAAATAATTCCAAGGCTCAGGCAAAGCCCAAACCCAATTCCCGACGTACGCACGACCTGTTACCGCTCAAAAGTGTATATTTTTATATTTTGAATTGAAGAACGTACAGAATAGCCAGTGCATCTAAAAAGGGAAAAGGCTGGGTATTAACAAATAGGATAAAGAAAATGAGCTTATCAAAAATTGTAAGATGATTTATCTATGCAAAATTAACTCTAAATTATACGGGGGGGGTAAATAACTTAATTTATGGTATAGATTGTTTGTTCGAAGTATAAATAATCTAAAATTTAGATAAAATTTTAATGAAAGGAATCGGAAAGCCGATAATCAGTCAATCTCAAATATACATTACTTTTAGGTAATGAAATATTGGAGTGATAACGTGCAAACATCTGCAAATAGACGAACTCTATGCCTTATACTTACTATTTTGACAGCAATTTTTCCTATCATTATTGAGGCTATTCAAAAGAAAAATGGTTAGAAAAATGATGCACCTGATGTTGTGATATTTACTCATAATGTCAGGAGCATTTTTTGTTTATGAGCCACTTAACTTGCAGAAGGTCAAAAGCCTTATATTAGATATGTTTTTTATACAAAAACCGCTATGGCCTTCATTGAGCTTCGAGATTCTAAGTGGCTAGGTTCTGTTGACAAAGTGCTTTACCCAAACCCGAATTGATGTGACCTGAACGAAGCCGAGAAAGCTTAACATCGTTTTGTCA
>NZ_JAWLVJ010000042.1:0-12963 GCF_033100395.1 Terasakiella sediminum | reverse complement strand
GCATAACGCCAAAACAGAAATTGCTGCAGTCAATCCAAAGGGCTGCATAACTGTCTACTTCTGAAGCCCCCTAAAAATGGGGGTATTACCGGTACAATAAAGAATCTTTGATACTGAAGCGTCCATTTTACGCATCCTTATACTCAAATAAAAATCAAGGTCCCCTCAGCCGTCAAAAAAGCTGAGGGGAAGAAGAAAGGGAGGCGGCTAGTAGCCCATGACCTTAGGTAACCACAGGGTCAGGTCCGGGAAAAAGGCAATGATAAACACCGCAATCACAGAGGTGAAAGCAAACGGCAGAGCGCGCATACTGATCTCTTCGATCGTGATATTTGAAATACCGGAGGCCACGAACAGGTTTTCCCCAAGCGGCGGCGTCTGGAAACCAATCGCCAGGCTACAGACCATGACAATCCCGAAGTGAACCGGATCAATTCCAAGACTATAAGCAATTGGCAACAACACGGGTGTCAGGATCAGGATGGTTGCCAGTGTTTCCATGAACATACCGACAAACAACAGAAAGCCGATCAACACAAACCAGATGATATAGATATTATCTGTCGCACTGAGCAAACTTTCCGCAATGATCGCCGGGATCTGGTTTTCCACCAAAATGCGCCCAAAGACCGTTGCGGTAAACAGGATCAAAAGAACCCGACCCGTCAGCCATGTGGTGGCTTCAAGCCCGCGGAAAAGGTCTTCCCATTTCAGTTCTTTGTGGATAAAGACACCAACAAAGATCGTGTAGAAAATCGCAACGATTGCAGCCTCGGTCGGGGTGAAGAAGCCAGAATAAATTCCGCCCAAAATCACCAGTGGGGCCAGCATGGACCAGAAGCCGTCCTTGGCAGCCGTCATGATCTTGTTGATCGACCAGCCGGATGCGGTGCCTTTATACCCATAGTGACGACACAGAATGTAGTTCATGGTCAAAAGCGCAATGGAGATAATCAACCCTGGCACGAAGCCAGCGATAAACATCTTGGGGATGGAGACAGACTGGAATTCACCAAATTTGGCAACGGCTTCGGCAGGCGGGCGCATGCCCAATGCAGAAATCCCAAAGATAACCATAGGGATGGAGGGGGGAATAACGACACCCAGCCCACCGGATGAAGCCGTAATGGCTGAGGCATAACCTTTTTCATAGCCACGTTTCACCATGGCCGGAATCATCAGCATGCCAACAGCCGCTGTTGTCGCAGGACCTGACCCGGAAATCGCGCCAAAGAACATACAGGCGAGAACCGTTGCAGCAGACATACCGCCAGTGAACGGTCCGGCAAAACTTTCTGCCAATGTGACCAGGCGTTTGGAAATACCCGCAGCCTCCATCAGCGCGCCAGCCAGAATAAAGGAAGGCAGCGCCATCAGGGGGAAAGAGCTGACAGACGTAAAGGCAATTTGAACGAATTTAATCGGATTTTCGTCAATATATAAAAATGAAACCAGTGCGGATGTTCCAAGTGCGACCGTAACCGGCGCCCCTATCAACAAAAGGGTCAGGAACGATCCGAACAGGACGAGTACAATTGAGGCTTCCATATCAGATTTTTTCCATTATTTCTTTTGCGTGGTGAGTTCGGATTCATCAATGGCTTCAACTTCAATCTTGTCCGGATCTTTGACATCAACCCCTTTGACAAGTTTGTAGTAATTGACCTGAATGACACGAATAGACATAAGTGTGAACGCCAGTGGCAGAACCATGTAGATGTATTTCATCGGCACGCCCAAAGTCTGGGATTTCCAGAACAAGTTCATCTTATTAAAGACAAAATCGTAAGACAGATAGATGAACACACCGTTGAAAATAAGCCAGACCAGATCTGACAGAGCTTCCAGCCATTTCGCAGCAACTGCAGGCAAAAGCTTGAACTGAAAGGTCACACGGTTATGGGCGGACATTTTGGCAGCATAGCTGGCCCCAAAAAACACAAACCAGGCAAACGTATAGGTGGCGAGTTCTTCACTCCAGGAAATCGAATACCCAAAGAATTCACGTGCAAGAATTTGGATGAAGAGCAGGATAACAAAGAAGCTCAGCAGTGCTCTGCAGAAATAACTTTCGATATTATCAAAGAAACGCCATAAAAAACTGCGCATTTTAAAGCTCCTTAAGAACACGCTGTTTAACAAAATCCGGATAGAAAAAGGGCATCAGGTGCCATCACCCGATGCCCTTTTGTAAATCCAGCTTAACGACCTACGATCTTCAGTACACGGTCAAGTTTGTCTTTACCGCCAATGCTGTCGTAGAACTTCGGCCATACGGCTTCTGTTGCCAGCTTGATAAATTCAGCTTCACCATTTGCAGGATCAGAAATCTCCATGCCCTTAGACATCAGATCTTTCTTAATCGTTGCTTCCTGATCACGCAAGAACTGCTCGCTGTGTGCAGTTGCTGCTTTACCTGCTGCCAGAACAGCTTCTTTATCAGCGTCAGACAGGTCCTGGAAAACAGATTCAGAAACGATCAGTGGCTCAATAGAGAATAGGTAACGAAGATTAGTCACATATTTCTGTACTTCGTTAAATTTCATTGCTGAAACTGTGATGTACGGGTTGTCCTGACCATCAACAACTTTTTGCTGAAGGGCTGTGAATGTTTCGGACCATGCCATTGGCGTGGCGTTGATACCCCAGGACTTGTATGTATCAATCATAATCTCGTTTTTAGGGACGCGAACTGTCACGCCTTTAAGGTCGGCAACCTCAACGATTGGCTTTTTGGAATTCGTCAGAACGCGGAAACCAGAGTAGGCCCAGCCAATGATGCGAACGCCAGCGTCGCGAATGGTGTTTTGAACCAGTTCCTGACCCACTTCACCTTGTGTCAGTGTCACAGCTTCATCCAGGCTTTGGATGACATATGGAAGAGTAAAGACACCAACGGTTGGAGAGAACGGCGTAACGTTGTTGATAGCAAGGATGGAGAAATCCAATGTACCAAGTGCAGCATCATTTACTGTATCTTGTTCACTACCAAGTTGGCCGTTTGGAAATAGTTTTGCTTTATGTTTCCCGCCAGACTTTGCTTTAAGTTCTTCGGCAAATTTTGTAGCAAGTTCCCATTGCGTACCGCCCGCAGCATCACCGATTGCAACTTTGAAGTTTTTAGCGAAACCTTCTGTGGCAGAAAAGGACAGAACCCCTGCTGCAACAACTGCTGCTACTGAAAACTTACGTAAAAAACACATTGTATTCCTCCTGTGTTAATAAAAATGACCTCTATTTTCCCAAAGGTTTTTTTGTTTGTGTTTTTACAGTGTCGCAAACCTCTTTTCATTGTTAGGGCCAGTTTTAACGTACTGACAGAACCAGTATTGTGCACCGCAACATAACTTCTGGGCCTATTTACATATATTTGTGCAGATGCCTACTTTTTAAATAGTATTTTGCTTCAGAATTATGCAAAAGGAACTTTCGCAACGCATATAAAATGTGTTTTTTCTAAAACTGGTTCTGTTATGTTAACATGACTGGCCCCATAATTTTTAGTTATTTGAGGAAGAAAATTGGTTGCACGCGTCTCAGAAGTAATGTGGAAACAACTTTTTGATCGATTTGACGTTGAAGGCGGTAATCTTCAAACACAGATTCGACAAATGATGGTCTCCGCCATCCTGAATCGCCAGCTTCCCCTTAACTCCCCTATTGTCTCCAGCCGTAAACTTGCAACCGAGCTGGGCGTGGGACGTAACACAGTTGTGCTGGCCTATCAACAGCTGGCGGATGAAGGCTATATCATCTCGCGCGAACGCAGTGGTTATTATGTAAACCCGGATATTCTAAAAGGCAGCATTGCATCAGAAAAAAATCAGAAGGTAACCGTCGAAGACGAAACCGATCATTCCGTTGTGGATTGGGAAGGCCGCTTTCAGTTCATTTCATCACAGCAACGCAGCATCGTAAAAGAAGAAAACTGGCAGAAATACCCCTATCCATTTTTATATGGACAGTTTGACGCTGACCTGTTCCCCACCGCCAACTGGCGCGAATGTTCCATGAAACTTCTAAGTGTTATGGAAATCCGCGACTGGGCACCAGATTTGATCAGCGGCGATGACAGCTCACTCATTAAACAAATCCGTGAACGGGTTTTGCCACGCCGGGGCGTCTGGGCAGAACAGGACGAAATCCTGATCACGGTTGGTGCACAACAGGCGCTTTATCTATTGGCTGAAATTCTGGTCAATAAAGACACCATCTTTGGGGTGGAAGACCCGGGCTATCCCGATATCCGTAATATCGTCAATCAACGCGAAGCCCAAAAAGTTCCGCTGCCGCTGGATGAAAACGGCATGATGTTAACGGATGACGTTGCCAAATGTGATTATGTCTATGTCACGCCCAGCCATCAGTGCCCGACCACGGTTACCATGCCGCTAGAACGGCGCAAAGACCTGTTGAAGATGGCTTCAGACAATGACTTTGTCATCATTGAAGATGACTATGAAAGCCAGAACAGTTTTTATGAAACGCCAAGTCCGGCGCTGAAAAGTCTGGATGAAGAAGGGCGCGTCATTTATATCGGCAGTCTTTCCAAAAGTCTGGCCCCGGGCCTACGCCTTGGCTTTATTGTTGCCCCCAAACGGGTCATTCAGGAAGCCCGCGCGCTTCGCCGCCTGATGGTGCGCCATCCGGCTATCTTTATTCAGCGGACTTTCTCGCTCTTTTTATCCCTTGGATATTTCGACAGCCTGCAGCGCAAGCATAATCAGGAATTCAAGGAACGCGCCGAGATTATGGCCAAGGCCTTAAAAGAACATATCCCCGACCTGACCTTCCACGCCATTATGGGCGGCGCATCCTGCTGGGTGAAGGGGCCGGAATGGCTGAAGTCGCAGGACCTGGCAGATCGTGCCGAAAAAGAAGGAGTACTAATTGAACCCGGCGATATCTTCTTCATGGCGACCAACATTCGATCCAATTTTTTCCGGCTTGGTTTTTCTTCGATAGCGCAAAACAAAATCGAAGATGGCATTAAAAAGCTGGCTGAAATTCTGGATACAATGCGCCCCTCCTAAATCCCCGAAGGCCGAAACCTCGGGGATAATTAAGTCACGTCAGTTTTACTCTGCCGCCACATTCAGTTCTTCATGAACGAGGGACTGCACACCGACATAATCGGTTTTACCAGTGCCCAGTACAGGCATTTTATCGACAGGAAGAATGGTTTTCGGCACCATCAGTTCTGTAGTCCCGCTTTCTTTGGCATAAGCCGAAAGGGTCACGCGATCGGCCTTTTCACAACTGGTGACCAGAATGATCTGTTCGCCTTTACGTGCATCCGGGATGCTGACAATCGCATGGCTATCTTCCGGCCAGATTTTGGCGATATAGGTTTCAACGGCGCTGAGGGACACCATTTCACCTGCAATTTTCGCAAATCGCTTGGCGCGACCGCTGATTTTAATGAAACCATCTTCGTCAATTTCCACAATATCGCCCGTATCGTACCAGCCCTCAGCCGGGGCTTCCAGAATACCCGGGTTGGTATCGCGCAGGTATCCCAGCATAACGTTTGGCCCCCGCACCACAAGTTTGCCGCCTTTATCAATGCCCGGCACAGTTTCCAGTTTATATTCAATGCCCGGTAACAGGCGACCAACTGTTCCCGCCTTAAAATGCATGGGCGTATTGGTTGCAAGAACAGGTGCTGTTTCCGTCGCCCCGTACCCTTCAAACACACGGATACCGAATTTTTCAGACCAGACACGTCGGGTTTCGTCTTTTACTTTTTCAGCGCCTGCAAATAGGTAACGAATGCTGTAAAAGTCATACGCATGGGCCACACGGGCATAACCGCTCAGGAAAGTATCTGTACCAAACATGATGGTTGCATTGGTGTCATAAACCAGTTCAGGCACGATGCGATAATGAAGCGGGGATGGATACATAAAGCTTTTGATGCCCGACAGGATCGGTAACAACGTCCCGCCCGTCAAACCAAAGGAATGGAAAGCTGGCAATGCATTAAAGACCGTATCGGTTGGGCTGAAATCCACACGCGCGCCCAGTTGCAAACGGTTAGCCTGCAGATTGATATGACTTAGGACCACGCCCTTGGGAGAACCTTCTGAACCGGAAGTAAAAAGGACCACGGCAGGTTTCTTGGCATCTTCCGCATCGGATTTATAGAAAAATGTTGGAAGAGTTGCCGCCGTCAGACCAAAGAACTTATCCAGCAGGCCAACCTTCTTCTTGATGTCTTCCAGATACACAATGCGGCTGACTTTGGAAATTTCATCCACCGCATCCTGCAACTTACCCACTTCAACAAAACGGCGTGAGGTCAGAACGGTTTGAACACATGCCGTTTTACAGGCAGAAACCATATTCTTGTGACCCGTTGAAAAATTCAGCATCGCAGGCACACGCCCAAAGGCTTGCAGGGCAAAGAAGGTCGCAACGACGCCGTTTGAATTTGGCAGCATGACGCCAACCTTTTCACCTTCTTCCGTGAATTTGGCCAAACGACGTCCCAGAACAAAGCTCCCGGCAATCAGACGTTTGTAAGTCAAAGGCGAACGTTCAATATCTTCAACGACTTCAGCATCTTTGCCAAAGACTGTGGCGGCATCCAGAAGGGAAGAAAAAAGCGTCTGTTCCCGATTGCAGGTTTCAAACACCATGGATGACATTTCGTCATAAAGCGCATTGCCGATCGCATGGCGACGTGCACGCCCGGTAATTTCTTCAGACACATCAAATCGGCGCGGTTCCAAAACAGTGATGGTGATTTTGGGGAAAAGGCGCAGTTTGATCTTACCGCGCAGACGCGAAAATGTGGAATATTGCGCTCCATCAATCCGGATCGGGACAATGTCAGCTTCTGACTTATCCGCAACCATACCCGGACCTTCATAAACCTTCATCAACGCACCTGTCACCGTGATGCGACCTTCCGGGAAGATCACGCAGTGACGTCCTTCTTTCACCGCCTTAATCAGGGCCTTGGTGGCCATCGGATTGGTTGGGTCCAGCGGAAAGGCATCAATGACAGACAGGAAAGGTTTCACCCACCATTTCTGTGCCATATGGGTGTTGATGGCAAACATGGGCTTTCCTGGCAGGAACGCACCCAGCAACACACCATCCAGGAAAGAAACATGGTTTACCACCAGGACCGCACGTTCACCTGCTTTTTGCAAATTTTCCAGTCCTTTGACCTCAACCCGGTAAAACAGCTTCAGTAGACTTGAAAAAAAGCCTTTCAGGGTTTCCTGTGGTAAGAGTTTGCAAATATAAAAAGCAACCAGCAGATTGAGGATGGAAACGCTCAGGAACACTTCAACCAGCGTGATATTTAGCGCAAACAGCGCCGTGACAACTGCGGCTGAAACAGCCATGAACAAAGCATTTAAAATATTGTTGGCTGCAACGATCCGCGCGCGGTTGGTCTCTTCACTGCGCGCCTGCATGATGGCGTAAAGCGGCACGATATAGAGACCACCACAAACCGAAATTCCGATCAGATCGACCATAATGTGCCAGTGGTCAAAAGACCCAAAGAAGGTATTCAGGCCAATGGTTTCAGTTGGTGCAGGCAGGCTGGCACAAACCAGATAAAGGTCATATCCAAAGATCGAAATACCAAAAGCCGCAAGGGGAACATATTTCGCCGAAATCTCGCTGCCCAGAAGCTTGTTACACAGTAGTGAACCCACACCGATACCAACCGAAAACAGGGCCAGGAACAGAGTTACGACTTCTTCGTTGCCACCAACAATATCTTTTGCCAGTGTTGGGAATTGCGTCAGGAAGGTTGCGCCCACCAGCCAGAACCAGGAAATACCCTGAATAGACAAAAAGATCGAACGGTTGTTGCGCGCTTGGGAAATGATCGAAAATGTTTCGCTGATCAGGTTCGAATTGATCTTCAATTCAGGTAAAGAAGATGGCGCTTTGGGGATAAAGAGGCTGGCCATAAACCCCAAAGCCGCACAAGCCATGATAAAAGCAGAAACGATCCTGACACCACCATCCTGCAGAATAAGCAGCCCACCAGCCATACTGCCGATCAAAATCGCAAGGAAGGTTGCGGCCTCAATCAGGCCATTGGCCCCGACCAGTTCATCCTCTTCCAGATGGTTAGGCAGGATGGCGTATTTAAGCGGACCGAAAAAAGCCGACTGGCTGCCCATCAGGAACAAAACAGCCAACAGGAAATATGTGTCCCCCGTTGAAAAGGCAACAACAGCAAGCCCCATCACCAGTATCTCGATAAACTTCACGATCTGGATCAGGCGGGATTTTTCAAACTTGTCAGACAGCTGCCCCGCCAATGCTGAGAACAGGAAGAATGGCAGAATAAACAGACCTGCCGCAATTGAGATCAAAATCTGACCGTCCATGTCTGCGGTTTGCGCCAGTCGGAACGAGATCAAAACCACTAAGGCATTTTTAAACAGGTTGTCGTTAAAGGCACCCAGTAACTGAGTAATGAACAGTGGGAGAAAACGTTTTGTTTTCAAAAGATGTGTAAGTGTGCGGGTCATCTATTTCACCTTCCTGATCAGATTTGTTTTTTTCAAGGAGTACAAGATTAAAGGGATACGGACCAGTTGATATTTACCAAGCCATTGTAATCGCTAGTTAATCACATGATTGACAAGCGCCAGAGTTTCCGGATTATTAATCAACAAAGTATGCGGGGCATGAAACTGATGTTGTGCGTGAGGAAAGGTCAAAGCTGTTTCTTCAATGGCAACCAAACCATCATTATCGCAGCCCAGAAAGGGATTAAATCCCCGCTTCGTCCCTGTGCCGCCTGCAATCACATGAAAGTTCGCGCAGGTCTTCGGCACGTCAATGTCAAAGCCATTGGCAAGTTCCGTCCCTGCAGGTCCAGCCCCCCATTGAAAGAGAGAAATATCTTTAAAACTGTTTGCAATACGCGCCCCGCGATTTGGGGGAGCAATTTGAATAACATCACCAATATCCAGCTTTTCCATCCAGTCCCGCTTTTCAGACAAAGCCTTGCGTACAATGATCCCACCAAGGCTATGTGTAACAAAGGATACCTTGGCAATTCCACGCAATGAACTGAGAAGATTGTTCAGTTGTTCAACAAATTTATCCGTCGATTGCTGTGTACTGGGATAATTGATCGCCTGAACAGAGAAGCCTTTTTCCTGAAGCATTTTGCGCATTTTATAAAAGGCCCCTTTGGTGCGGCAAAGACCATGCACCAAAATCACCAGGTGTTCGTGGGGCCAGGGTTGGCGTTGCGAGACTTCATGTGTGTCAAAACAGTCCCGGCACGTTTTCCAATCCCCGAAAGCAACGCGAAAATCATTGGGATCAAGCAAACGGTGATGATCCATCCAGATGTTTTTCTGAATGCGCCAGCCTGCATGGATAAATTGATCGGACCAATATTGGCGCCCGCCCAGAGTGGGAATTTTGATGTTATCATGTCTCATGGTCGTTTCACCTCGGCAAATTCAAAGAAGGCATGTTCAAGGGCATCTGAGAATTGGATAACGTGAGTTTGAACAAACTGCTGAAGAGAACTCACCAAAGGCTCTTCCATCGCGACATTCAGGAAAATGAGCGTCAGCACTGTTTTTGCGAAAAACAGCGTTATCATATGTTTTTTCAGAAAAGTCATAACAGCCTCCTATTGGAACTCGTTGTGTTAAACAGACTTTAATTGAACAACGTTCAATATGTCAATGAACATTGTTCAATTAATTTTCAAACAAGATGGAAATCGGGCGACAAAACTTCGCTAATCAACTCATATTAAAGGATTAATTCAGGATTTTAACCCTGCAATATATGTTCGAATAAAAGCTTTCGACATCTCTTCAAAACTGGAATTAATAACCGCGTCCAGTTTATTTGCGCCAGCGAGTGAGCCGATTCCATGCAGGCTCGCCCAGATCGTCGCTGCAGCTTCTTTGCGCTTCCCCTCTTCCCCCCCAGAAAACAGCGGGGAGATCGCCTGTTCAACATAGCCCAGCACAACAGCAATCTTTTCCATATACCAGTCCGGCAGGTCCTGTCCTTCGGGAAGGGAATGTTCAAACAGCACCGCCCAAAGAGAGGCATTGGCCTTCAGGAAACACAGATAACAATCCAGCAGCGCCTCCATATCGTCAATCGGGGTACCGCGCAGAACAACTTGTTTCATTTCGTGATGCAGGCTGTCCAGCGTGGATGCATTAAGATGCAGGACAAGGTCGTCAATATTGCCAAACAGATTATAGAGAGTGCCAACCGAATAGCCCATGCGTTTGGCCAAAGCCCGCGCCGTCAGCTTGCGCCAGCCTTCTTCGGCGACAATCAGGCGTGCTTCCTGCATTGCCATTTCAAAAAGTTCTTCACGCGTATGATCTGAACGCCGCCCCATCTATTCTCTCCCTGCCGCTGCCACCGATTTTTTAATTGAGCTATGGCATAATAAACAAAAAGCCCAAGGCTTTCACCTTGAGCTTTTAAAATTCTGGCGGACAGCGAGGGATTCGAACCCTCGATGAGCGATTAACCCATACTCCCTTAGCAGGGGAGCGCCTTCAGCCACTCGGCCAGCTATCCACGTTATGTAGAAGGGGTTTCTACAAATAGAAGCCTGCCCTGTCAACGCTTCAAATGCATTTTTGCAATTTTTATTTTGCCTCCACGTTAAAGAGCAATTTCAGCTCTTCTTTTGTGTAGGCTTTTGTGCGTGTTTTCTCATCCAGCACCGCCAATCCACGGCGCACAGCCGGACGTTCTTTCAGGGTCAGGAACCAGCGTTTCAGGTTGGGATAATCCTCCAGCACCTGCCCCTGGTTCTTGTAAGACCTAATCCAGGGCAGACACGCGATATCTGCGATGGAATAGTCCCCTGCCAGATACTCTTCTTCGCCCAGACGTTTATCCATCACCCCATAAAGGCGGGTCGCTTCCTTGGTATAGCGCTCAATGCCATAGTCCACCTGTTCAGGGGCATAGATGCGGAAGTGATGCGCCTGACCCAGCATGGGGCCAATACTGCCCATCTGAAACATCAGCCATTCCATCACCTTATAGCGTTTGACCGTATCTGTGGGGAAAAGGTCACTACCCGTTTTTTCCGCCAGATACATCAGGATGGCGCCGCTTTCAAACAGGGTGAAACGCTCCCCATTCGGGCCATCATGATCCACAATGGCCGGAATTTTGTTGTTCGGGCTGATTTCCAGAAATTCCGGCAGGAACTGATGCCCTTTGGCGATATCAATACCATGAACACGATAATCCAGCCCCACTTCTTCCAGCATGACATGAACCTTATGTCCGTTGGGCGTCGGCCAAGAATATAAATCGATCATAAAGGCTTCTTTCTTATATCAAAATTAAGTAATTTGTTTTAATCTAAACCATCCGGAAAAGATGAATATGATTGACCTCACAATTCTTATCTTATTATGGATATAAGGAAAGACGAACAACTAAAAGTGAAAAATAAAATGACAGACGTGCTTCCACAACAAAAACTTCTGCTCGAACTGCTGATCATGTCCGGCGACATCGCGGTGGCCGACGACATCTCAGATACAATTCTGGAACGCACGATAGAAGAATGTGAAAAGCACGGCTGGGTTCAACGCAGCCAGTTCGGTGCGGGCTTTCATAAGACCACGATTACGCCGCTTGGACGCAGTAAGAGTGGGTTGAAGCGCTAAGGCTTCACTTTTTCAAACCATATAAAAATGTCATGCCGCACCCGTTGCGGCATCTGCGGTCGATGCCGCGCTCTTGCCCTTAACGCAGGTCGCGCAACACATGCGCGATGACGGTTTTTGGAGGGATGATGAGGGCTGTGATTAGTCAATATGCGGTACCTCCCCTTCTGTCATCCCCGTGAAAACGGGGACCCAGTTTTTTTTGTTTACATCCGCTTTCCTAGGTTCCCGCTTTCGCGGGAATGACAAAAAAGAGCACTCAACACTTTTTCCTTCTTTAGTTGATTAACCATCCATAATTCCCCATCATATCTTCACACTTACCAGGAAGATTATTGATGCCGAACCAAACCGAACGCCTGCTATTCCTCACCCTCGCCTTTTTCATCATCGTCCTTATCCTTTTATCGCAATTCCCAGAAATTCTGGAACTCGAATGGATTGGTGAAAAAGAAGATAGAAGCGCGGCCTTTCGTAACTACTTTCTCATGGTTGGCGGCAGTATAGGTCTCTACCTAGCTTATCAAAGAACCAGAGCGGTCAACGCCCAACAAAAAACAACTGAGAGCGGTCAGATTACAGATCGATATTCAAAAGCTGTGGAGCAATTGGGGAATACAAAGAATCCCTCAGTGCGGATTGGTGGGTTGTATGCTTTGCAACGAATTGCCAAGGATTCAGATGAGGATTTACCAACGGTTCAAAACGTGATTGCGAACTTTATTCGGAATCCACCTTATGAGGATATCAACGTCAAAAGCACGTCTAGTCAAGACAATATCGATAATGACTTCAGCGCAGCCCCACTTCCTTTAAAAGATTGCCCGGACATCTTCGTCGCCTTTGATATCTTACAAAGCATCAGCAAAGGACAAATGCTGCCCTCCTTGAGAAAAGCAAAACTATCCGGATTTGACCTTACAGAAGTTAATTTTCAAGGAGTTGATCTGTCGGATGCAAATATGCTTGGAACAAGATTAACAGGGGCCAATTTACAAAATGCAAATCTTAAAGGGGTTAATTTTTACAAATCGAATTTGTTTGCCGCTAACTTAGTAGATTCTAACTTAAATGGGGCAATACTTGAAGAAGCCTCATTTTACAAAGCAAATCTCACAGGTGCTAACCTTACATCAACCCTTCTTGAAAAAGCTGATTTTCGTTTCGCAATTCTAATAGATGCAAATTTCAACAGCGCTTTTTTAGCTAGCACTAGGTCCTGTTGACAAAGTGGATTTACAAATTGCGTAGAATGTGATTCAAGACTTCTTTTTATGAGGAGAAGTCTATGCGTAATTTG
>NZ_JAWLVJ010000041.1:0-14436 GCF_033100395.1 Terasakiella sediminum | reverse complement strand
TTTGATGTTTAAGGAGTTGCACCTTCATCAAAACGGGTAACCCGCCCTTTTTCAAGGTCGGCTGTCAGATCGGATCGGAACTATTCCATCTAAACTTTACCTAGTGTTACAAGGGGGAGGATATCCTCCTTGTGCATTCTCTCAAAGGTCATTGAAATGACACGGTTTTACATGTTGTTGAAGATACTGTTTGTTACAACGGTCGTTCTTAACGGGCTACTTCTTACGGCGTTTTTCTCTCCGCTTTTTAATCTGGAATACACATTGGTTATCTTGCTATTCATATTTTGGCACCTGATTGGAGCGGTATCTATTTTAACTTCGATTTTTTATAGTTTGACGAATCTGTTTTTGAAGAAATGGAAGCAATTTTTGTTAGGCACTGTCAGCGGTTTTCTTATCATCTTTTTCTGGTATATGACCGTGCACATTGTTCCGTTTCCGACGGTCTGAGCGAGATGACTGTTTATGATGAATAATATGCCAAAATCATTCAAAGTAAGTCTGATCTTGTGTTCAATATCTTTGGTTTGTGCATTAGTTGCAGCCGTAGAGTTCAGTTTTGGTGAATTTGAATTCTGGAAAAATGATATTCCCTATCGGTATTCAGGCTTGTCTGTTTTTTTCTCAGTGACATTGGCGGCAGTTGCGAATACCTGGAGTCTTGTTCGCTGTCTATGGATTGGTGAATCCTTGTATGCGATTAAAAACGTTCTGCTTTATTTTTTTCCACTGGGTTTTCTATTTTTCCTGATGATTTTGGTGGGCAGTGGTGTCTAATCACAATATGACCAAACTTGATATCCCCCAACTTACCGCGTTGATTTTGCTGGTTGTCGTCTCTTATTTAGGGGCGATGAAGTTCTTTTTGGATGGGTCGCAGGTTTATCTTGCGGACTATCTTCTACGTGCGTTTCTCATTGGTTTCTTTGTGCTGACGTTTGGGATGAACGGTCTGTTTAAAGGTCAGAGCCGTTTGAAAGATGTTTTCTGGGCAAGCGGGATCATCATTGTCCTGCTTGTGCTTGAAAAAATCGTAACACAGACAGAAGCCGCAGAGAATTTTGACAGTCTGCTGTTCGACCCGGTTGGTTTTCCGAAAATTGAAAATGATCTGTTGCTGAAATTTGACCTGACCTTGGGTTTGATCCTGGTCAGCTTGTCAGAGGAAAGTATCTTCCGTGTCGCGTTCGTCAAAATTGCCGAAGTTAAGAACTGGCCTGTCACAAAGCTTTATGTGCTTTCCACCTTGTTGTTTGCCTTTATGCATTTCCCTCAAGGGCTGGTGGGAACTGTGACAGCGGCAGTCTTTGGTCTGGTTCTGATGTATTTTTATCGCCGGACCCAATCGTTTTTATTCGTGGTGGTGGCCCATACATTGGTGAATGTCTGGTTTTTTGCCCCGTCTTATTTTTAAGCAAAAATATTAATTAAATTATTGAAGGTGAACCGTCTCACAGGCTGTGAGGCGGTTTTTTGTTGTCCGATGTTTGAAGGAGAAAAAGAAAAATGAAGAACCGCGTGGCCTTCCCGGAATTCGTCATGTTGTGGGATCTGCTTCAGGGATTGTCCATGCCCCCGCATCATTTGAAAATATGTCGCTGGCTGGATGATGCCTGGACGACCAACAGGCGTGAACTCTTGCTTATGGCGTTTCGAAATAGCGGAAAAAGTACTTTGGTCGGTCTATTCTGTGCCTGGTTGCTGTATCAGGATGCGGATCGTCGTATCATGGTGATGGCGGCTGACTTTGCCTTGGCAAAAAAGATGGTGCGTAACGTAAAACGCATTATAGAGCGTCACCCTTTGACCAAACGTTTGAAGCCAAAGCGCAAGGAACAATGGGCGTCTGATCAGTTTACCGTCAATCGGCCCAGTGAATTGCGTGATCCCTCCATGTTGGCAAAAGGTATTGGTGCCAATATTACCGGATCGCGGGCAGATGTGGTGATCTGTGATGACGTTGAAGTTCCCAACACTTGCGACAGTGCGCCCAAGCGATTGGACCTGCGCGCGCGTTTGCAGGAAATTGACTATGTTCTGGTGCCCGGTGGTCTGCAGCTTTATGTCGGCACGCCGCATACATTTTATACGATCTACGGGGATGAGGTTCAGGATAATGAAGAACCGTTTTTGTTGGGCTTTGATCGATTTAAACTGCCTTTGTTGGACCAGAATGGTCATAGCCAATGGCCGGATCGTTTTCCCGACGGTAACATCGAAGCCATTCGACGTCGTACCGGGAAGAACAAGTTTGAAAGTCAGATGATGTTGCGCCCGGTCAATATTTCGGAAAGCCGGTTGGATCCAGACCTGATGACCCTTTATGAAGCCGATCTGGATTATAGCGAACATAACCAGATGGCGTCCTTGTCCCTTGAAGGGAAGAAACTTGTTTCGTCCAGTTGCTGGTGGGATCCCTCTTTTGGCTCTCCCAATAAGGGGGACGCCAGTGTCATCGCGGCTGTTTATACCGATGAAGATGGGGGATATTGGCTCCATGGTCTGCGTTATATGACCCATGACCCAAATCAGCTGAGCCAGGCCGATGAAGCCACCCAATTGTGTCGGCAGGTGGTGGCTTTCGTGAAGGAATATTATCTGCCTTCGGTCTGTCTGGAAACCAATGGGGTCGGCAAGTTCCTGCCCGGATTGTTGCGTCGTGAGTTTGAAAAGGCAAATGTCACGTGTGCTGTGATTGAAAAACATTCGCGCAGCAACAAGGCAGAACGCATTCTTGCAGCTTTTGATGTGGTGCTGGCGTTCCGTGCGTTGAAAGTGCATCGAACCGTTTGGAAAACATCGTTTCCGACTGAAATGCGGGAGTGGGTGCCCAATATTTCAGCGCGTGATGATGCGCTGGATGCGGTCGCGGGTTGTCTGGCAGCAGAACCTGTTCGTCTGCCGCGCACGCCGTTGAGTGATCTGGATGGCAAGCAGATGAAACATTGGGGCGGTGGCTCTGGCAATCATATGGCGAAAACTGATTTTGAATTATAAATCAAGGGTTTCACATTTAAGTGATGTAGCGTGACTTGTAATTGGTATGACCAATCGCCATATTAGTTTTAACATATTCATGAAACCAGGAGGATATTATGAAACGCATCATCAAAATGCTTTCCATCAGCGCCGTGCTGGTATCCTTCGCTTTTCCCGCTGTTGCGCAAAACCTGTGTGGTGAACGGGTGGACATCATTGATACGTTGAAAAAACGCTATCACGAGGTGCCCATCTCAATGGGACTGGCGGGGAATGGTGGCGTGGTTGAAATATTTGCTTCAAACAAGGGAAGCTGGACAATCCTTGTAACCCGCCCAACAGGTGTGGCCTGTGTGGTCAGTGCCGGGGAAGCCTGGGAAAGTTTGAAAGGCCCCGGTGATCTGGATCAAGGTGTCTGACGCTTAAACATTAACGCATAAAATGGATTGAACGCTCTGCAATTCGCAGGGCGTTTTTTTATGGATAAAAGGAGAATTCTTATGAAAGGAAGCTGGACCATCGACCTGATCTGGTGGATCACAGCCGTCGAACTTCCCGCTATGGCCAGTCTGTTTTGGATGATTTGGCGTAATCGTCAGGACTTCGATAACGAGATATCGGACCTGCGCGAACATACGGAAATTTCATTCAGCAATGCCCGCGAAAACTTATCGGCTTACAAATTGGAAGTCGCGAAAAACTATGCCTCGATCGCTTACATGAAAGATGTTGAACGCCGCCTCACCGGCCATCTGGTGCGTATCGAAAATAAACTGGACCAAACCCCACGTGAAAGGAACTGACATGACACAATCTCGTTATACAAAATCTCCCGAAGATGCCATCGATACGTTGGCACGCACCCTCTATGGCGAAGCACGTGGGGAAAAGGTCCGTGGCTTGGAAGCCGTGGCCGCTGTGATCATCAACCGGGTTGAAAAAGCAATTCAGCGCGGTGGTTACTGGTGGGGGGCTGATGTGGAAAATGTCTGTCTGCGTCCCTGGCAGTTTTCCTGCTGGAACGTGAATGACCCCAACCGCGAAAAAATCCTTACCATCGATGGGAAAAACAAAATCTTTGCGACATGTTGCCGCATTGCACGCCGCGCTGTCTTCGGTGCCCTGAAAGACCCGACCAAAGGTGCCACCCACTATCACCGTACTGGCCTGCTGCCCGCATGGGCCCGAAACCAGATCCCCTGTGCAGAAGTGGGGCATCATGTTTTCTATAAAGACATTCCGTAAAGTACGTTAGAATGAGAGGAGTTTCCCCTATGGCCAAAACGTCATTTTGGGACAATTTTTCGTCCGGTGTTTCCAATTTCTTTAATGTGGGAAGCACGATCAGTTCCGACAGTAATATGTTTGGTGACGATGTCATCAAAACCAAATCCGCCCTCAATGCGGTTGGGAAGTATGATGTGCCTGATTTTGGCATTACCGACATTCCTGATATGAATATGATTGACGGGTTGAAGAGCTTTCAATCTGATAATGGTTTGAAGGTTGACGGGGTGATGAAACCCGATGGTCCAACGCAGAATGCTTTGAGCCAGGCTTTGGAAAATCAGAGTATTTCCACAACGGATTTATTAGAGAGCGCAAAATCAGTTCCCTTTCATCCGAATGCGACGAAACCATCTAAGGATGCTCCCCAAGCATTTTGGTCAGCATCAAATCCGGTAGCGCAAGCCAAAAAGCCAAAAAGCCAAAGTCAGTTCCGGCGACAAAAATTGATCCTATGACGGGATTGGCGGACCCTCTGGCAAATGCCCCGAAAGCCAAGATGCCGACAAAAAAGCAGTGGGAAGAGGTTGAAAAACTGCAAAAAGCCAAAACCCAAAAGGCGATTATCCCAGAAGGTGAGAGCGTGGAGGCACGCATTGGCTCCCTCATGGCGCATCCGCTTTATGCAAAACAACAGGACCCGGCCATGATCAAACATGTGCAGGAAGAATGGAAACGCGCCCTTCCCGGTGACGTGCAACATGACGAAACCGGTAAAATGATACAGCCCAAATCGGTTATCCGCCCTCAGGATGTACGCCCATTTGACCCGGATGGTGAACTGCAGGCACAAACCACCAGTTCGAATGAGGAATATAGTGGCGAGGATCGCTTTTCCTACACGGTTTCTGATGGTGAAGAAAAAACAGCTCTGGCCCTTTCATATAAGAATCAGCAAAAGGAACAAATAGCGAGTGATCTGGTCTCTCAAATGGAAAATGGACAATTTAAAATCCCTGAAAATCCAAACAGTGAATGGGTGAAATTTGGTGTGAAAGGTCCGGCGATGAAACGTGATACGCTGGATTTGATGAACCGAACCCTGCAAGCAAAATCTTCAGACTTTGCCAACCTGCGCGCAGAGATCAATCAACGGGTTGATCAGGGAAGCCTGAGTAAAAAACAAGGCGGTGCCTTGATGAATGTTCTGGGGGAGAAAGAGGAATATGGGAATTTCCTTGATCCCAAAGGGGCCGCTGAGAACAATCGCGAATTTGCCGAACGTCTGTTGGTGGACATGGATGAAGGGGCTGCACGCAAGTTCAACAATGCCATTGAAATTGGCGAAAACCTGTCACCATTTGGTCTTGCGAAAGGGAAAGTCAGGGGTGAACAAATTAGTGCTGAGATTCAGAGTAAACTCAAACCCAAGAAAATCATGGTCTATATGTCTGGGACAGGAAGGGTAAAACACTCTGAACCGAGTGCAGGCGGTATAGATATGAAGGCATTGGGTATCGGGCGAAACGTGAAAGGTCGACTGCCTGCTTGGGATGAACCGAATGCAAAATGGGCAAATAAAGATAATAGTCTGGAGGGAATGGATTTACCTAATCCCCATTATGATAGGCCTAGCCATCTAGAAGGGGACACACAACCACTGAGAGCCGCACGGGGTGTCTGGAATAAAAAACAGACGGAATTTCAATTCCGTGAAGCTCATCGGATGCTAGAGCCAGGGGGGATTTTGACTGTCGTTGGTAATGCCAGTAACCCCTTTGTAAATAAACTCTCAAGAAAGGAACTGCAGGCAATGGGTTTCGAAGTTTTAGAGTTCAAATCTAAGAAAATTCCTTCTAGGTTCGATCTATATGACATGTATCAATCTGATGGAAAGACACGTATTGAAAATCCTTATGTTCACATCTTGAGAAAGGTAAAATAATGCGAACCAGATGGCCTTTAACGACAGATGACTTGTATGGCGGCGGGGTTGATGTTGCAACCATCGTGGATAAACCGATTATTGACGGGAATACAGTACGTCTTCCCGTTATCCACAACTTACTTTTTGAATGTAATGGATATCCACCATATCTTGATGAATACAGCAAAAAATTTCCAAAATGGAAGGCTTTATTTGATGTCAATATTGTTTTTGAAGGTGTAACTGAGTTCATACTTGCCTATCAATTTCATTATGACGGGTCATATCTTTATTTACCGTTGCTTTCTTTAGATCGGCATAAAATTATTGAAATAACAGATTTTCCGGAAATTGAGGGTGAAACAAATAGATTTGAAATTGAGACACTCGCACCAACCAAAAACTGGGACTTTGTCACCTGTGTTGCTTATGCCAAATCTATGGAACTGGAAATTCCTGATGGGGATGTTCTGGCTCATATGACGGATAAACTGGACTACGGCAAATACCACCAGCGCCCGACTCGTTGGGACCGTTTAAAAGCTCGTTTCATTGAGCCACCGCTGCCTTAAGGACGAGATAAATGGTCAGACGCGATGGCCGGTGACGGAAGAAAGTCTTTGGAAAGATGGTTATGATTGCGAAGACCCTTTAATAGCTGTGGTGGGGGAGCCCGTAATTGACGGGAACACGGTTCGCGTTGCCTAGCACAAATTGACCGTTACGGTCTTGAGGAAGAGAAAATGAAAAAGGATCGTGCAGAAGCTCTTACAGGGAACCTGATATATGATAATGAGAGCGCTCTGCCTGTCGTAGGAAAACCTGTCCTGAGTGGGAGTACGTTACGTATTCCCATTCTATACAATGGCACTTTTGATTATGATCAATTTGTTCCTTATCCATGGCCAGATCAAAAAGGAGATCTGCATGGATTTAATTTTATTTTTGAAGATGTGCATTATTACCAAATGCGACTGTCACTTTATCTCTGGTATTCTCGTAAACAAGGAATGCAATATCGTGAAAAAGTTGTCACATGTCCAGATATAAACTTCGAAGGTTTCGGGCCTCTGCCGAAACGAAATTTCTTTGAAGTCGGTGGTTTAACGCCACAGAAAAATTGGGAGTGTGTTGATTTTGTCATTGCAGCGAGGTCGATGGAAATTGAGGCACCCAAAGGTAATTTTTATCAACATATGGGGCCACCTGTTCCCACTGACGATGTAACGGAACGTCCAACAAAATGGGATCGTTTTAAAGCTGTATTTGTCGAACCTCCTTTGCCATGGGATGACGGCCAAACTTCTGCAAGCAGAGTTTTGAATGCCTGGGGAGGGATTGCCGCTTCATTGATAAAAAACAAATAGTGCTAGTATATTGACCTTGATCCGATTTGGACCACCAGAGTGAGCGCAGTAAGATGTGTTCTTCGAAAAAAGTCCTTTGACGATTGGGAAAGCCAACAAGTATGTCCGTGAATTAACAGACGTTAAGACGGAGCTGTCTTTTCTTGTGCTATGGATATTCAAATGATGAATTGAATCCACAGGAATTGAGAGCATGAGCAAGATTTTAAAAGTTGGTGTCTATGGAAGTTGGTTGGCGGTTCTCTCAAACTTTCCCTACATGTTCTATTATGATAGTGAAGGGATGGGCCGGGAGGATATGATCACCTATATCTGGGTATATAGTGCGTCATTTTCCTTAAGCTTCCTTGCCTTTGTGGCCGGGTTTGTTTTTGCTCTCCTTTCCTTTTATCGCAAACAATGGCGTGACGGAAAAATTCTGCTGGGGATGATGCTTCTGGTTCTTGTAGCCTATTTTGTCGGAAACTATTTTGCTCCGCCCCCCAGTGTCTGACCTTATCTAACACAACTTTTAAATCAAATTTTCAATGCACCTCCTGCCCCTTGGCAGTGGGGTGTTTTTTTATGTCAGGAGGAAACTTATGAAGATGAAATCAATTGCTGCACTTTTGGGGGTCGGGGTGCTGGTTGGCGCCTGTTTTCTGGAAGGGGTAACAGCGGGGGCTGTCCTTGGGTTCATTGCCAATAATGCAACCCGTGTGGGCGAAACGGCCGAGGTGGTGAAATCCGCCATTGAACGCTATAAGGAAAGTGAAACGCGTATGGATAAAATCCGGGTGCTGGCTGACGTGTCGTGTTATTTGCGCGAGAATAACCCGGATCAGATGGATTACCTGCGTGGCAAACTGAAAGAGGCTGGAGTCTCCGATCAGATTGCTGATGCTGCGCGCAGATTGGCAGATAAAAAATGTGGATTGGCGGTGAAAGTTGAGGAAAAAGCCTCTTAAGGCCAAATTCTTTCTTTTCCATGTTGCTTGAACGATACAGATTTTGTAATGTGCGCGCACTTTTTTGAGATGCAGATGATGTATCGTTCTTGCAGCCACATTGTGTTACAGTGTTGATGCGCGAGAACAACTGACCTTTTAAGGATTGAGTATGAGTGTAGATTGGACGCCTGAACGTATTGAGACGCTGACGCAACTCTGGAACGAAGGCATTGCCACAAGTGAAATCGGGCGTCGTCTTGATGTGACTAAAAATGCCGTTGTCGGTAAAGTTCACCGTCTTGGTCTGCCCAAGCGCCAATCCCCAATCCAACGCAAACCTGCGAAAAAGAAAAAAGCGCCAGAGCCAGAAGTCATTACAATGGACAAGCTGCGCCCGGGCATGTGTGCCTGGCCAATCGGTGATCCAGGCTCCCCTGGCTTTCACTTCTGCGGTGAAAAGGCGACAGAAGGCAAACCTTATTGCGAAATGCATTGTGAACAGGCTTATGTGCGCAATGTGAAAGACGACAAGAAGAAAGTCGCGCAAGCCCAAAAAGTTTAATCTTTCGACCGGAATTTAAAAGAAGGCGCCTCCTATGGTGGGGCGCTTTTTTTATGCCCGACGTTTCAGGCTGGCAAAGGAATGAAGGGCCAGTGTGGTGACCACAACGGCTCCGCCGATCAGTGCGTTTTGGGACGGGATTTCCTGCAAAATAAACCAGACCCAGACGGGACCCAGAATGGTTTCCAGCAGCATTAACAGACTGACTTCGGGCGATGGAATGCGTTTTGCCCCCGCCCCGATCAGGACAAAGGCGATGGCATTTAAGCCGCCCATGACCATCAACGTTACACTGGCTTGTGCATTAACCGCCAGATGGGGCGCGAAATAAAGCGCAGGCACTGTGATGAGCAATCCCCCCCAAGCAAAGACGGATGGCACATTCATCGCTTTTTCACTGCGGATCAGGGTCATGTTGGCTGCGGTTACAAAGGCGCAAGCCAAGGCAAAGAGCTTACCCAGCATATCATCGCCGGAGACATCATCAATAAAGACAATCACGATCCCGCAGATGGCAAAGAACATGGCAATCCAGGTGCGAAGGGCAATGCGTTCACGCAGGAAAATCATACTGAAGAGTGCGGCGAACAACGACATGGTGGATAAAATCACCAGTGTGTTGGCCACCGTCGTATGTTTGATGGACATGACAAAGGTCATGGTGCCAAGGGAAGCCATGATGGCAGCACACCATTCTTTGACACTGTTGGGCGGAAAGCGTTTCAGGATATCTTTTTTGAATTTGAAAGCCTGCGCAATGAACAGTCCGATCGCGATGAAAACCCCGCGCCAAAAGACAATGGTCCATTCTTCCGTACCAACCAGACGTACCAATAGCCCATCCGGCGTCAGGGCCAATGCCCCAAGGGTCGCAAAGATCAGGCCTTGAATATGGTCGGGTTTATTTTTCATGGAATGGATATCTGTTCATTTGGTCAGGAAAAGGGACAGTACTGGAAACGATCTGAATTGCAAGAAAAAGCCATACTTGACAACTGCGCAATATAATTACATGCTTATGCGCATGACACAGATGGCACATATAAAACGACTTATGGTCTCTCGAATTATCAACCCGGTTCTCTGATAGAGCCGGGACGAAGCTATTCGTAGATTATTAAAGTTTTATATGGAGCGTGCGCGAGATGTCTTCTGCTGCACCGATGATGCGAAACATGGTCGCATCCAAAGTTCAAACCATGTGTTTTTCCGTTTTTGCTCATGCCGAGCCTGCGATCTTGCCGAAACTTTGCCAGCCCGTTGCCAAGCGTGGGCTGATGATCAGCCGTCTGCATGCTGTGGTGGATGATGAGACGCAGGAACTGCAGATGGATTTTCAGGTCAAAGGGATTGATCAAAAACTTGCTCAACAAATGGCGCAGGCTATGCGACAGTTCCCCGATGTCACTTGTGTGCTTGTTTCTGAAAAAGGATAAAATTTTCGATGGCTTTTCTGGATCATATTAAACAGTGCAATGCCCATGACCTGTCACGGTTTGTTCCTTTCCTGACGATGGCTGGTGAGCAGATTGGCTGGGTGCGCCGTGACCGTGTTGATCTGTTGAAAGCCTATCCGGATGTTTTTCATCTGGAAAATGGGGCGGTGCAGCTGCTGTCCCAGGATGGAATGGCGGCTGTCTGCGCAGATCTTTATCAAAAAGGCATAATCAAACATTGGCGTGATGAGCTTTATGCGGTGAACCAGTCTTTCGGCACAGCTGCTGTGTTTGAGATCGAACGCTGTGCGGTTTCCTTTTTCGGTATCCGGGCTTATGGGGTGCATATCAATGGATTTGTCAGAACGGATGAGGGTATCAAGGTCTGGGTGGGAAAACGATCCATGGACCGCGCCATTTGCCCCGGCATGTATGACAATATCGTCGCTGGCGGTCAGCCAGCAGGCCTGAGCCTGATGGATAATATCATCAAGGAATGCGCCGAAGAAGCCAACATCCCGGCAGAGCTTGCAAAGAAAGCAACGCCGGTAGGCGCGATCAGTTACATCATGGAAACCGAAGGCGGGATCAAGCCGGATGTGATGTTCTGCTATGACCTGGAACTGCCAGAAAATTTCACGCCCGTAAATACGGATGGAGAGACTGAAGAATTTTACCTCTGGTCTCTTGAGGAACTGGCCGACCATGTGCACGGTGGCGGCAATTTCAAATTCAACTGCAACCTCGTCATCATCGACTTCCTCATCCGTCATGGCTACATCAATCCGGACGAGGAAGTTGACTATGAACAATTGGTTCGTGGTTTGCGAAGTTAGACGAAGAAATTAACGATTTAAAGTGGATGCGCCCTTCTTTTTGAAGGGCGTTTTTTTGTGCCTTAAGCAAAGGAAAAAAGATGTTTGATTTTTTGAATAATATGGGCGGACGTGCAGGTGATTTGTTTAAGGTTGAAGGGCCTTATACACCTGAAACGCCGATGTCTTCCCCCGATGCTATCAAGACGGGTTCTGCCCTGTCGGATTTGGGATATTTTGGTCAGAATGGCGAGAGTGAGTTCTCCTTACCCAACAGTGTGAAAGCCTTTCAGGACGCACAAGGTTTGAAAGTGGATGGCGTCATCAATATGGGCGGCCCAACCGAGCAAGCAATTTCATCGGCGTTGGCAGAACAAAAGGCCGAACCTCTGGCGTCAAATGTAAAGGTGACCCAGACAGCGGATAAGTCTTATCAGGCGTCAGCTTCCTTTCAGGCTAAGCCGGATACAAATATCCCCCAGAAGTCAAAAGCTGAGATGGATAAACTGTGGGAACAGGTGGAGGACCTGAAGAAGCCCAAAACAACGCAGCAGGCACTACAAGGCTTGCTGGACAACAAACTTTACCAAAAGAAAGACCCCGCTTATTTAAAACATGTGAAAAATGAATTTAAGCGTGCCTATCCGGGAGACGTGGCCTACGATGAAACTGGAAAGATGATCCCGCCCAAGGCTGTGCTGAGGCCAGATCAGATTAAGCCCTTTGGCATGAAATCTGATGCAGGGGATAGCAAAGAAAATCTATCGGCCCAAACACCTGATAACAAGATGGCACGACCGAAAAACTATTCAAAAGAAACGGCAGCTTTAATCCGACAAAAGCGTCACGCAGGGTTGGAAGAAGATGCCTTTGAAGACATGCTTCACATGTTGATGAACGATCCGGAAGGCTTTGCAAAACTGCCGGAGGAAGACAAAGCGGCCTATCGTGCCTATCAGATGAAAAAACGTAAATTTGCACATCCAAACCGCAAACCACACGAAGAAGCGCAGGTGACACGCAACGCGATCAAGGCTTCGCGGGAAGCGGGCGCGGGGTCCTATATTGTCTCAGAAGCAAAGCAGGCGTTCTTTAATACAACAGCGGATGCAGCTCATGGGGCGCTTGTGCTTTCCGGTGGGGATGCAGAACAGTTGGAAGGGGTGGAGAAAACACGTCAACGCAAGATGCGGGAAAATCATGTTCCTTCAATTTACAAAGGCAAAACCGCTGGGAAATATGTTGAAGACCTGGTCAATATCAATCCCATCCAGGGTGCTTTGAGCAATGCCGGGAAAATATCCAAAGACCTGGAAAAGATGGGCGTGTCACGTGACGGTCAGCAAATTGGTGCGGTCATCATGGGACTAACCAGTCTTGCCGGAACCAATGGGGTGAAACTTGGCGCAGGCGAGATTAAGGATTTGATTGCCAATCGGTTTGGTAAAAACTGGTCCAAACGATTATTGCCCAAAGATGTGGAAGTCTTGAACGATCAATTGATCGGTCAGGGAATTCAGGTCGGTACAAAAAATACAGTAGAAGGTATTCTACAGGAGAAACATGACCGCGAGTATTAACCATCACAACTTTGCCAGCCTTGTTTCAAAATTGAAATTTTGGTTATGACGCAGGCGATTTCTGTAATGCTGACAGGAGGAATGTTTTGATCTAGGTTTGATAACCAAAGAATGGTTCGGGCTGTTGCGCTGTTTTGCGCAGCAGCTTGTTCACCCCAATATCGGGCTTTTTCCTTGTTTGTATCTAGGTACCATTTCAAAAGGTAAATTTGGGCATACACGTATGATTGCTCAGCGGCTTTTGTCATCCATTCAAGGTGCAGTTTAGTGCTACGCTTTCTGCCCCCGGAGGTGTCGAAACAGAAAGAGAAATTGTTTTGTGCTGGTGCATAGTTTTTATGTGCTGCTTTTTCGTACAGATCGCATGCTATTTTACGGCTTTTCTCTACAATGATGCCATCAGCATGCCAGTTCCCCAGAGCATTCATCGCGACAGGGTCACCTTTGTCGACGAGGGGGAGGATGATTTCTCTGGCTTTGGCGTAATCGCCAGTTTCATAGGCTTGATACCCATCAACAGCCGTCTGGGCATGGGCAAATATCGGCAGCAGTAAACATATTAAAACCAGTAGAGGCTTCATAATCTTTCATCCTCGCTCTTTTACAGAGCGTAGTATGACAGGGTTAGAGCTTTTTTTGCAAGCGATCCACTTAGAGGTAGGTTTTGATCAGTTCATGCGGGTCCATACCGCTTTCTCTGAGCGATCTCAACGTCAGGGATTTATCGCGTTTGGCAAAGCGTTTCCCGTCTTTATCGACCAGCAGGCCGTGGTGGTGATAGTCCGGTGTGTTGAGGTTCAGGAGGGCTTGTAAAAGCCTGTGAATATGGCTCGCTTCGAACAGGTCTTGGCCGCGGGTTACAAGGGTGATGTCTTGCAGATGATCATCCAGTGTGACGGATAAGTGATAGCTGGTCGGCGTGTCTTTGCGCGCCAGAACCACATCGCCGAAGATTTCAGGCCTGCAGGGTTGTTCTCCTTTTTCCAAATCGAGCCAGTTCAAGGGGCCTGCGAAATTGATGGCTTTTTCCACATTAAGGCGCAGTGCAAAGGATTTGCCTTGGGCGGTCAGGTCGTCTTGCTGGTCTTTGGTCAGGTTGCGACAGGTTCCAGGGTAAATCACCCCATCGGGGCCGTGCGGGGCGCCACCTGCGCGTTCTATCTCGGCCTGAATGTCCTTGCGGGTGCAGAAACAGGGATAGAGCACACCTTTGTCTGTCAGTTGATCAAGGGCGTCTTTATAGTCCTTCAGATGTTGCGATTGGATACGCACGGGTTCTTCCCAGCTCAATCCCAGCCAGGCGAGGTCTTCATAGATGGCTTCGACATATTCCGGACGGCATCTCCCTTGATCGATGTCTTCGATCCGCAGCAGAAAACGTTCCCCTTTTTCTTGTGCAAAAAGGGCGCTATAGGCGTGGCCGAGATGGAGATATCCGGTCGGGCTGGGGGCGAAGCGGGTGACATGTTTTGACATGTAAATATTTATAAAGCCTGTAACTTCTTTGTCATAGGGATTTGTTAGGTCCTGTTGACAAAGTGGATTTACAAATTGCGTAGAATGTGATTCAAGACTTCTTTTTATGAGGAGAAGTCTATGCGTAATTTGATG
>NZ_JAWLVJ010000040.1:0-19512 GCF_033100395.1 Terasakiella sediminum | reverse complement strand
CATAACGCCAAAACAGAAATTGCTGCAGTCAATCCAAAGGGCTGCATAACTGTCTACTTCTGAAGCCCCCTAAAAATGGGGGTATTACCATGTCACTTGATGAAGGGCAGCAATCTCTCTCGCTGCCTGTTGTTCAGTAACGCTGTTGATCCGACCATCATTCGGGAATTTTTCCATGATCAACAGATCGGCATCTGCATGAATGACGTTCGGGACTGCCAGGTCTGAATGATCCCCGAGATAGCGCAGCATGCGCCCTTCGATATCAAGACCTGCATCGCCATCACCAGATTTTATGACAAGCCTGCGACCATCATCCAGTGCAACAGCACTGACATCACCAACGCAGCCACCGCTCAGGCGGTTCATGGTTTGGATTTCACTTTTCAAAAGCGTTCTATACGGGATTGAACAGTCATATCGACAGTGTGAAACAAAGCCCGGATCGACGCAAGGCTTTGCATTTTTTGCAAAGCTCCTATCCCATGAATAACCTTCACTTTTTAGGGATTTAGGAGTAGCCTGTATAGTGAAGAAAGAACAAATAAAGGCACGCGCCCTGTGCCCCTGTTTCAGGATCATTGTTCGGACGCGGCCTTCGCATCTTTGGGAGGGAATATACCGTGTCAAAACCACACTCTAAGCCGCGCTGCTGCGCCATCGTCGGCGCATATCTCAGCGGCAAAACAAGCCTTTTGGAAGAATTTCTCTTCACCACAGGAGCCATTCATCGAAAAGGTAATGTCAATCAGGGCAATACTGTTGCGGATGCCAACCCGGAAGCCCGCGCCCACAACATGTCCACCCAAATCAGCTTGGCAACAACCACCTATCTGGATGAAGAATGGACCTTTATCGACTGTCCCGGTTCCGTCGAATTTATGCAGGATACACTGAATGCCCTGATGGTGTGCGATATCGCCATTGTGGTCTGTGAACCATCGCCTGAAAAGGCCATCCTGATCGCCCCGATCATGAAATTTCTGGATGAACAAAACATCCCGCATATGATTTTCATCAACAAGATGGATCAACCCGAAGCCAGTGTCTCCAACGTTATTGGCGCCTTGCAGGATGTCAGTGAACGCCCTTTGATTTTACGTGAAATCCCTATCCGCGATGGGCGCGAGATCACAGGCTATATCGATCTGGTATCCGAAAAAGCCTACAAATGGCGCGATGGGGAACGATCAGAACTCATCTCCATGCCTGAAACGCAGATTGAACAGGAACAATCCGCGCGCGGTGAATTGCTGGAAGCACTGGCCGATTTCGATGATCATCTGCTAGAAGAAATTCTGGAAGATGTGGAACCACCCAAGGATGAGATTTACGACAATATCCAGAAAGACATTGCCGATGACCGCATCGTGCCTGTGTTCTTCGGATCCTGCGAACATCGCGGTGGCATTACTCGTCTGTTAAAGGCACTGCGCCACGATAGCCCGGAAGTCGAAGAAACCCGTGATCGCCTGGGGATTAAAGACGCTGAAGGATTGGCCCAGGTCTTTAAATGCGTCCACACCACACATGCAGGCAAAATGTCCTATGTGCGCGTCTGGTCAGGTGAAATCAAAGATGGGGCACAATTAAATGGGGAACGTATCTCCGGCATTCAGAAAATCATGGGGGCTGATCATGAAAAACTGATAAGCGCCACCACCGGACAAGTTGTGGCACTTGGACGGCTGGATCACACCACTATCGGACAGACCCTGACTACAGATGGCAAACATAAAACCAATTTCTGGCCCGATACATTGCCTGCAATGTATGGCAAATCCATCACTGCGGTTCACCGCGATGACGAAGTCAAACTGACCGCTGCCCTTCAAAAGCTCCAAGATGAAGACCCTTCATTACGGATCGAACAAGATCAAACGACCAATCAGCTTTTGCTGTTGGGTCAGGGGGACATGCATTTAAAAATCGCCATCGAAAAGATGAAGGATCGCTTCGGCCTTGACGTCAATGCGGACCAGCCACGTGTGGCGTACCGCGAAAGCATCCGAAAACCCATTCATCAACATGCCCGGCACCGCAAACAAAGCGGCGGTCATGGGGAATTTGGCGATGTCCATATTGAGATCAAGCCCCTGCCACGCGGCACAGGCTTTTCCTTCGATGACACCATCACTGGCGGGGTTGTGCCCAAGCAATATATCCCGGCCGTTGAACGCGGTGTGGTCGAATATATGCAACAAGGCCCCCTGGGCTTCCCGGTTGTAGATATCAGTGTGGTCTTGAACGATGGTGGCTATCATGCGGTGGACAGTTCGGAAATGTCGTTCAAAAAAGCGGCACAAGCAGCCATGCGTGAAGGCATGCCACAATGTTCCCCGGTTCTGCTGGAACCGATCTATACCGTCACCTTATGTGTGCCCAACGCCTATACATCGAAAATCCAGCGCCTGATCACCAGCCGACGCGGCCAGATATTGGGATTCGCCCCAAAAGAAGGATGGAAAGCCTGGGAAGATGTCAGCGCCATGATCCCACAATCCGAACTGCATGATCTGATTCTGGAACTTCGTTCTTTAACCCAAGGGATCGGGTTCTTCACCCAATCTTTCGACCATTTACAGGAGCTAACAGGAAAGCAAGCCGATAAAGTTGTGGAAGACCGGGCCAGAGTTGCCACAGCTTAATCAAAATCAAGGCCTTGGTGTGTCAAGCCCCAATATAACTGCCTTTGGATGGCGATCAAAAATCAACCGGGGATTTCGAATCGAGAGAAGAAATAAACGTTTTTGCACTGCATCTATCCCAATAGTGCCATTGGTCACCTCCAAAATCTCTTAAAACGTTACATAAACGAGGGGAAGATAAAACTACCAAAAAACAAAAATCAATAAAAAATTCTTAATAACTAATTGAATTAAAAGAATTTATTTTCCTTTAGATTCATTTAGGGACCGCAAAGGGCAAAACGAAAGACCATATAAAACATAAGCTCTTTGTATTTAGTTACCCTTATCGTTTCAGATAACATATACTTACTGGAACAGGGGAATATCAATAAAAGCCCGAAAAGGGTAGGACTTTAAACAAGTCGGGGAAAAAATAATGTTTGTAGATCGATTAAAAATTTCTGCCAAAATCTGGCTACCTGCAATTCTCTTTATTATTGCACTAATTGGTGTTGCCGGGGTTGCGGCAACCAACCTCAATCAGACGCTTCTTGAAAATCGGCAGGACAAAGTCCGCAGCTTGGTCGAAGAAGCTCATAGCGTCATCCGTTTCTACGAGGATCAGGCCAAATCCGGTGCCCTGCCGCTGGAACAGGCCCAAGGCCTCGCCAAGGAAACCATCCGCAATATCCGGTATGACAAAACCGAATATTTCTGGATCAACGACACCAAGCAAATCATGCTGATGCATGCGGTCAAACCAAGTCTGGAAGGCAAGAACCTCAGTGAGCTTGAAGATAAAAACGGCAAGATGTTTTTTTCTGAATTTACCAAGGTGGTGCGTGCCAATCCTGATGGTGGTTTTGTGGATTACCTCTGGCCCAAAGCAGGTCATGATAACCCTGTGGAAAAAATTTCTTACGTCAAACTGACACCTGAATGGGAATGGATTGTTGGCACAGGCCTTTACCTTGATGACGTCGATGCCGCCTTTTGGTCTGAATTCACCAAATTTGCCATTCTGGTCGGGATTGCCCTGTTAATTGCAGGCGGACTTTCGTCTCTGGTTGCCAGAAGCCTGTCTTTCGGGTTGAATAATCTATCCAGCCAGATGCATGACCTTGCAGATGGCAAACTGGATGTGGAAGTCACCTGTGTCGGTCGCGTCGATGAAATCGGGGAAATGGCAAAGGCTGTTGAAGTCTTCAAACAAAATGCCATAGAAGCCAATGAGATGAAAAAGGCCCGCGACAAAAACCGCGAGCAGGCGGCAGAAGAGCGTAAACAGAGCCTACTTGACCTGGCTGATGAATTGCAATCACGCATGCGCGGTGCCATGGATGAAATGTCCGGTGTCGTCGGTACCTTAGGTGAGTCTGCTGATGCCATGCGCTCCAATGCCAGTCAGACCACACAACAAAGTGCCTCGGTTTCCACCATCTCGGATCAGACATCCTCCAACGTTCAAACAGTTGCGGCGGCGGCAGACCAGTTGAATTCGTCCAGTAGCGAAATCGGTCGTCAGGTGGAACATACCAACCAGACAGCGCAAGCCGCAGCCAACGAAGCCGAAGAAACCAACGAGGTTATTCAGGGCTTGAGCGGCGCAGCAGGTAAAATCGGCGAAGTGGTCAGCATGATCCAGGATATCGCTGAACAAACCAACCTTTTGGCGCTGAACGCCACCATTGAGGCTGCACGTGCAGGCGAAGCCGGCAAAGGTTTTGCGGTTGTGGCAAGTGAGGTTAAAAACCTTGCCAACCAGACCGCCAAGGCAACGGATGAAGTCTCCCAGCAAATCGCAACGATCCAGGGCGAAACTGGTCGGGCGGTAAACGCCATTCAGGGGATTTCACGCACCATTAATGATGTGCATGATGCCTCGCGTGGTACACAGGAAATTTCCAGCCATATCTCTGCCGTGTCTGATGATGCACAACAGACCATGGCCTCTGCCAATGATGTAAAATCTGCCAGTGACAGTTTGATGCAGAGCTCCAACAATCTGGACAGCAGCACCATGGAAAACCTGATCAATGACATGCGCGCCAAAGCGCATCAGTAGAAATCTGCAAATCGTCGTCCTCAACTTGATTGGGGATCCAGAAAGTCGCAAGGCAATCTGGGTCCCCGTTTTCACGGGGATGACAATGAGTTAAGTTTTATAACGCTCTTCAGCTTCATAATATTCAGAAAAGCCGATCACATCCTGCAAATGCTGGAAACTTGCCAGACCAGAGGGTTGCGCCCCGCCCTTTAATTCTTCCAGCGCAGTTTCCATGGCTTTTAAGGCAGAGAGCATCAGGGTCAGCGGATACGCCGCTATTTTATAGCCCATGGCCTGCAATTCTGCCGGGGGCAGGACGGGTGTTTTTCCCTGCTCCACCATATTGGCCATCTTGGGGCCTTTAATTTCAGTACAGAACTGCTTCATTTCGTCTGCCGATTGCGGAGCTTCCAAGAACAGGATATCTGCGCCGATTTCTTCAAAGGCCTTCATGCGTTTGATAGCGTCGCCCATCCCCAGACTTTCACGTGCGTCCGTTCGGGCCATAATCAGAATATCGGCCCCTTCATTACGCGCGTCAACGGCGGCCTGAATACGCATGCAGGCTTCGTCAAACCCGACAACAGATTTTCCCTTGGTGTGCCCACAGCGTTTGGGCGATAACTGGTCTTCAATCATAATGCCTGCAAAGCAAGCTTGGGCATATCCTGCCACCGTGCGCTTAACGTTCAACGCATTACCATAACCCGTATCCCCATCGCCAATGACAGGCAAGTTAGTGGCCTGACAGATGGATCGACCCTGATCGACCATTTCACCATAAGACAGCAAGCCAGTATCCGGCATGGCATTACGTGCTGCAGAAACAGAAAAGCCGCTCATGAAGGTCAGAGGGTAGCCTGCACGTTCCACCAGCCGTGCGCTCATACCGTCAAAGCAGCAGGGCATCATCAGAAACTGGTTACTTGCCAGCAGGTCGCGTAGTTTGGTTGCAGCGCTCACGCCCTTATCCTTTTTTCAGTGCTTTCACCTGTGACGACATGGTGATCTTGCCGCTGGTGCTATAGCTTTCGTGGTTTTTCTCAATATCCTTAAGCTTATAAAGATAATTGATCATCATACCAGCCGATTGCCCCATCCCTTTGGATGAAATATCCCCCAGCCAGTTGATCCGTTCCATACGTGATCCGTTACTGAGGTGAAAATGCGCGACCGGGTCCAGCGTGCGCGTGCCTTTGCGCTTGGCCTCGGTCAGATAACGCGCACAGAGACGCATCAGCGGGTCTTTCATGGCATCATGGGCCTGTTGAACATCTTTCCAATCCGATGTTTCCAGCAGATATTTCAGCCCCCCCTTTGCGCCTTTCTGCCCACTGGCTTTTTTCAAGGCTTCGCGCTCCCCCGGATTGATCAGATTGCTGTCGCCTTCTGCCAGGGTTTGGTCCAGCCATTTTCTAAAGCCCGGGATGGGTGACAGCGTGGCAAAGGTCTTCAGGTTCGGCAGATCATTGGACAGGTTGCGCACCACATTCTTGATCAGGAAGTTGCCAAAACTGATCCCGGCAAGACCTGCCTGCGCGTTGGAAATGGAATAGAAAATGGCTGTGTCGGCTTCGTATGGGTCCTGCAAGGGTGCGTCTTCATCCAGCAGTTCCTGCACACTATCCGCCATGCCATTGACCAGCGCGACTTCTACAAAGATCAACGGTTCATCCGGCATATTGGGATGGAAAAAGGCAAAGAGACGACGGTCACGTTCCAGCCTGTTTTTCAGATCGTTCCAGCTTTTGATAGAATGGACAGCTTCATATTCCGCTATCTTTTCAAGGATGGAGGCCGGGCTGTCCCAGGTCAGGCGGCGCAGTTCCAGAAAGCCGACATCAAACCAGGAAATCAGCACATCCTTAAGGTCACGTTCCACCACTTTCAAGCGGCTGTCCTTGCGTGCCATCTTCATCAAATCTGCACGCAGATCGACCAGAAATTTCACCCCCTGGGGCAGCGCGTTAAATTGACGCAACAAGCGCATGCGTGCAGGTTCCAATGCACGGCGCAATTCAATTTCATGCCCCTGTTTGGTAAGCTCATCGCCTGCTGTCTGAAAATCGGCAATAGCCTGAGCCACCGTTTCGCGATCGGTTCCAAAATCATCTGCCATGATCCCGATAAAGCGAGCACGTCCAATTTCGTTTAAATCCAGATAAGCCTGACCAAGGGCGGCTGCCCGCGCGCGCGCAGAAACCTCCCCCCCTTTTGCTTCCAGACACGCCTTCATCTGGCGGCGAACCTGGTCTATCTGACTATCCGGCAGTTCCTCGTCCAGGTCAGACAAGCTGTCACTTTCTCCGCCCGTTGCAATTTCTTTCCAGGGGAAGGTCCAGCTTTTGATTTTTTCCAGTAAATCAGCCATTTCTCATTCCAATTCTTCTTAAGCGCGCCCGGATCGGAGCAAGTTCACGCAGGAATTCCAATGCATCTTTGGGACGACGTTTCAATTTACGCGACATCATCCGCATCATCAAATCGTTCAAATCATCCGGCACGTCGGCAACATCTTCTTTTGGACCCGACAAAACGCCAGTAGGTAAATCCCCAGTGATCATGCGATAACCCAATACCCCCACACCATAGACATCCGCGCGCGCATCTACATCCGTTGCGCTGCGGCGTTGTTCAGGTGCCAGATATTCTTCGGTCCCCACCCAATAACCCGACATGGATTCTTCACTTTCCGGTGCCTTCATCAAGCCGGGGTCACACAGTTTGACAAGACCCGTATTCAATTTTGTCAGCAGCACATTGCCCGGTTTGATATCACGGTGCACCATGCCGCGCCCATGAAAGGCAGACAAGGCACTGCCCAGCTGGAACATCACTTCAACGGATCGCAGAACGCTTAGCTTTCGTGCTTCGGGAACTTCGCCCAGTTCCGGTGCATATCCACCAATGCCAGGATCCTTGCCAATTTCATAAAGCAAGCAAGTATCCACAAAAGGCATCACATAAAATGGCTTATCCTCAATATAATTAAGTTCACGTACCGAAATCACGTGGGGGTGATCAATCTTTGCCAAGATGCGAACTTCACGCATAAATCGCTTGCGCCAGTTTTCCGTATCATAGGGCAACGCATCCAAAAGGCGCTTTTTTGGATTAAAAACTTTGACCGCGACTTTTGTTTCAAGGTCCGGATCATAACATTCATATAGATCCGAACTTCCTGTCGAACGGATGATCCGTTTGACCGCGAATTTTCCTATTTTTTCATAGGCAGCTTTTGGCATCTCTCTCATGCAGACAGAAGAACAAATTTAGGCCCGCCCCGCAAATAAAAAACAATAAAAAAGCAGCGGTGTTAATTGTCAAGCGCCGCTACATAATGTTCTTTCATTCTCGCATTTAAGATAATCAGCATTTTTTTCATAACAGCAACTAGGGCGACTTTTCCCGGTTTTCCCTTTTCTTTCAGCCTGTCATAAAAGGCCCTCATGATTGGATCGAAGAGGATGGCAGGTAGAGCCGCGATATAGAGAGCATTGCGGACAGTTTTGCGCCCTCCTTTAATCATCCTCTTGCCGCGTAAGGTGCCACTATCCCTGTTGATTGGCGCTACGCCAACCAATTTGGCGATTTTCCCTTTTTCCAATCGTCCCAATTCTGGCAATTCAGCAAGTAAAATACAGGCGGTTATAAAACCTATGCCTTTCAATGACTTCAGAACATGAAAGGCGGCATACAAGGCGCTGTCCATTCCAATACATTTTTCCATCTCCTGACGTAAATGTTTTTCTTGCTTACTGAAGAAAGTCAGTGTTTCCTCAATCAAAGGCCGTGTCGTTTCCACCTGTTTGTCTAAGCGATTTTTTCCTGAGCAATCATGCCTTTGAGCTGCCTGTAGCGCGCAACCAAGTCAATCAGTCTTTGCTGTGTTTCACTGAGTTCCGGCGTTATATCACAAGGCATTCTCATGCCATAATCAGCTAAAACAAAAGCATCAATTTTATCCGTTTTTGCCAACAATCCCGATGCTTTCGCAAAATGACGCACCTGTAATGCGTTGATACGGCAAACAGGAGACTCAGCTTGTTGCAACTGTTTAAGGATACGTTTTTCATATCCTCCTGTTGCTTCCAGAATAATCCGTTCAATGGGCTGGCGGATCTGCAGGGTACGCAGACAATCTTCTATCCCGGAAACAGTATTTTCATAGGTAAGGTAAATGCGATCTGGCAAGATACAGACATCCAGTTTGGATTTGGATATATCAATGCCGACAAATCGAGTATTCTGGGTCATGGCTTCGTCATCCTTATACTCGAGCGTAAAAGCCCCATCAGCGGTTCGACTAAGCCTCAAGGGACGGAAGTGTTGAGCTTTTTTACCGATGTTGCAATCCTGGGCCCCATAAACAGCTTCCGTCATTGTAATGGGGGATATATCCCCCATTACAAAAGAAAAGAGGCAGAAAGATCATAACAAATCTTTCTGCCTCTTAATGTATAAGGCCACTGATTTTCACCAGCGACCTTCTTTGTTAACAGTGACTTGTAACTTACCACTCGACTTTTTCGACACCTTCGAAGATGACCGTAGAACCATCGTCGAAATCGATTTGGCCAGTAAGACCGGAAGCATCGCTGTATTCGTCCATCTGTGCAGTTTGAGATGTGACAACATCCTGCGATCCATCGTCGTTGGTAATGGTCAGTGTCCAGCCTTCCGAACCGTTCAGCTGGATGGTATCGAAGTCGCTACCGCCATCGACCCAGTCATTCCCGGATGTACCTGCATCAGCCGTTGCGTTGAAGATGAACAGGTCTTCGCCTGCCCCACCGTTCATAACATCGTTGCCGCTGCCGCCGACGATAACGTCTGCACCGCTCTGGCCTTCGATGGTGTCGTTACCGGAGCCACCATGGAGGTAATCATCATTTGATCCACCATCCAGCGTGTCGTTACCGGAACCGCCATGCAGCGTATCATCACCGGATTGACCATAAAGCTGGTCATCACCGGAACCACCAACCAGCAGGTCATCGTTGGAACCACCATCAAGATAGTCATCCCCACCTTCACCATAAAGCTGGTCATTACCGGATTCTGACATCAAGGTGTCCTTGCCATCGCTGGTACCTGCATCACTGGTCGCATCCAGATTGTTCCCGTCATCCCCATAAAGGATGTCATCTTGCGAACCACCTGTCAGCGTATCATCACCAGTGCCACCGGACATAACATCGTTGCCCCAGCTGCTGCTGGTGCCGACAACGTCATCACCTTCACCGCCCTGATAAACTTCACGACCATCAGTCTGCCAAGCATCTGAATCTGGTGTCAGGGTGTCGTCACCGGATGTGCCATTGACCTCGGTATAAGTCCCCAGATCGGATACAGCTTCGTCAAAGGCGGTGTAATCGGCGTTATCCACACCTTCAACAACCGCATCACCTGCATCACCAACATAGTCGGTACCGCTGGAGGCTGCACTTGTATCCGTGCCGTCCACAGTTTGTGCGGTTGCGCTCAGATCAAAGACATCATGGTTGCCGTCATCATCAGTTGGTACTGTGATGGTGCCTGCAACGCTCAAACCATCGCCCAATGTCGCACTTGGGATACTCAATGTTGTTCCGCTGACGCTGACATCATCACCGCTTGTCACGCTGACGGTGCCATCAGAAGCAACTGTAACCGTTGCATCACCAATCACCAGTTCCGAACCAGCCGGAACGTTGGACAGATCAACACTAAGCGCATCATTGATCAGGCTTTCATCCGCATCGCCCATGGTGACCGCAAATGTAACCGGATATTCCACAACGCTGGAGCTTTCACCCACTTCGTTGAAGTCAATGCTGTTGATCTTGAACTTGTCACATTCACCTTCGATCACAATCTGATCGAAGCTGGCGCCATTATTGCCGGACAGGCTCAGGGTATCGTCGTCACCATCGAAGCTGCCGGACCCAACGGCCACACCGTCACTGTAAAGCGTGTAGTAACCGTGATCGTTGCTGCCCAGGCTTGCGAAGTCGATGGTGACATCGGCGATATCTTCATCGAAGGAAACAATCAGCTGTTCGCCATTCTGAATACCTTTGTTGCCACTGCCGCTTTCAACACCGATCCAACGACCACCAGAGCTGCCACCGGTGCGTACGTTGCTGGTGCTTGTGCCACCTTCATCGTAAGCCGTGATGGAAACGCCTGTTGTGCTGTCCCAGTTATCGCCCGTGATGGTGCCGCTGTCACCCTGTTCGTTGATATCAATGACTTCGCCGTCGCCGATATCCACCGTGACCTGCGCCCCATCAGCCACACCTTCCACATCAATGGAAGCCGTACCTGTATCGGTGCCGCCGTTACCGTCGGAAACGGTATATTCAAATGAAACCTCACCAGAGAAGTTTTCATCCGGCATGAAGTTGATTGAACCGTCTTCGTTCAGGGTCACGGTGCCGTTACCGACATCAACCGTATCACCCACTGCGACATCCTGACCTGCGATCTGAACGATGCTTAAGCTGTCGCCATCTGCATCCGTATCGTTTGCAATCAGATCGAATGTTTCAGCCGTATCTTCTGTCGCATCCAGACTGTCGTCTGTTGCAACCGGACCAGTATTTGGTGTTGGCGCTTCAACCAGAATTGTCGCATCAGATGTTGCTGTGCTTGTGCCGTCTGTGGAAGTCACAGCCGCACTCAGGTTAAAGTCATCGCCACCTTCTGGAACACGGATGCTGACACTATCGATATCACCCAGCGCGATCAGGGCAGACCCGTCGGTTACATCAACGGCAACACCGTCAACCAACAGGACAGCCCCGTCATCAATGCCGGACAATGTAATGCCAGACAGTGTTTCTGATCCATCCACATCGGTTTCAGCCGCAGACAGGTTGACCGGATATTCCATATAGGTCACATCGTCGCTACCAGCTGCGGTGTAGTTCACCGCATCAATATGGAAGCTGGAACACTCCTCACCCACAACAACGAACTGATCAAAGCTCTGACCATCGCTTGCTGTAAACGTAAAGGTATCGTCACCCTGGTCACTACCATCGAATGTACCGGTCCCGACAAGTTGACCATCCTGGTACAATTCGTAAGAAGCATTTTCATGGTCATCAAATGAGTCAAACTCAACAGTGACAGAAGCCATATCTTCATCGAAGGAGAAGATCAGTTTTTCTGCATCATTGATATTATCATCACCATCATGACCATCGACACCCAGACCGCCGCCTGTTTCTGCAACATTGGCCGCAGTTTCAACTTCTGTCCAATATCCACCGGAGCTATCGCCCTTGCCGCCAGAACTGTCACCAGATACCCAATTCCAATCATACCCTGTGACGCTAACACCATCTGTGCTGTCATAGTTATTGACATCAATGGTGCCGCTTGCACCGCCATTGCCTTCTACAGTAACCGCTTCACCATCACCCAGAGACAGGCTCAGGCTTGGTGCATCTGCAACGGCTTCAATATCCACTGTTGCCGTTGCCGTAGCTGTATCAGTGCCATCTGAAAGCGTATATTCAAAGCTTTCGGAACCAGCGTAATCCGCATCCGGTGCAAAGGTCACCGTGCCGTCTTCATTCAACGTCACCGTCCCGTTGCCAACATCGACCGATCCGCCCGCAACGATATCCTGACCATCGATCTGTGTTACCGTCAGGCTATCACCATCAAGGTCGGTATCGTTGGCAACCAGATCAATCACAACGCTGTTGTCTTCAGTTGTATCGGCTGTGTCATCAACGCCAACAGGGCCTTCATTTTGTTCAGGAACTTCGACCGTAATACTGGTTTGTGAAGTCGCCGCACTTTCATTTGGCTCCGTCGATGTGACTGAAGCTGTCAGGTTAAAGTCGCTCGCGCCTTCTTCCACACGGATCACAACGTTATCCAGATTGCTGCTGTCCAGCGTTGCAGTGTTGTTTGTCACCGTTACTTCCTGACCATCAACCAGGATCACGGCACCTTCCGGAATACCTGTCAACGTAACGTCAGACAATGTTTCCGAACCATCAATGTCAGTTTCCGCAACGCTTAGATCCAGTGGGAATTCGACAAATACATCCTGTTCATCCGGCAGTGTTTCCACCGCTTCGATGTTATCGATATACATACCGCGACCCTGATCCTGCGCATCCCCAACAGAGATGAATTGAACAGTCATTGGCTCACCATTCCCGGTGAATTCAAATGAACCATCCTGCCAGTCATTGTCAGAACCGTTTTCGTTGTCATGACTGAATGTTGCAACCGTCTCGCCGTTCACACGGATTTCGATATGATTGACCGTTTCATCATAACCAGGACGACCGGAATAATCGAAGTCGAAGCTGTAAGTCGCACCGTCTTCGGTATCAATGGAACGGTTAATGCTGACCGCATCCGGGAAGTGATCATTCAGATCATCATTCAGTTCGATGTAGGTGCCATCGCCGGAAGGACCGTTCTGATTATCCCAAATCTCAATCGCATCGGATGTCGTGCTCCAACCATCAACATCATCTGTTGAGAAACTCTGACTTGCATCACCGAATGTTGTGGTGAACAGAGTTGTGGACGCACCCGGTTCACCATCAACTGTCACAGTTGAAGCTTCACCCAGTTCCATCGTAATGGTTGGTGCGTCTGCAACAGCTTCCACATCCACAGTGGCTGTGGCGGTAGCCGTATCAGTACCGTCAGAAACCGTATATTCGAAGGTTTCTGTACCAGAATAATCCTGATCCGGTGCAAAGGTCACGGTGCCATCTTCGTTCAACGTCACTGTGCCATTACCCACATCAACCGAACCGCCAACAGCAATATTCTGACCCGCGATTTGTGTCACGCTCAGGCTATCACCTTCAAGGTCAGTGTCATTGGCAACAAGGTCAATGACAATGCTGTTATCTTCGGTAGTGTCGATATCGCTATCATCATTGGCAACTGGACCATCATTCACACCGTCAACCGAGATGGAAACAGTGGCCGTATCAGACCCGCCTTCACCATCAGAGACAGTATAAGTAAAGTCTGTATCGCCATTCCAGTTCGCATCCGGCATAAAGGTATAAGTGCCGTTGCCGTTATCAACGATGCTGCCATTTTCAGGCTGATCAAACGCTGTAATGGTCAGTGTATCGCCATCCACATCCGTATCGTTACCCAGCAGGTCAGCTGCAGTAAAGGTGATCGGTTGATCTTCAGTACCCGTCAGTTCATCATTGTTCGCATCCGGCCCCGTGTTCACCACATCCGGTACATCCACAAAGATGGACGTATTGGACGTTGCAAAGCTGCCGTTAGGCTCTGTCGATGTGACAGAAGCATCCAGGTTAAAGTCAGCCAGACCTTCTTCAACGCGGATCACAACATTATCAAGGTTGCTGCTGTCCAATGTAGCCACGCCATCTGTCACCGTCACTTCCTGACCATCCACCAGAATGGTTGCGCCATCCGGAATATTGGAAAGCGTCACAGCAGACAGAGTTTCCGAACCGTCAATGTCGGTTTCAGCGACCGCCAAATCCAGTGGGAAGTCTGTATAAGTTTCCCCACCCTGAACCGATTCAAATTCAAGCGTATGGATCAGGAAGTCATCACCACTATTTGGCGCGCTAAAGACGATTTGATCGAAATCAGCACCGTTTTCAGCTGCCAAAGTAACGGCAGGATCAATCCCGTCACTACCGCCGATAACCTGACCTTCGCCCACTTTTACGCCGTCCTGGAACAGCTCATACGTTGCATCTTCGCCTGCATGTTTCCAGGCAAAGGAGACATCAACCGAAGATACATCGCTGTCAAAGTCAACGATCAGTTCTTCTGACAAGCCGCTTGCATCGTCATGGCCGATTTCAACATCCGCACCGGATGCCGACCCGCTGACACCAAAGCCTTGTGGGTAGCTGTCTTTCAGTTCGACATTGTCCGCAGATGCATCGCTCTGCTCCCCATTGACGATGGAACGACCTGTTACTGTAAAGCCGCTGTCCGTGCTCATGACGTTGTCAGACCCGATGGTCACATCCACCGGATCGCCACCCACTGTTGTGGTTTCACCTTCGCCCAGGCTCATGGTGATGATTGGCGCATCTGCAACCGCTTCAACATCAACTGTGGCTGTTGCCGTAGATGTGTCCGTGCCATCAGAAACCGTATATTCAAAGGTCTCTGTACCCGAATAATCCTGATCCGGTGCAAAGGTCACCGTGCCGTCTTCATTCAACGTCACCGTCCCGTTACCCACATCGACAGAACCACCAACGACAATATCCTGACCCGCGATTTGCGTGATATTCAGGCTGTCACCTTCGACATCGGTGTCATTGGCCAGCAGATCAATAACAACCGAATTATCTTCTGTTGTATCGATATTCGTATCATCATTCGCAACCGGCCCATCATTCACACCTGCAACATCAATGGTCACAGTCGCGGTGTCAGACCCGCCATTGCCGTCAGAGATGGTGTAAGTGAAGTCAGTCTCACCGTTCCAGTTCTCATTCGGTGTAAAGGTGAAGGTACCATTGCCGTTATCAACGATCGTGCCGTTTTCTGGCTGATCGAAGCTTGTAATCGTCAGCGTATCACCATCCAGATCAGTGTCGTTAGACAGCAGGTCAGCAGCTGTGAAGGTAATCGGCTGATCTTCCGTGCCAGTGAGTTCATCATCACCTGCAACCGGACCGTCGTTCACGCCAGCCACATCAATGGTGACCGTCGCGGTGTCAGACCCGCCATTGCCGTCAGAGATGGTGTAAGTGAAGTCAGTCTCACCGTTCCAGTTTTCATTTGGCGTAAAGGTGAAGGTACCATTGCCATTATCAACGATGGTGCCGTTTTCTGGTTGATCGAAGCTTGTAATCGTCAGCGTATCACCATCCAGGTCGGTGTCGTTAGACAACAGGTCAGCAGCTGTGAAGGTAATCGGCTGATCTTCCGTGCCAGTGAGTTCATCATCACCTGCAACCGGACCGTCGTTCACGCCAGCCACATCAATGGTGACCGTCGCGGTGTCAGACCCGCCATTGCCGTCAGAGATGGTGTAAGTGAAGTCAGTCTCACCGTTCCAGTTTTCATTTGGCGTAAAGGTGAAGGTACCATTGCCATTATCAACGATCGTGCCGTTTTCTGGCTGATCGAAAGATGTGATGGTCAATGTATCGCCATCAAGGTCGGTGTCGTTAGACAACAGATCAGTAGCTGTGAAGGTGATCGGCTGATCCTCAGAACCTGTCAACGTATCATCCGTCGCATCAGGACCATTATTGATATCAATATCCGGAACAACCGCACTGTCAGATGCAACTGATGTTTCGAAATCACCATTGCTATCCGTAGATGTCACCGACGCATCAATCGTAAAGTCTTCTGCATCCGCTGGTACCCGCAGGCTCAGGCCATCCAGATTATCAGCAGACAAGGTGGCTGTACCATCCGTGATGGTGATTTCCACACCGTTTTGCGTCAGGACAGCACCCTCAGGAAGACCGCTCAATGTGACATCAGACAGGCTTTCTGATCCATCCTGGTCAACAAGCTGTGCACTGACATCAATCGGATAATCATAATAAGCGACCTCACCTTCTGCATCCGCATAAGTGAATTCCAGATTATCTATTGCAAAATCGCTATCGCCCGCAGCGGTGGAACCATCTGCATTGATGGTTGTATCAGCTTTGATAATCAGTTGATCAAACGTTACCCCATCAATCGTGACAGAGGCCGTATCATCCGCATTGTTCAGGTCTAGTCCGTTAAACGTACTCGTTCCGACCAATTCGCCATCATCATAAGCTTCCCAGATGCCTTGCTCATAGCTGGTATTCTGGCCTGTGCCGCCTTCGCCAAACTGCTCCACATTAAAGGTGACGTTGGAAACATCTTCATCAAAATCGAAGATCAGGCTTTCACTCGCACCTTCCTGACTGTCATAGCCCAACAGGTCTTTTGGACCTGTGGTATGTGATGCCACCCCAATGCCACCGCCGTGACCGTTGGTCACTTGTTCAACAGCAGCAGGGTTACCCTGGGAATCAAGCCCGGAAATGGTGACGCCTTCAACTGTACCGTTTCCAACATCTTCGCCACTGACGGAACCACCAGCAATCTCGCCACTGTCACTAACCGCTTCCGGTGCACCGATATCAATGCTGATCAACGGTGCATCCGCATCCGCTTCCACATCAACCGTCGCTGTAGCTGTTGAGGTTGTTGTGCCATCAGAAACCGTATATTCGAAGGTCTCTTGACCGGCATAATGTTCATCTGGTGTAAAGGTTACTGTCCCGTCTTCATTCAGCGTGACCGTACCATTACCCACATCAACACTACCGCCGACAGAGATATCCTGACCGTCAATCTGTGTAATATTCAGAGCATCATTTTCAACATCGCTGTCATTCCCCAACAGATTAATCACAACAGCATTGTCTTCCAGCGTATCGGCTTCATCATCACCTGCAACCGGACCGTCGTTCACGCCAGCCACATCAATGGTGACCGTCGCGGTGTCAGACCCGCCATTGCCGTCAGAGATGGTGTAAGTGAAGTCAGTCTCACCGTTCCAGTTTTCATCCGGTGTAAAGGTGAAGGTACCGTTGCCGTTATCAACGATGGTGCCGTTTTCTGGCTGATCGAAGGACGTAATGGTGAGTGTATCACCATCAAGATCGGTGTCATTGGACAGCAGATCAGCAGCTGTAAAGGTAATCGGCTGGTCTTCCGTACCCGTCAGTTCATCATCACCTGCAACCGGACCGTCGTTCACGCCAGCCACATCAATGGTCACAGTCGCCGTGTCAGATCCACCATTGCCGTCAGAGATGGTGTAGGTGAAGTCAGTCTCACCGTTCCAGTTCTCATCTGGTGTGAAGGTGAAGGTGCCGTTACCGTTATCAACGATCGTGCCGTTTTCTGGCTGATCGAAGCTTGTGATGGTCAATGTGTCGCCATCCAAATCGGTGTCATTGGACAGCAGATCAGCAGCCGTAAAGGTGATCGGCTGATCTTCCGTACCTGTCAGTTCATCATCACCTGCCTCTGGATCAAACTCTGGGCTTGCACTCAGAGAGGCTGTTGCCTGATCCCCATTGGGTTCGGTCGCTGTTGCGGTGATATTCAGGTTGAAGTCCGTTGGATCCCCCGTATTTGTCATGGTTAGGTTCTCAAGATCATCAATCTCATCACCACTGATCACCAGGGCTCCATCGATAATTTCTCCCATGTTGAACTCTGCCCCAGCCGGGAAGTTCTCAATGGTGATACTCAGACTTTCTGAATTATCAATATCTGTAATAGCAGCAGAGATATTGATATCAAACGTACCTTCTTCCTCTGTTTCCACGATAGAAACGGCAAGGTCAGGCGTATCTGCCACACCGTCAACGCTCAATCCAATATTGGCTTGCGCAACGCCGCCTTCACCGTCAGTCACAGTGTAGGTCAGGTTCTCCGTCCCGCTCCAGTCCTGATCTGGTGAGAATGTAAAGGTCGCGCTCTCACTATCATAAGACAGGGTCCCATTACCCACATCCAGTCCTTCTTCTGGGAAGTTTGTCAGGCTCTGACCATTGATCTGCGCAATAGACAACGTATCATCTTCAACGTCCGTATCGTTACCCAAGAGGTCTGCTGCCGTAAAGGTAATTGGCTGATCTTCCGATCCTGTAAAGATATCGTCCACAGCAACCGGATCGTCATTTTCAGGGGTCACCGTCAGGTTCACGGTGGCAATCTGGGTTTCCCCGTCATTATCCGTGACCGTATAGGTAAAGCTGTCCGTGCCGTTATAATCATCAGCTGGCGTATAGGTCACTGTGCCATCCGCATTCAGGACCGCAACACCGTTTGTGGGTTGCGTAATGCCTGTGACCGTGCCGCCATCAACGATGGTGTCATTATCGATCACATTGATGGTTTTGCTGCTGTCTTCCGCCAGTGTTGCACTGTCATCAGCCAATGTGTTGTCGATATCGGCAATATCCACATCCACGGTGGCAGAGGTGGTCTGGCCGTCTTCATCCGTGATGGTATAGACAAAGCTTGCATCCGCCCCGTCATAGCCCGCATCCGGGGTGAAGGTAATGGTGCCGGCATCTGTGTCGATAGAGACCGTACCATTTTGGGCCCCGCTTACTGCGGTGATGGTGCCGCCATCAATGATGTTATCATTGGCGATCAGATCGGCAATGTTCAGCGTCACCGCCTGATCCTGATCGGTTGAAGCCGTATCATCGGTTGCCGTGTTGTTCACATCGGCAAAGTCGATGGTGGTGGTGGCTGTGGTGGTCGTTGTGCCATCAGAGACAGAGAAGTTGATGGGCTGCTCGCCCTCTTCATCAGACACAATCGTCCAGGTGCCATCGCCGTTATCGGTGATGGATACATCCGGATCGGTTGAGCTCACATCGGTGATAGTGAGCGTATCGCCATCCACATCAGAAGCTGCCGCCAGCAGGTCAGCCGCTGTCAGCGTATATTCGGCATATTCTGTGCCGTCTGCCAGATCGATACTGTCAATGACAGGGGCGTCATTTTCAGGCGTGACCGTCAGGTTCACGGTGGCAATCTGAGTTTCCCCGTCGTTATCCGTAACCGTATAGGTAAAGCTGTCCGTGCCGTTATAATCATCAGCTGGCGTATAGGTCACTGTGCCATCATCATTCAAGACCGCAACACCGTTTGTGGGTTGCGTAATGCCTGTGACCGTGCCGCCATCAACGATGGTGTCATTGTCAATCACATCAATGGTTCTGCTGCTGTCTTCTGCCAGTGTTGCACTGTCATCCGCCAATGTATTGTCGATATCGGCAATATCCACATCCACGGTGGCAGAGGTGGTCTGGCCGTCTTCATCCGTGATGGTAT
>NZ_JAWLVJ010000039.1:0-19784 GCF_033100395.1 Terasakiella sediminum | reverse complement strand
CCACAGCGGCTTGAAATGGACCTCTCCCAGAGACTTCCGCAGAGCCCAAATTTAACCCGTCAGGGTGTCCGGTGAAATGGGGGCAACTCCAGTCTGCGCCTTGATCATCAGGTCCAGAGAGGGTGAGGTGGCATAGTAAGTGTTCACGGTCGCCATAAAAATTTCCATCCAGCGTTTGAAATGGACGGTTTCTAGATCGGGGATCTGGTTGTGGATGGGGACCATGCGGCCTTTAAAGACACCTTTATTCAGCAATAAGGATGTCCAGAACAGGTTGACCCGTTCCATATGCGGGGCCCAGTCTTCGTCTGTCGTGCCGATGCGCGACGTAAAGATGGGTCCAAGAAGATCATCTTCTTGGACCGCATCATAAAAGGCCTTGGTGAAGACTTTGAGATTATCTTCAGTGATGGTGTCGAACTTCGTTTCCATTACAGAATGAACTTGGAAAGATCGACGTTTTTCGCCAGTTCCCCGACAGTTTCCTGAACCATATCTTTGGTGATGGTCAGGGTCTCACCGGATTTTTCGGTGGCCGTAAAGCTGATTTCTTCGAGCAGGCGTTCCAGCACAGTGTGCAGGCGACGTGCGCCGATATTTTCTACATTGTGATTGATCTCAGCCGCCAGATTAGCGATTTCCTCAATAGCATCCTCTTCAAAATCAAGGGTGACATCTTCGGTGCCGATGAGCGCCACATATTGCTTAATCAGGCTGGCTTCCGGTTCGGTCAAAATACGTTTGAAGTCTTCGCGAGTCAGCGCTGAGAGTTCAACGCGGTTGGGCAGACGGCCCTGAAGTTCTGGCAGCAGATCGCTTGGTTTTGCCACGTGGAAGGCACCAGAGGCAATAAACAGGATATGGTCTGTATTGATGGTGCCGTGCTTGGTGGTGACAGTCGTGCCTTCCAGCATGGGCAACAAGTCACGTTGTACCCCTTCGCGTGAGACATCCCCACCGGATTTTTCTGAACGGGTGGTGATTTTGTCAATCTCGTCAATAAAGACGATGCCGTTATTTTCAACGCTGTGCAGCGCTTCGGTTACAACCTTGTCGTTATCCAGCAGTTTGTCGGCTTCTTCATCCAGCAACAGATCATAGCTTTCCTGCACGGTGACTTTGCGCTTTTTCTTGCGCCCACCAAAGGCATCGCCAAACATATCGCCCAAATTCATCATGCCCATCTGAGCACCTGGCATGCCGGGGATTTCCATGGTTGGCATGGAAAGCGTTGAATTATCTGCCAGATCCAGTTCGATTTCCTTGTCATCCAGCTTGCCTTCACGCAGCATGGCGCGGAATTTCTGACGGGTATCAGCTGAGGCTGTGTCACCTACCAAGGCATCCAGCACACGTTCTTCCGCTGCGATTTCAGCTTTGGCTTTAACGTCCTTTTTCATCCGTTCAGAAACGATATGGATGGCGCTTTCTACCAGATCGCGGATCATCTGTTCCACGTCGCGCCCGACATAACCGACTTCGGTGAATTTGGTTGCTTCCACCTTGATGAACGGGGCCTGAGCCAGTTTGGCGAGACGGCGGGCAATTTCGGTTTTACCAACGCCCGTGGGGCCGATCATCAGGATATTTTTGGGCAGAACTTCATCGCGCAGCGGGTTTTCCAGCTGCTGACGGCGCCAGCGTGAACGCAGCGCAATGGCAACGGCGCGCTTGGCGTCCTGTTGGCCGATGATAAAACGATCCAGTTCCGAAACAATTTCGCGAGGTGTGAAATTTGTCATGTCTTATAAAGTCTCTACAGTCAGATTGTTATTTGTATAAACGCAGATGTCGCCTGCGATCCCCATGGCGCGACGGGCAATGTCTTCAACAGATAAATCGTCGCGATCTTTCATGGCGAGCGCTGCAGCCAGGGCATAGTTTCCGCCCGAACCTATCGCTGCAATGCCGTCTTCAGGTTCCAGAACGTCGCCTGTCCCGGTCATGACCAGGGTGACTTCTTTATCAACCACGATCAGCATGGCTTCCAGTTTGCGAAGATAGCGGTCCGTGCGCCAGTCTTTTGCCATTTCCACACAAGCCCGGGTCAGTTGGTCCGGGTGCATTTCAAGTTTGGTTTCCAGACGTTCAAACAGGGCAAAAGCATCGGCTGTGGCGCCAGCAAAACCAACGATGACCTTGCCACCTGCCAGTTTGCGGACCTTGCGCGCATTGCCTTTCATCACAGTGTGACCCACACTGACCTGGCCGTCGCCGGCAATGACCACATCATCGCCACGACGAATGGACAAGATGGTTGTACCGCGCCAACCGGGGAATTTTCTATCTTCGGACATAAGCTATTCCAGCATTTTTTGTAAGTAAGTGAAGCGGATTTGGTCTTTTTATGGCCCGTTTGTCAAGTCATGAGCGAGAAATAGGCCAAATTTATGATTGATATCCCTGTTCTTTCAAATGAGAGGCCAGCAGGTTCTGATAAGGGGCCAGTTTATCATTGTAACGTTCCCAGCGATTGACGGCAGCGTTATAGAGCGGTTCCACCACTTGTTGGTAACTTGCCGTTTTAATGGCTTTTTTGGTGCGGGAATGTTTCCAGAATTCCCTTAAGCCTTCATGCCATTCAAGGTCCATAAAGCTGAAGAGCGCTTTGGTAGCCAGATCAAAATCATCAACGATCTGTTCGTATTTCAGCAACAGAATGTCCGGGTTATCTTGTGGGGATTTGGCATAAATGCCGTTCATGATCTGGTTATAAACCTTTGCTGTGCGACCCAGATCGCTAAATTCCATATTCAATCCGGATGGGGCGAAATCCTGCATAAAACAGCTAAAGACCACATCCATGGGGTGGCGCAGCAGGATGATTTGTTTGGCCGTGGGGAAAAGCTGGCAGATAAACGGGTAATAAAGCATGTTGGGCGCACTTCGATCCATCAGTGTGGAGGTCCCATCCCATCCTTCTTCGGATTGATAAAGGTCGAAATACATCTGTTGTAACGTGGTGCGGTCCAGCTTTTTACCTTTCTTTGCCAGATCAAAGGCGTGGCTCAAAACCTTGGCGATGACCGGGGTTTCTTCAAATATTTGGATGTCTTCATTTTGGGACAACACCTGTTCAATCAGGGTCGTGCCGGACCTTGGAAAGCCCAGTACGAAATGAGGCGATTTTTCCAGGTTACCCCCTTCAAGGACCAGCGTTTCCATTTTTTTAAGCGTGTCGTAGGGCGAGGCGAAATTTTGATTTGCGGCCAGTTGTTGTGCGATTTTGTTGCCATGTTCAAAGGCGGCAAAGCTGTCCGCGCTTTCTGCCAGATGATCACAGTTTTTCCCCAGTTCAAAATAGCATTGTTTCATTTGAACCGGGGTGAGTTGGTCTGGCGTTTTCAGCGCGTCTAAAATCAGTGCTTTGGCTGTTTTAAAGTCTTTGGCACGTCGTTTCAGGATGGAGAGTTGCAGCTGTATCTGACTGTTGTCCTGAAAGGCTTTGGGCAGGCTTTCATAGATTTCCAGTGCCTTTTCAGGCTGGTTGTGGGTTTCGCAGAATTGCAGTGTGTTAAAGGCCAGATCAAGGCTGAGCATATTAAGCGACAGGGCTTTTTTGAAAATCTCTTCTGCTTGATCAATTTTATCCTGCCTGAGATAGATAATCCCCAGAATATTAAAGCCATTGGCATGAGGATTGGCAACGGTGATGGATTTTTCGGCCAGTTCCTCTGCTTTTGCCATGTTGTCCAGTGCCAGATGGCAATTGGCGAGGTTGGAGAGGAAAATACTGTCGTCGGGCTTGAGTTTGAGCAGAAATTCAAATTCCCGTTTGGCTTCTTTAAATTTTTGCTGTTGAAACAATAATCCGGCAAAATTCTGTCTGATTGCCCCATCCTGCGGCCATTTTTTGGCAGCTTTGCTTAAGGTCGTCAGTGCTTCTTTCTGTTTTTGCAGTCCCATATAGGCGTGCGCTGACAATTGGTGGGCACCGGGTCCGAACTTTGAGTCTTTCAGAAGTTTGCGCGCGGTTTTGATCGCCTTATCAAATTGTTGGCTTTTAAGTAGATTCTGAATGTCTAAAAGTGGGTTTTGCATGGTAATTGGTTCTTAAATAAAGTAATCAATCTGTTATCTGCTCGCGGTGGGCGCTTTTTGTCAAGTTTTCAGGGGTTGGACATGAAAGTTATTGTCACAGGCGGGGCTGGTTTTATCGGATCAGCCGTTTGTCGGTTGTTGGTCAAGGAAAAGGGCTGGCAGGTCTGTAATATCGATAAACTGACCTATGCGGCTGACCTTCGTTCGCTTGCTTCCATCGAAGACAATTCGGCTTATCGTTTTGAACAGCTGGATATCTGTGATGGTGAAGGGCTGACAAATGTTTTTGATGATTTCCAGCCTGACGCGGTGATGCATCTGGCAGCAGAAAGTCATGTGGATCGCTCCATCGATGGCCCGGCGGCCTTTATCGAAACCAATCTGGTCGGCACCTATACCCTTTTGGAAGCCGCACGCACTTATTGGCAAAAAGTGGATAAGGATTTCCGCTTCCATCATATTTCAACGGACGAAGTTTATGGCACACTGGGGGAAACCGGGCTCTTTACCGAAGAAACCCCTTATGCGCCCAATTCACCTTATTCCGCAACCAAGGCTGGATCAGACCATCTGGTGCGTGCCTGGCATCATACCTACGGCTTGCCTGTGGTGATCAGCAATTGTTCCAACAATTATGGCCCTTTTCAGTTCCCGGAAAAGCTGATCCCACTGATGATTTTGAATGTCCTACAGGGCAAACCTCTGCCCGTTTACGGGGATGGGTTGAACACGCGCGACTGGCTGCATGTGGAAGACCACGCAGACGCACTCGCCACCATCCTGGAAAAAGGCGAAAACGCCGGGAAATATAATGTGGGCGGCCATAACGAGGTGACCAATCTGGATGTGGTCAAAACGTTGTTTGAAACAGTGAAAGAGATCAAAAGCGATATCCCGGTTACCGAATTTGATGACCTGCTGACCTTTGTAACCGACCGCCCGGGTCATGACTGGCGCTATGCCATTGATGCCAGCAAGATTGATCGCGAACTCGGCTGGACCCCGCGTCATACCTTTGAGACTGGCTTGAAACAGACCGTGCAGTGGTATCTGGGCAATGAAGCCTGGTGGCGTCCGATCCTTGAAGGGCGCTATGACGGGCAACGTCTGGGGAAAGCTTAAAAAATGAATATTCTTGTCTTTGGGAAAAACGGTCAGGTCGCTTCTGCCTTTGCAAAGCTCGCCCCAAACTATTCGGAATATCAGGTGACATGCGTGGGTCACGAAGAGTGCGATATTACCGATGAGTTTCAGGTCACTGAAACAATTGCGAAAATTCAACCGGACCTGATCGTGAATACGGCGGCCTATACCGCTGTGGATATGGCCGAAGATGACGTTGAGGCTGCCTTTTTACTGAATGAAACGGCCGTAAGCCATATTGCAAAGGCATCAGACGTACCTGTGGTGCATTTTTCCACTGATTATGTCTTTAATGGGGAAGCGCGCGCGCCTTACGAAGTCGATGCCGATGTGGCCCCGCTTGGGGTTTATGGGCAGAGCAAATGGGCAGGCGAAGAAGCGTTGCGCGCCCATTGTGACAAGCACATAATCCTGCGCACGGCCTGGGTCTACAGCCCGTGGGGTGGGAATTTCGTTAAAACCATGCTGCGCCTGATGACGGAGCGCGATCAAATCTCGGTTGTGAATGATCAAGTCGGTTGCCCCACATCCGCTGTTGATCTGGCCCGTGCGGTTCTGAAAATTGCTCCGAAACTGGCGGAGAAGAGTTTCGATGGGTTTGGAACCTATCATTTGGTTAGCGAAACAGAGCTTTCCTGGCATGGGTTTGCATGGGAAGTCCTGCGTCAGGCCTTTCTGGATTGTGAAATTGCTCCCATTCCCACAGAAGCCTATCCGACCAAGGCAACCCGACCAGCCTATTCCGTCTTGTCGGTGAAAAAATTTAAAGAGACCTTCGGCTTTGGTTTACCCGATTGGCAAAGTAGCTTATCAAGGTGTCTAAGGGATTTAGGGAGATAGGCATCATGCAGCGCAAAGGCATTATTCTGGCAGGCGGGTCCGGTACACGGCTTTACCCCAGTACCGGGGCGATTTCCAAGCAACTGTTGGCGGTTTATGATAAGCCGATGGTTTATTATCCGCTGACCACACTGATGCTGGCAGGCATTCGTGAAATCCTGCTGATTTCAACCCCGCGCGATATTCCCATGTTTAAAGAACTGCTGGGCGATGGCGCGAAATGGGGCATTTCCATTGAATATTGTGTGCAGGACCACCCCAACGGTCTGGCTGAAGCTTTCATTCTGGGTGAAGAATTTCTGGATGGGGCGCCTGCCTGTTTGATTCTGGGCGATAATATCTACTTCGGGCATGATTTCACCAAATTGCTGGAAAATGCCATGGAACAGAAAGAAGGTGCGACCGTCTTTGCCTATTATGTGCAGGACCCGGAACGTTATGGCGTGGTGGAATTTGATAAATCCGGACAAGCCATTGATATTGAAGAAAAACCAGCCCAGCCAAAATCCAACTATGCGGTCACCGGTCTGTATTTCTATGACAGTCAGGTGGTTGAGATCGCAAAGAATGTCAAACCGAGCGGACGGGGTGAGTTGGAAATCACCGATGTGAACAATGCGTATCTGCAAAAAGGTCAGCTGCAGGTGGAAAAGATGGGCCGTGGTTTTGCCTGGTTGGATACTGGCACCCACAGCGCCATGCTGGATGCGGCCAATTTTGTGCGTACCGTTGAAAAACGCCAGAGCCTGAAAATCGCATGTCCCGAAGAAGTGGCCTTGCGAAAAGGGTTTATCGATACCAACCAGTTCGAAACTCTGATCAATGAATTTAAACCCAATGAATATCGCAGCTACCTTGAAATGGTGCTGCGCACGTTTGACGAATAGGTAATGAAGAAAATGAAACACACCCAGGAATGTTTTGATCCGGAAGGCTATATCTCGGACAAATGGGACAATTATTTCCGTGTCTATGACCGTTACCTGAATAAATATGTCGATACCGACGTGACGTTTGTTGAAATCGGCGTGAAAAACGGCGGCTCCCTGTTTATGTGGCGCGAGTTCTTTGGGCCAAAAGCACGTATCATCGGGATTGATCTGAACCCGGGTGCCAAACAGTTTGAAGAACACGGCTTTGAAATTTTCATCGGCGATCAGAACAGCGTTGAATTTTGGGATGATTTCTACAAACAGGTCGGCCCCATTGATGCCATGCTTGATGACGGCGGGCACCGTAACGATAACCAGATCATCACCACTTATCATGCGCTGAAAAACATGAAAGATGGCGGTGTCTTGCTGGTGGAAGATGTTCATACGTCCTACATGAAAGGTTTTGGTAACCCCAGTGAATTCAGCTTCTTAAGCTATTGCAAGCTGCTGGCCGATGGCGTTCAGAAAAATGAAAATATCGATGCGGATTTCGTTGATGTGGAAATCTCAGACAAGATCGATGCGCTTCATGTCCATGAAGGGGTGATCGTTTTTGATGTGGTGGAAAAGCGCAAAGTTGGCGAGCGCGTTGAACTTGGCAAAAAGACCATCGATGCTGAAGACTTCCGCTTCCATGAAGAAGAAACGCAGATCGAGGAAAAAGCCAAGGCCTTGGGCAACACCAAGATGTCCAAATATCTGTTCAAGAAAAAATGGAAGATGCAGCGCAATTCCATCATCGCAGATCGGGTAAAGCCTTACTTTAAAAAGTAAAGCTGTCTTTAAACGCGGGCAGGATTTTATCTTTGGCGGATAGCTGAACCTGATCTTCAGCAATGGGCCAGTCGATATCCAGGTCTGGATCATTCCACATGATGCCGTCTTCATGATCCGGCGCATATGGCGCGGTGACTTTGTAGGTGACTTCCGTATTTGGCTCCAGCGTGACAAACCCATGGGCAAAGCCGATGGGCACCAGAATCTGCGTCCAGTTCTCCGCGCTCAATTCCGCACTGACATGCTGACCAAAGGTGGGGGAGTCTTTTCGCAGGTCCACCGCCACATCCAGAATGCGCCCCTTTAAGACCCGCACCAGCTTATCCTGTGCAAAGGGTGGTTTCTGGTAATGCAGACCGCGCAACACCCCGACGTCTGCAGAAAGCGAATGATTGTCCTGTACGAAGGTCATATCAATGCCGGCATCCAAAAACCGCTGCTGATTATAGGTTTCAGAGAAAAAACCACGCTCATCACCAAACTTTGCAGGCACAATCAGTTTCACATCAGGGATATCTAGCGCTATAACGTCCATGGTTTTCTATTTTCTCTCAGGTTTTTAAATGAAGCGCCTCATCTTATTTGCCCATTACGACAAAGACAACATCGTTGATGATTATGTTGTGCGCCTTTTAGATGGCCTGAAACCCTATTATGACCGTCTGGTCTTTGTGACAGATTGTCCTCTGCCCGATGAAGAAAAAGCCAAGATCATGCCCTTTGGTGAGATCGCGCACGCAGAACCCCACGGGGAATATGATTTCGGCAGCTGGAAACGCGGATTTGCTTATGTGGGCGACGAGATCGAAAATTATGATGAAGTGGTGATCGCAAACGACAGCTGTTTCGGACCCCTTTATGATTTTGGCGAGATGTTCTCCAAGATGGAAAAGCGTTCGGTCGATTTCTGGGGTATCAGCGGGACCATCACCAAAAAGATCGATGAATATTGTATCAACAGCTATTTCGTCGTGTTTCGCAATCAGGTACTGAAAAATCAGGCTTTCAAGGATTTCTGGCCGAAGATTGAACATCTCGATGACAAGCTGGAAATTGTCGGACGCTATGAATATGGCCTGTCCAACCTGCTGCACGATCAGGGCTTCAAGTCCGAACCCTATGTGGGCTGGTATGACACCGACATCATGATTGCCAGCTCCTTCTTCTCCAACATTTGGGCGAAAAAGCGCTGCCCGGTGGTGAAGGTCAAACTGTTTCGCGAAAACCCGGAAGAACAGCCGAATTTGGCGCAATGGCTTGTCAAACTGGATGGTTCGTACCCGCGTAAATTCATCGATGATCTGGTCAAACGCTATATCGGCACGTCCGATCCGGCGCATTACTATTTCAAATACCCGATCTTCAAAACCTACTACGGCCACAGCAAGCTCCTCGCTTTCAAAGGCCGCTACACCAAAAACCGCAAATGGTGGCGGTTTTATATTAAAATTCTGGGGATTCCGCTGACGATTGTTTTGCCTGCGCGTCGTCCTCACTAACGGTCATTCCGGCGAAGTTCTCCCTCCTAAATTCGTCATCGCGCACTTGTTGCGCGATCAGGGCAGAAGCCAGAGCGTGATATCTACCCCTTATGCCGCTACGGGTGCGGCATGACGACTTAGTATATGTGAGAAAATCAGATGAACGATGATGCTGAGAATAAGGTATATTTTCTTGATCCAGATGACCTACCCACTCTATTCCCCACACATGCTCATTCTCCAGAATTTTGGGAACATTTGGGGCGCACAATTGCGACGTTTGGTTTTCTGGAAGAAGTTTTAGGAAAGGCAATTTTTTCATTTACAGCAACTCGTCCTTATTCGGATGAGGAGGTACTGGAAGCATATGAGGAATGGTTGCCAAAATTGGAAAGAGCTTTGACTGATCAATTATGGAATTTGGTTGAATCGTATGGCAAAGCAGTTAAAGAACATCCTGAGTCAATAATTGAAGACGTTGAAGCACTGGTAGGCATGCTGAAAGAAGCAACAGTTTATCGAAATGTTTTGTGTCATGGGTCGTGGCGCAAACCTGATGAAGAGGGAAAGTCAATTCCACTCTTCGTAAATAAGAAAAAGGAAGTCTTTCAGACAGCTATTGATGTGGAATTTCTAAAACAAGTTCAAAGCCATGTAGCCGAGTTAGCTTGTGAGGTAATTAATAGTGTTACTCAAATGGGTTGGCAATTTCCAGGTGCTAATGGGCTTGGTAAACAGATGTGGTGATTTGTTTGATGCTCATACCAAACTCGTCATCGCGCACGTGTTGCGCGATCAGGGGAGAAGCCAGAGCGTGACATCCGCCCCTTATGCCGCAACGGGTGCGGCATGACGGTTTTGTGTTCTGCTCCCAATTTTCCTCATTCTTCTTTAAGGAATATGGTGTATAAGCAGCCATAGATTTGCTTTTCATGAATTGGAGAATTGGCTATGCGCACGGCATCAGTCCAGCGAAAGACATCTGAGACCGAGATTTCCGTTGAGATTAATCTGGATGGAACGGGTGAGTATGACATTGAGACAGGCATCAGTTTCCTGGATCACATGCTGGAACAGCTCTCGCGTCATGGTCTGATGGATGTGAAAGTGCGCTGCAAGGGGGATCTCCATATCGATTGTCACCACACGGTGGAAGATGTGGCTTTGGCCATGGGTGAAGCTTTTTCAGATGCACTCGGTGATCGCAAAGGCATCAACCGTTATGCCCACAGCTATATCCCGATGGATGAAACCCTGGTGCGTGTGGCACTGGACTGTTCCAACCGTCCTTATCTGGTGTGGAATGTGGAATTCTCACAAGACCGCCTGGGTGAGATGGATACGGAAATGTTCCAGCACTGGTTCCAGTCCTTTGCGCTTAAAGCCGGGCTATCGCTGAATGTTGCCCTGATTGACGGGTCGAACAATCACCATATTGCCGAAGCTTGTTATAAAGGGCTCGCACGTGCGCTGCGTCAGGCGGTAGAGATTGACCCGCGGCGCAGTGATGCGGTACCTTCCACGAAAGGTTCACTCTAAATCAGCAAAGGGGCGTTTATGCTCACCCTTTATTCCAATCAAGGTTCCGGCAATTGCTATAAAGTGCGGCTGCTGTTGCATCAGCTTGGCTACGATCTGGACATTAAAGAAATGGATGTGGTCTCAGGCGAATGTCAGGGCGATGAGTTTTTGAAAATCAATCCAGTGGGTAAAGTGCCGACATTGATTTTGGATGAAGGCATGGTGCTGACGGAATCCAACGCAATCATGCTGCATTTCGCTGATGAAACCCAATATATGCCGATGGATCATTTTGATAAGTCGCAAGCCTTTCAATGGCTGTTTTGGGAACAATATAGTCACGAAACCGCCATTGCGGTCGCGCGTTATTCCATGCATTATCTTGGCAATACGGAAAAAGACGATGATCGCCTGCCTGCCCTTTGGGAAAAAGGCTATAAAGCGCTGGATGTGATGGAAGATCATTTGAAAGACAAGGATTTCTTTGTGGGGGATCGTTATAGCATCGCGGATATCGCCCTCTTTGCCTATACCCATGTGGCGGATCAGGGCGGATTTGACCTTGCGAAATACCCAAATGTCCTTACATGGTTAGAGCGTGTGAAGTCCCAGCCACGCTGGAAATCCATGGACGAGATTTAATCCACATTCGTCATTCCTGCGAAGGCAGGAATCTTATAGAGTGCGTCTGAGTAATTAGATCCCTGCTTGCGCAGGGATGACGATGAGAAGCCGGAATGACGCGAACAAGAAAGAGACGATGAAACTTTTCACCATCCATATTCAGAAATATGGCCTTGAACCGGAACCGGACATTCGTGCGGTGAAAGAAGGGTTTAACTGGCCTGCGTTTTTCTTAACCGTGATCTGGGCCCTGTTTAAGGGTTATTGGTGGGTCGCAGGTGGTCTTTTTGTGGTGGAAATCGTAATAAGTGGTGTTTTGGCTGCAATAGGACTTGATCTCTTTGGGCAAGCTGTGGTCAATATCGCATTCAACCTGTTGGTGGGGATTTATGCCAACGATTTGGCGCGCTGGAGCCTGGCGCGACGGGGATTTGTAGAAGACGAAGTGGTCAGCGCTGTTTCCATGGACCATGCCTTGGAAAGATACGTCACATCACTTCCATAAATTAAAGGATTCAGACGTATGTCTGTTGTCATCATTGACTATGGTTCGGGCAATCTGCGCTCAGCCGAAAAATCATTCGAACGCGCCGCACGCGAAGCCAATACAGGGTTTGACGTGCTGGTATCCAACAAACCCGAAGACGTCTTGAAAGCTGACCGTGTGGTCCTGCCGGGCGTCGGTGCTTTTGGCGATTGTGCCCGTGGCCTGGCCGCTGTGGACGGTATGCATGAAGCCTTGAATGAAGTTGTCCATAAACAGGGGAAACCCTTTATGGGGATTTGTGTTGGCATGCAATTGATGGCCGATCAGGGGCTGGAACATGGCACCCACAAAGGCCTTGGCTGGATTTCTGGTGAGGTTGTTGCGATCGAACCAAATGATGAGACACTGAAAATCCCGCATATGGGTTGGAACGAACTGGTCTTTGACGAAGGACGTCATCCTTTGCTTGACGGGCTGGCCGCAAACACCAATGTCTATTTCGTGCATTCTTATCAATATAAGACAGCAGATGCGGCAAATCAGCTGGCGACTGTGGGCTATGGCGGGGATGTGACGGCGATTGTTGGCAAAGACAATATGGTCGGCACCCAATTCCACCCGGAAAAAAGTCAGGCAGCGGGCCTGCAGGTGATTACTAACTTTTTGAAATGGAAACCGTGACATGAACCTATATCCAGCGATTGATTTAAAAGACGGTAACTGCGTGCGTTTGCTGCGCGGGGAAATGGATGCGGCAACGGTTTTCAACGATAATCCGGGCGCACAGGCCAAACAGTTTGTCGATGACGGCTGTGAATGGGTCCATATCGTCGATCTGAACGGTGCGTTTGAAGGCAAGCCCGCCAACGCCGATGCGGTGATGCAGATTGTGACGGCCGTTGATGGCAAGGCTGAAACCCAGCTGGGTGGTGGTATCCGCACCTTTGAAACCATTCAGTACTGGCTGGATGCGGGCATTTCCCGTGTGATTTTAGGTACCATTGCTTTGCGTGATCCGGACTTTGTTATTGAGGCCTGTAAGCGCTTCCCCGGGCAAGTGGCTGTGGGCATTGATGCACGTGACGGCTATGTGGCGGTTGAAGGCTGGGCGGAAGTGTCCGACATGAAGGTGCTGGATCTCGCCATGAAATTTGAAGATGCGGGTGTGGCTGCCATCATCTTTACCGATATTTCCAAAGATGGCGCCATGGAAGGGCCGAACCTGCAGGCAACTGTTGATCTGGCAAACGCGATTTCCACTCCGGTCATTCTGTCCGGTGGAGTATCATCCATGAAAGATATCGAAGAAGTCAAAGCGGCTGAAGTGCCCGGTCTGGACGGGGCGATTTCCGGTCGGGCGATTTATGACGGTAAAATCAATGTGGCCGATGCCATGAAGGTATTGAAGGGCTAACCTATTTCGTCACCCCTGCGAAGGCAGGGGTCTGATTCCTGCCTGCGCAGGAATGACGAAGGAGAAAGAAGAAAAGATGCTTAAAGTTAGAATTATCCCCTGCCTTGACGTGGCAGATGGCCGTGTGGTCAAGGGTGTGAATTTTGTCGATCTGGTGGATGCGGGTGATCCGGTAGAACAGGCCAAGGTCTATGATGCGGCAGGTGCTGATGAACTCACCTTCCTTGATATCACCGCAACCCATGAAAACCGCGACACCATCTATGATGTGGTGCGCCGCACGGCGGAACAGTGCTTTATGCCGCTGACTGTGGGTGGTGGTGTGCGTGAGATCGAAGATATTCGCAAGCTTCTTTTGGCCGGTGCCGATAAGGTTTCTATCAATTCAGCAGCTGTAAAACGACCTGAGTTTGTGAAGGAAGCCGCAGAAAAATTCGGCAACCAATGTATCGTGGTTGCGATTGATGCCAAATCGGTCGGTCCGGACAAGTTTGAGATCTTTACTCATGGTGGTCGCAAACCCACAGGTATCGATGCGGTGGAATGGGCGAAAAAGATGGCGGACTATGGCGCGGGCGAAATTCTTCTGACGTCCATGGATCGTGATGGCACCAAAATCGGCTTTAACCTGGAACTGACGAAAGCCGTTTCTGACGCGGTTTCCATTCCGGTGATTGCCTCTGGTGGTGTCGGTAATCTGGATCATATGGTGGAAGGGGTGACTAAAGGCCATGCAAGTGCGGTACTGGCTGCCAGCATTTTCCACTTTGGCACCTATACCATTCGTGAAACCAAGGAACATATGGCCAAAGCTGGCCTAGCGGTGAGATTGGACTGATCCCATGGATGCAACTGTACTTGATCAACTTTTTGAGACCATTTCCTCTCGAAAAGGCGCAGACCCTTCTGAATCCTATACCGCCAAGCTTTTTTCCAAGGGCCGGGGCAAAATCGCCCAGAAAGTCGGCGAAGAAGGGGTGGAATGTGTCATTGCTGCCTTGTCAGAAGGTAATGATGCGCTAACTTCAGAAAGCGCCGATTTGTTTTACCATCTTCTCGTGCTCTGGGCCGAAGCGGGCGTGGACCCACAGGATGTCTGGAACGAACTGGCGCGCCGCGAAGGTATTTCCGGCATCACTGAAAAGAATTCTCGTCCCAAGGAGTAAAATCTATGCCGCATATGGTCATTTCTTACGCTAAGCCTGTTGAAGAACAAGTTGAAATTCAAAAGCTTGTCCAGGAAGTCTGGAACGGGGCGGAAGAGTCCGGTCTGTTTAATCCCGGTGCGATCAAGGCCCGGGCTTTGCCGGTTGAACATTATGTCACAGCCAATACGGATCAGCTGTTCATTCACGTCGATGCCAAGCTTTTTGTCGGTCGCACGGATGAACAAAAGCAGGATATGGTCAAACGCGTGTTTGATAAAATGGCGGCGCTGGTCAGTGACGATGTATCGCTGAGCGTGGAAGCCATCGATATGGACAAGCCGAATTATATCAAGCGGTAAATACCCAAAACCGTCATCCCCGCGAAAGCGTGGACCCAGTTTTGGTTTTCTAGGCTCCCGCTTTCGCGGGAATGACCATAGGGGTGCGTTGGAGAAACCATGACATTTTCAGCCGGATTTTCGACCTTCAGGGCGTCTGATCCTGATGGCAGTATTGCCTGTGCGCTGTGGTATCCAACCGAACTGGCGGCTGTGACCACGCGTCATGGGATTTACGATTTCTCGGTTGTGAAAAACGGTCCTATTGCGGATGGGCAGTTTCCGCTGATTATGATGTCCCATGGGTCTGGCGGCACGCGGTTTGGCCATTGTAAGACGGCAGAATTTTTTGCCCAGAACGGCTTTATTGTCGTGGCACCCGAACATCCGTTCAACAATTTCTTTGATGACAGCCAGGTTGGCTCTGCCAGAAGCTATTCATCGCGCTCACGCCATATGAAGTCCTCCCTGGATGCTTTTCTTGCCCATGAAAAATGGGCCCCGTCTGTCGATCTCGAAAAAATCGCAGTCTTCGGTTTCTCCCTTGGTGGATTTACGGCGCTGACCTGTGTTGGCGCACGTCCTTATGTGGAAGGATTGCGCATGCATTTGCGCACCAACCGGGAATTTGATGCGACCTTTTGTGGCTATGAAGTCATCGTGCGCGATGGGTTTGATGACCCGTATCTTCCGACAACACCGGATGACCGTTATAAAGCCTGTATCGCACTTGCCCCGGTCAGTGGGGGATTGTTCCATACAGAAAGTCTCGCGGATATTTCAGTGCCCGTGCAGATTTATCGCGCAGAACGGGATATGATTCTTCGAAATCCTTTTCATGCCCAGGAAATTCGGGATCACTTGCCTGCGGGCTGCGACTATCATGTGACTGAAAAAGCAGGGCATTTTTCATACCTTTCGCCCGTGCGCGAAGAGGTGCGTGCAGAGTTGGGCGAGCTTGCCAATGACATGGACGGGTTTGACCGTGAGAGCGTGCATAAAAAAATTCATCAAGAGATGATAGATTTTCTTAATAAAGCCCTTTCATAGAGAAGGGGTTCAGGCTACATAAGGCGTCACGTTTACTTTAAGGTGAATTCAAAGGACAAGCATGTTTGCCGCATTTTCAAAATCATTTGCCCAATTGCCGGACCCAACCTTCAGAAAAGTGATTCTGATGGGGGTTTTGGGGGCGTTTATTACGTTCCTGCTGCTTTTTGGCGCTGTAACCGGATTTTTGTTTGATGTGGTTCTGGTCAATATCCCGTGGGTGGATGGTCTGATTGACTGGTTGGGCTCGCTCGCCACCATTGTGGTGGTTTGGTTTTTGTTTCCGGCCGTCGCTTCTGTCATCATCGGGTTTTTGCTGGAAGATATCGCGCAAGCTGTTGAAAATAAACATTACCCTGACTTGCCACCGGCGGAACAAGTCCCCTGGGGGGAAACACTGGTGGAAGCGATCAAGTTTGCAGGTGTGATGATTTTGCTCAACCTGCTCGCCCTGCCCTTCTATCTGTTCCTCGCGCCTGTGGCGCCTTTTGTCTTTTATGCGCTTAACGGCTATTTAATAAGTCGGGAGTATTTTGAACTGGTAGGTCAACGCAGAGTCGGCTTGAAGAAAGCCAAGGCCCTTCGTAAAGCCTATCAGGGGAAATTACTGATTGCAGGTGCATTGACTGCTTTCCTGTTAACGATTCCTCTGGTAAACCTATTAGCACCCGTGGTTGGCACAGCCGTCATGGTGCATCTTTTCCATAGCTGGCGTCGGGAGCCGAAATTCCTGATGCTGGAACAGCAAGATCTTTAAGGAGTATGTGTGAGTATGTTTGGGCGTAAAAAAGACGGCGACAAACCGACCACCGAGAAAACTGAAACCAAGGCAGCAGAAGCCCCCACTGAAGAAAAAGTGGAACAACTTCCGCCCTTGAAGCCTTTCTCTTCCAAAGGCACACATACATCTGCGCCACCCAGCAAGCCTGCGGTGCCAAGCGCGGCACAAAGCAGCACGTCACCGGGCTATCGCCCTGACCTGGCTGCGCGTCGCCTGATGGATATCCCGGGGGCAAATCCGCGCCGTGGCGATCAGCGCAACCCGCAAGACCCGCGCACATTGACTGTGGGTCGTGAAATTTCCCTTCGTGGTGAAATCACAGCTTGTGAAACACTGGTTGTTGAAGGCCAGGTGGATGCAAAAATCACTGACGCGCGCGTTTTGGAAGTGGCAAATGGCGGTGTTTACACGGGTACTGCTCATGTGGAAGAAGCTTTCATTTCCGGCGTGTTTGATGGCGAATTAAGCGCTTATCAAACCCTGACGGTTCGAAGCGGTGGCCGCGTTAAAGGTAATGTGCGTTATGGCCGTATCGTCATTGAAGAAGGCGGTGAAATCTCTGGTTCTATGGCGACATTGACGCCGGACGAGATTGCACAAGCGCGCAATGCAGACAGCAATTCCTAAAAGCCGTAGTCTCTTGATGAAGAATTTTACACGCGTCGCTCAGGTCTTTGCCTTGATCGGCGCGTTTTTCCTTGCTGCCTGTGCGGGTCCGCAAAGCGAAGATATGTATCGCAGCGAGACCCCTAAAAAAGCACCTGTGGTGGAAAAGAAAAAAGAACCCACCATTAACTCCGCCCGTCTGGCCGCCATCAAGGCTTTTGGCCTGGATACCCAGACCACACCGGAAAAACTGGTGGGGATGAGCGAGTTTGACGTCAAACGCGCGTTAGGCAATCCCGGTTTTGTGCGCAAGGACAAAGGGGTGGAGATTTGGCAGTATCATACCGATAACTGCATCCTTGATCTGTTTTTATACGAAAGCCGTGATGGTTTTCAGGTGGATCACAGCGAATTGCGTGGTCCCCTTTTGGAGAGCGAGGGCGAGCTTTCCTGTTTTAAAACCATCGTGATGGGAACGCCTTCATGAAATCGTGGTTTGAAGCGTCGAAAATTTATTTTGATCGGCGCGTCATCGCGATCCTGTTCCTTGGTTTTTCAAGCGGCCTGCCCCTTTTGCTGGTCTATGGTACGCTTTCTTACTGGTTGGGCGTTGAAGGGGTATCACTCGCTACTATCGGCTTTTTTTCGTTAGCACGTTTACCTTATGCTTTTAAGTATCTTTGGGCGCCGCTTGTCGACCATGTGCGGTTACCTATCCTTCATCGTTGGATTGGGCATAGGCGCAGCTGGGCATTGTTGTCACAGGTTTGTTTGATCCTATCAATACTTGCACTTGGTCACTCAAATCCAGCTGCAACGCCTGAGTTCACAGCATTTGCAGCAGCATTAGTTGCGTTTTTTTCCGCTACTCAGGATATCTTAATTGATGCATATCGCATTGAATTGCTAAAGGATGACGAACAAGGTGCGGGTGCGGCCATGTACGTCAATGGCTACCGATTGGGTATGTTGACAGCTGGAGCTGTTGCAATAGGTCTTTCAGAATGGATTTCTTGGCCAATTGTTTACGCAATTATGGCGTCGCTGATTGGCATTGGCATGATTACGATCTTGTTGAATCGCGAGCCAGAGAACTTGGCAGCTGCGCAGCAGCTTGAGGAGCGAGATCATCAAATAGAGCAATACATTAGAGAAGGTAAAAGTGCTTGGACGGCAAATTTCTTGGCTAATTTCAATATTGCCGTTATTCAGCCGTTTAAAAATTTTATGACCCGCAGTGGATGGATCTGGATATTAGTGTTGATCATCCTTTATAAAATGGGTGAAGCAATGCTCGGTGCGATGGCAAATCCATTTTATCACCAAATTGGATTTTCTCCGAGTGAGATAGCTTCAGTTACAAAAGTGTTTGGGTCTGTTGCAACTTTTGTCGGTGGGATGTTTGGCGGAATTGTTGTTTATCGATATGGGCTTATGAGAGCCCTTCTGTATTGTGGGATTGTACAGATGCTATCGACACTATTGTTTGCAGTTCAAGCAGAGGTTGGTCACAACGTGCCGATGTTAATGGTCGCGATTTCTGGAGAAAATGTGACGGCCGGCATGGCAACCACGGCTTTTGTGGCTTATTTGTCCAGTCAATGCAACTCCGCCTATACAGCCACCCAATATGCATTGCTCAGTTCCTTCATGGCGATTCCGCGTGATGTCTTTGCCGCATTGTCCGGTATATTAGCAGAAGCCGTTGGTTGGACTTGGTTTTTTGTTGCCTGTTCTGCCATTGCGGCACCCGCGTTGATTTTGCTGATCTGGATGATGAAGAGGTATGACCAAAGTGGTGTGTCTGAGGCGAAGAATCCTGCTTGAAAAAGGCAGTTTTCTTAGGTATTGTGCGCCTGCAAAATAGGGGGGCCGTTTAGGGGCGTCCGCTTTAATCAAGTGAGGAAAGATCTATGGATATCAAAAAGATTCCGGTTGGCGATGCGCCAGAAGCGGTTAACGTAATCATCGAAGTTTCTGCTGGTTCTACACCGGTCAAATACGAATTCGACAAAGACAGCGGTGCGATCTTCGTTGACCGTTTTGTTCACACACCGATGCATTACCCTGCAAACTACGGTTTTGTTCCTCACACACTGTCTGACGATGGCGACCCCATCGACGTTCTGGTTCTGGCACCAGAAAGCATCATCCCGGGTGCGGTTATCCCGGCACGTCCAATCGGCGTGTTGATGATGGAAGATGACGGCGGCATGGACGAGAAAGTTCTGGCTGTCCCAACTGACAAAATGCACCTGATGTACAAAGATGTGAAAACAGTAACCGATCTGCCACAGATCACACTGGACAACATCGCGCACTTCTTCGAGCACTATAAAGATCTCGAAAAAGGAAAATGGGTTAAAATCGGCGGCTGGGAAGGCGTTGAAAAAGCGCACCAACTGATCAACGAAGCTGTTGAGCGCGCAAACAAAGCGTAAGTCTCTGGCATTCGCTGAAGATTTTAAAAAGGCCCGGGGGAGAAATCCTTCGGGCCTTTTTGTTTATTCTGACCCGTCCTGAAATAAGTTGACAGATTGGAGACTTATTATGGGAAACAAAGAAAACAAGCGGGTTAAGCGCACACAGCGTGATTAT
>NZ_JAWLVJ010000038.1:0-22305 GCF_033100395.1 Terasakiella sediminum | reverse complement strand
GCATAACGCCAAAACAGAAATTGCTGCAGTCAATCCAAAGGGCTGCATAACTGTCTACTTCTGAAGCCCCCTAAAAATGGGGGTATTACCGTTGCTCCACCATTTTGCATATTTGTCATTTGTTTTGCTATTCGCTACGTCGGTATAGAGACCAAATGCTTTGGCATCTTGGTTCATCCTATCCAAGCAGTCTGCAGTAAGAAATTTTGCCCAAGCGGAGATCCGTGGATTTGCATTTTGATGATAGGTGCTAAAGAAATTTGCCCATTCTTCATATTTGTGTGGTTTCCACTGTTTGCGCTGTCTGTATTCGTAAATTTTATTCAGCAGTAGAAAGTTTTTGTCTGTATTGTATTTTTTGTACTGATTTAAGTTTTTCCATTTTTCAATAAATTGGCCATGATCATTCCTTTTTTTGCTCAAATCATTTAGCAAGTCTGTTACGGGGGAGGTCATAGTTGGTGTGAAAGCTGCGATTATGAATAAGGTGATCGTAGAAACCAGCAGAAATTGAGATACATTTCCATGTCTTATGAATGCGAGCCACCAGATGGTTAGCTTATTTTTTGAATATGAGGAGGCAAAGATAATTCCTGTCAGAATGGACAGTAAAGCAGCTACACCCAGTCCACTGGCAGCTCCCATTGCCAGAGAGGGTACTTCCCAAATATAGTAGTTACTCCAAACGGTTTTTGAACCGACGTAGGAAAAAGCTATGATAAATGCTAGATAAAATGTGCTGACGACAAGAGGTTTCCGCAAGAGGCGCCTTATCTTTAATTTGTTTGTCTTGTCCAGTATTGTCATATTCATCTTCCTTTTAAGATTCGCACAGCATAATATATCAGATTTGCGAGAGTTTTACCTCTTTAAATGGCATTATGACCTCTATCAACGTGGGCAGGGTTGAATGATAAAATTATGGTTTTAGCGTTTAAAAATAACTAGTAAAAGATGCGAAATAGAGAATAAATATCCGACAATCCTCTCCCAGACAGCGGTGAGGTGATAAAAAGGGCAGAGAATGAATAATATCGACGATCAAATCAAACGCCGGGGGCTTTTGCTGGTGCTGACCGCGCCAAGTGGCTGTGGCAAAAGCACGATCACGCGTGCCATCATGCAGGATGATCCGTCTATTGTGGTGTCTGTTTCTGCCACCACTCGTGACCCACGTCCGGGCGAAGTGGATGGGGAACATTATTATTTTATGAGCACGGAAGAGTTTCGCACCAAAGTCGGCACCAACGATTTTCTGGAATGGGCGGAAGTCTTTGGCCGTCATTACGGCACACCCAAAGCCCCTGTGGAAGAAGCATTGGTTTCCGGCAAGGATGTGTTTTTTGATATCGATTGGCAAGGCGCTGAACAACTTCGCAAGAATGCGGCAGATGATCTAGTATGGATTTGTATCCTGCCACCGACTATTCAGTCATTGGAAGACCGCCTGCGCACACGTGGACAGGACAGTGATGAAGTGATCGCACGTCGCATGTTGGAAGCGGAAAGTGAAGCCAGCCACTGGGCGGATGCGGATTATGTGGTGGTTAATGATGATCTGGAAAAAGCAACGGACCAGGTCAAAGCCATCTTGCAGGCTGAACGCTTAAAGCGACAACGCCGTACCGGATTGGCGGACTTTGTGGAAAATATGTAGTCCGCAAATAGTCATCCCCGCGAAAGCGGGGACCCAGAATGTGATTTAATTTTGAAAACTAGGTTCCCGCATTCGCGGGAATGACGTGTTGGTGAAGAAAATGGAACTTAGTGTTTATGTTCCATTTTTTTCATGTCATGCTTCATGTCGTGTTTCATCTCGCCCATGCCCATAGCACCGGCTTTCATGATTTTAACATCGACTTTGATCTCGCCGGCTTTTTCAAAAACCAGTGTCAGTGGGAAGCTCGCCCCTTCTTTGAAAGGTTCGTTCAGTCCCATAAACATGACGTGATCGCCACCCGGTTTCAGCATGGTCATGCCTTTGGCGGCGGCGACGCTTTCAACTTTACGCATTTTCATCACGCCGTCCTGATGCAGGTGGGTGTGAATTTCGACGCGTTTTGAAACATCGGCTTTTGCGCCAATCAGCTTGTCTGCTTCACCCGTGTTTTTGATGGTCATAAATGCTGCACCAGCACGGGCCATACCCGCAGAAGCACGCGCCCAGACACCTTCAACAGAAATATCCCCTGCGAAAGAAGGAGTACTAAGGGCCAAAAGCATAGCGCCGATTAATGCAATACGTTTAAACATGGATATCTCCAATATTGATATAAGAAGGCCACCTCTTATAGGTCGCATTAGGCATGGATTGCCCGAAACTGTCAATGCAAAGATTGTCGTTTAAAATCAGTCTAAAAGAATTGATCTTGGTCTAATGAATGGGCACCGCAATAGGTCGGGTTTGTCCGGTTGATTTTTCAATTGCTTTTGATCCCATAAACTGCAGCGCACTGCGTTTGCCATAATGGGGCAGGGGGCGCATCAGGGCGGATAAGGCGGCTTCGTCCTGAACGGAAATCATGATGTATGGTGCATCGTCAAATGTTTGCCCGGCCCAGACTTTGGCTGTGGTCTCCATCGGTTTCAAGGTGTGAGGTGGCAGGCGCCATTTTTGGGCGAATGTTTCGATATCTTTATCAAGGCCGATGGTGATAAAGGCGGACGTCGGCAGGCCGGACTTTTGCAGCGTGATGCCTGTTTCACTCAATCTGTTTGCAAGGGCGATTCCGACCTCTTTCAACGACGGGCTGGCAAGAACCAGTTTGATATCCTGTGCCAGCATGACATCACGCAGGATCGGCGGGGCTTCATTGGGGCCGAGCTTGCGAAACAGGTGAAAGTCCGGATCAAGACTGACGGCTAATGGGCGCTGGCTCACCCAGGTGGAAGATTGCGAGATACGACCCTTTAGCGTGGCCGATTTATGTTTGAGTGTAGACCCGGTGCCAATCGCGATAGGAAGTTTTCCTTTGAAAACAGGGGTGTCCTGCACCACACGTGTGGTGACTTTCCAGCCTTCGCCTTTGTGATGGTTGGCGCGGGCCGAGAAGTTTTTGAACCCCGGTGCCCCGGATTTATAAACCCATTGGTGGAAGAAATAATCGAGGTCCTGACCTGATGTTTCTTCGAACGAGGTTTGTAAGTCTTTCCAGCTTGCGACCTTGAAGGCATGTTTTTGCCAGAAATGACGCAATCCCTGAAAGAAGACCTCATCCTTCAAGTCCCGGTGCAGCATATGAAAGATAAAAGCCGTCTTGTTATATCCAATGACTTGAGAGGCCTGACCATGTTTTGCGACAAATTCAACAACGGGTTTATCCTGGTCTTGGGGGAGGGCGGCATAATCACGCAGCCAGGACAGGCGCATGTCACGGGCCTTGTCAGCAGAGGCATTTTCCGCTGTCATATAATCGGCCATATAGGTGGTTAACCCTTCTGCCCAGTTACCGGATGCATAGTCTGGGAAGATGCCGTTGCCCCAATAATTGTGCAGAATTTCGTGACCCAGGGATGTTTCTTTGATGAACGGCAGGCGCAAGACCCGTTTACCGATATAGGTCGCCCCGGCAAAGCCATAGCCTGTAGGGATGGGGCTTGCGATAATGTGAAATTCCGGGAAAGGGAAGGGGCCGATTTGTTGTGAGAAACGCTGGATATAGCGCGCGGTGCGGTTCAGATAATCCTCGCTTAGATCGCCCATATCTTCATAAAAATAGGTGCGAAGACGGGTGTTTTCATATTGCAGCTGGGCTATTTTATAAGGACCTGCAAAAAGTGGCATGCCTTCTGTGGGGTTCGCCATGGTGAAGGTTGCAGTGTAACGGCTGTCCGTAATCACTTCCTCGGTGATCGCACCGGGCAGGATGGCATCCAGCGTGACCTTGAAGGTCATCAGTTCATCGGTTTTCGGATGCCAGCCGGATGGGAGATAGAGCTCGTTTTCTGAAGCAAAGCTGCCACCGCGCCAGTCCGATGGGGATTGCGCGGCAGGCAGGGGGTATTGATAAGAAAAGCTCACGCTTTTCACATTATTGACCGGATCACGGGTCGGCTTGCTTGAGGTGCCGGAAACAGTGATTTGCCGGGCGTTCAGATCAATACTGACGGCCAGATCAAAATGGACGGTTGCAAATGCCTGAGATGTCAGGCCGATGAAAAGAGTGAGAGAAAGGAGGAGCTTTTTCATAATCAATGTGGTGATTTGGGGAATTTGGCAAGAATATCGATCAGGTCGCCATCGCGTTTAATCTGCAGCGGCAACCATGTGCCCGGGGCCTGTCGATGGATAACGGTGACCAGTTCCCCCGGTGTTTTGGTGATGACACCTGCTGCAGACACAATGATATCGCCCGTTTTAAGCCCAGCATCTTCGGCAACGCTTTCTTCAATGACTTGTTCAACCAATACGCCGGATTTATCTTCGGCTTCATCAATCCGTACGCCCAACAATGGCTTGTGGCCCTGTGGCTTTTCTTCCATTTCTTCCAGGCCGAAGATGGCATCTGCGTAGGTGGGTTTCAAATCGTCACAATCCCATCCCAATGTCCAGGGCAGTAATGTTTTGGCGTGAAGACCCAATCCTTCCAATTGGTGGGGCACACCATGACCATGGGCGATATGGCCACTGCCCATGACACCAATGACCAAGGGCTCGCCGCCCAGTTTTTGAACCCGGGCAATTTCCTGTGCCATGGCGCCATCCCAGGTGAGTTGGGAGTCGACAAAGCGCTTAAATCGTTCATCTGATTTTTTTTCATCATCACTGACGTGAGAATGGCGTTCAAACACTTCTTTCAACGATGTTAGATAATCCGGGTGGGCGGGGCGTGGGGTGGCAACGCCTTCTTTTTTGTCGTCATTAACACCGTCCCAGCCCTTTTGAGAAACTTCGCCGATCAGGCTCATATCCACATTTAAGGCAACGATGGGGATACGGTTCATACGGGCAAATCGAAACAGCGGCATGTAGATATCTGCATCATGCTTCCACACATCGTTCCAGTCCGTATTGCGCAGGAATTCCGTCTCGCTTAATTCGCCACGCACCCAGGCATCCAGGGCAGGTTGAACCCGGCGCGGGAACATTTCAAAGCCGATGATGATGTTGGGGTTATGGGTATAAATCTGCGTGATGGTCTGAAGTTGCCATCTGTGATGAACTGCATCCGGGTGTTGTTCCCCCAGCAATACGACTTTTTCCTGAGCGGCCTTTTTAATCACCATCTGGCTGTCCAGATGTTGCAGGGTCTTGGGAGCAATCCATTGCGCGCGCTGAATGCAGGAAAGATTGGGTTCTTTTTCCGTCTTTTCCGTCGGCATGGCATAAGCAGTGCTTAAAAAGGCAAGAGTCAGGGCGGTGGTGATCAGGCTACAGGATTTTAAAGACATATAGGACACTCACTGTTTTTCTTCTTGTTTTCTTATCCGATGATGATGCCTAAATTGTGGCAGCTATTCGGGTTTTTTGTCGCCGGGGCTGGGGATTTCGCCAGCGATGGTGCGCCAGGCTTTGGTGTTGAAACTGTCAAGCTGCAGGGCCAAGGCACTTTCAATGGCTTCAACCGGGGTCAGAGCTTCTTTGGTCTGGCGCAGGTCTTTTTCCTTAAAAGCTTTTAGGGAAACAGCATCCATCACAACCTTGCTTCTATGTTGATGATAAAGGGCGGTGGCAGACAGGAATTCTTCATATCCGGTTGCGATATCCGGCAGATTGATGGTGATTTGATAAATCGGCTTTCGACCCAGGTCATGCGGAATTTCAGACATGAAAAGCATGGCGTTGAAATCGAAATTTTCGTCATTCATCCGGCATTTGAAAAAAGCGAGATAGTCGGCGGAGACAAAAACAATATCGTCTTCCATCGCACGACCTTCATAGGTTACTTCATAGCGGCAAGTTGGCTTTTTATGATCGGTTAAATCGATCTTGCCAACTAACGGTCCTTCAAAAGAACCATCAATCATGGGGGTCAGGGAATTGGCAAAGACATAGCCCAGATCTTTAGCATCCCGGCGCACAGCCAGCCATTGGGTACCCTTGGCTCGGCCCAGAACATTGACCACATCGCGTTTTTGTAACTTGCTGAGTTTCTTTCCCGTATTGGCTGGTTTGGCGCGCACATTGACCCGATTTTTGGTAACAAGATGCGGGCCCTTTGCCCCTTCCAGGGTGACGTTGTCAAAAAGCGAAGCTGCCTGTACGGGTCCATACAGGCCTGAAAGGAATATTGCTGTGGTGAAAATATATTTTAGATTCACCGAAAATCTCCGTTTTCAAACAACTTAACCGCATGATAACGCAAGCAGCCCGGGCTGACAATGCGATCTGGCCTCGACATTTGATCACGATTGCGTCATAAGCAGGAAAATTTTTTCTAGAGGTTCATATGGTTGTTCAGGAACTGGCAGAATTCGCTGCTGCCATCAAAAAACATGACCGCCTGTTGGGGATTGATCTGGGGACCAAAACGATTGGTCTGGCGATCTCTGATGTGATGCGCATGGTGGCAAGTCCGGTGGAAACATTGCCCAAGGGTAAGTTTTCCAAAGATGTGGTGAAACTGAAAGACCTGATCGCCAAGGAAGAAGTCGGCGGGATTGTCCTGGGGCTGCCCAAGGAAATGGATGGAACTCAGGGCAAACGCGCGCAAGCGACCAAGGCTTTTGCGTCCAACCTGTCGCGCGAAATTGATCTGCCTATCCTGTTGTGGGATGAACGTTTGTCCACTGTTGCTGTGGAACGTGTTTTGATCGGGGAAGCCGACATGACGCGCAAACGTCGATCTGAAGTGGTGGACCGTGCAGCGGCGGCTTACATCCTGCAGGGCGCGCTGGAGGCATTGGAGTATCAAAATGGCTGATTCTTCCCTGCGATTAACAGACGGGCTGGACGCCTATATCCGCAAAGTCGGCATGCGCGAAAGTGAACCGCTGCGCCGCCTGCGTGAAAAATCAAAAGCAACGCTGGTCAATGCCCAGCTGGCGATTATGCCGGAAGAAGCCTGTTTTCTGGATATGCTGGTGCGCATTACAGGGACCAAACGCATCATCGAATTTGGGGTCTATGCGGGTTATTCCACTTTGGCTCTGGCACAAGCTTTACCGGACGACGGTTATATCGTTGCGCTGGAACGTGATGAACGTTTCCCCCCTGTCGGTCAACCCTATTGGAAAGAAGCAGGTGTTGATCACAAGATCGATTTGCGCCTGTGTGATGCCAATGAAGAGATTGAAACGGTTCTGAAAGAAAACGGCCCGGAAAGTTTCGATTTCGCCTTCATCGATGCGGATAAAGCCAGTTACATGAACTATTACGAAAAGTCACTGGAACTGGTGAAACCGGGCGGGATCATCTGTGTGGATAACGTTTTGTGGTATGGTCGCGTGATTGATGAAAATGATACCACCCACCAGACCGCAGCCATCCGCGCCATCAACGAACATATCGTCGCTGATGAACGTGTCGATATGTCCATGTTGGCCATCGGTGACGGCCTCACCATCGTGCGTAAGCGTTAGGTGTTGATGAACTTCTGGACCTGGCTGGACAGTTGTTCGGCCTGTTTGGAAAGTTCACTTGCGGCATCCAGCACTTCTTTGGCTGACGTTCCTGTCATTTCGGACGCCTGATTAACGCCTTCGATATTCTGGTTCACTTCCTGCGTGGCGGCACTTTGTTCTTCAATGGCCGAGGCAATTACAGATGAGATTTCGTTGATTTCGTTGATGGTCTTGGTAATGCTTTCAATGGAATGGACGGCTTCTTTGGTTGCGGATTGGATTTCATTTATCTGCGCGCCGATTTGATCGGTGGCTTGGGCAGTTTGGTTGGCAAGGTTTTTAACTTCGCTTGCAACAACCGCAAAACCTTTGCCTGCCTCACCTGCGCGGGCAGCTTCGATGGTGGCGTTCAGCGCCAGAAGGTTGGTCTGATTGGCAATATCGGTAATGAGAGAGAGCACTTCGCCGATTTCCTGTGAGGCTGTATCCAGACTTTGTACTTTTTCATTCGCCCGTCCGGTTTGTTCAACCGCTTCACTTGAAATTTCTGTCGAGCGGGTTACTTGCCCGGAAATTTCTGAGATTGAGGCCGTTAGCTGTTCTGTCGTGGTTGAAACATTGGCGGCCAGTTCATTGGCTTGATGTGCCGTACCTGCCATGGTTTCAGAGGTTGCGCGCATTTGTGTGGCCGATGAGGCAACCAGATCGACAATTTCCTGTACGTCGCCTGCAAATTTGACCTGTTCGGTAATCACAGACCAGGTCAGCATGGCGGTGGTGTAATTGCCATCTTTGTCATAAACAGGGGATGCCAGCAAATCCAGATGCTGGTCGCCCAGCTTGATCTTGGCCTTGTGGGGAAGGTTGGATGGGTCGCCCATCAGGTTGCGTTGATGTTGTGGGTGCTTGTGGAAGATGTCAAAGCTCTGACCCATGATCTCGTCAACTTTGCAGGGCAGCAGATGTTCCAGTTGGTTTAATGTGTCGCGGCTGGTTTTGTTCATATAATTGATTTTGAAATCTTCGGTTTCTACCGCCATCACATTGATCGGCATCTGGTCGGCCATCTGGGCCAGGCGATTGCTTTCTTCTTCCAATTTCATCTTATCCGTCACGACCGACCAGGTGAGCATGGCAGTTGTATAGAGCCCTTCCGTATTAAAAATGGGTGTAACCAGCAAATCCAGCTTTTCTTTGCCCAGTGTAATGATTGTGTTGAAGGGAAGGTTGTTGGGATCGCGTAAAATGCCACGTTGTCTGTCCGGGACCTTATGGAAGACATCGATGTTGGTGCCCACGATGTCCTTTCCTTTGACCGGGATCAGGTCTTCCAGTTGCGTCAGGGTTTCAATGGACAGGCGGTTGGCATAGGTGATGTTGAAGGTAGAAATATCGCAAAACATCACATTGACAGGCATGGCATCCACAGCATCTTTAAAGCTGGAATCCCCTTTTACATTTAAACCCATGAAACTCATCGAACGCCTCCAGACTACAGAAATCAATTGTTTGCAATGTAACTTAAGAACGCTCCAAACAAGTTTTAAGCTGGTAAGAATGCGTAATACGAAGGTTGAAAAAAGCTGACATTACGGGTCATTATGGTTACTCTGACGATGGAGTTAACAACGATAAAGTGGTGAGATGACAAGTATCGTCTTTGCCTTGGGGCCAATCTTTCTTTTGATTTTGATCGGTTTTGCAATCCGCAAAAAAGAACTGATCGCGCCTTCTTTCTGGGAACCTGCCGAAGGGCTGACCTATTATATCTTTTTCCCGGCGTTATTGTTGCAGACAACCGCAAATGCAAATGTGGGCGATATCGAAGTCGCCCCCATGGCCTTTGCCATTGTGGCCTCCATGGTTTTGGTCGCCGCCCTTGCGGTAAAAGCCAAACCTTATTTGGGGGTGAATGGGGCGACCTTCACTTCTGTCTTTCAGGGCTCCATTCGTTTTAACACCTATGTGGGGATTGCCGCTGTTTCCTCCCTTTGGGGGGAGCCGGGCATGACGCTGATTGCCATTGTGATTTCTTTTACGGTGCCTTTGGTGAATGTGCTGTGTGTCATTGTGATGGAAACCTATGGCGATAGCCCGCATAGACGTGAAGGGTTTCCTCAGTTTGACAAGCTCCTACGGGCAGTGATCCGCAATCCCCTGATCCTTGCCTGTTTGCTGGGGCTGACCTTGAACGGACTGGATGTTACTTTGCCACCGATCCTTAATCCGCTGATTGAAATTCTGGCGCGGGCTTCCTTGCCGCTGGGGCTGTTATGTGTCGGGGCGGGGTTGCAGTTAAAAACTTTTCAGGAAGGGGGCAAAACCGTCTTTGTGACATCCGTTGTAAAACTGATGATTTTGCCGTTAGTTTGTCTGATCTGTTGCAGTCTGATTGGGGTAGAAGGGCTGACCCGGGACATGTGCGTTTTCTTTTGCGGATTGCCTGTAGCAACTTCGTCTTTCGTGCTCGCAAGACGCATGGGGGGGAACGGGGAAATTATGTCCGGGATCATCACAGTGACGACTCTGGGCGCGATGCTAAGCCTTCCGTTGATTTTACTGCTGCTGGAGATGCTTTGAAAGGCGCAGAAAAGCTGGTGTTGTAACAGGGGCTTGCATGGGGCAAGGCATATGCATATAGTCCGCCCTCATGAGCACCAGAGACAGAGAATTACGCTTTACGCATCGGCACCTGCTTGGCATCGAAGGGCTATATCCTTTTGAATTGACCGACATTTTGGACCGGGCGGAAAGATACGCCGCACTGAACAGAGAACGCCAACCGGTTGAGCAGAAGCTGCAAGGTCGCACCGTCATCAATCTCTTCTTTGAGAATTCCACACGAACGAGGACATCTTTTGAACGCGCCGCCAAACGTTTGGGCGCAGATGTGATCAATATGTCCGTTGCGACCTCATCAATCAAAAAGGGCGAAACCCTGATTGATACGGCGGTGACGCTGAATGCCATGCACCCGGACGTGCTGGTGGTTCGTCATGGGGATTCTGGTGCGGTGAAATTGCTTTCGCAAAAAGTGAACTGTGCTGTGTTGAACGCAGGTGACGGCACGCACGAACATCCGACACAAGCTTTGCTGGATGCGCTGACCATTCGTCGTCGTAAAGGCAAGTTTACCGGGTTGACCGTTGCAATCTGCGGTGACGTGCTGCATTCCCGTGTGGCGCGCTCCAACATTCATTTGCTCAGTGCCATGGGCGCGCAGGTGCGTCTTGTTGCACCAACAACCCTGTTGCCATCCAACATGGCAATTTTGGGCGCCGAAGTTTATAACGACATGCGCGAAGGCCTGAAGGATGTGGATGTGGTGATGATGCTGCGTCTGCAGAAAGAACGTATGGAAGGGGCATACTTGCCGTCCCAACGCGAATATTTCCATTTCTATGGCCTGGATTACGATAAGCTGTCTTACGCAAAAGATGATGCGCTGATCATGCACCCGGGGCCGATGAACCGTGGGGTAGAGATCGATTCAGACGTCGCTGACGATATCGAACGTTCCGCCATTCAGGAACAGGTGGAAATGGGCGTGGCCGCGCGGATGGCCTGTCTGGAAGTGGTGACCGCCAATCTGGAACAATGGCGTGAGGAGAACGGGGTATGAGTTTGAAACCGCAAGGCCGTGTGGCCTATGTAAACGCCCGTCTGCTTGACCCGGCAACAGGTCTGGATGTTATGGGCGGTGTGCTGACCGAAGGCGAAAAAATCACCGATTTCGGACCGGGCTATGCCAAGGCAACCGGGGAATATGGGGACGTCAGCGTTGTTGACTGCGAAGGCGCCTGCCTCTGTCCCGGTCTGGTCGATATCCGCGTTCAGTTGCGTGAACCGGGGGAAGAACATAAAGGCACGCTAAAGACAGCCGGGGAAGCCGCCACATCCGGTGGCATCACATCCATGGTCAGTCTGCCCAATACAAACCCTGTCACTGATGATATGAGCGTGGTGGAATTTGTTGCCCGCCGTGCCCGTCTGCTGGGTCTCAGTAAAGTATACCCTTACGGTGCGATCACCAAAGGCTTGCAGGGGAAAGACATGGCTGAAATGGGCATGTTGAAAGAATCAGGTGCGGTTGCCTTTACCGACGGCATACGCGCTGTGGCCTCGCCCAAAGTGATGCGCAAGGCGCTGTCTTATGCGCGTAACTATGACCTGTTACTGGTGCAGCACCCGGAAGAACCATCATTGGCTGAAGGTGGTCATATGAACGCAGGTGATCTGGCGCTGCGTATGGGGCTGACAGGCATTCCGGCTGTGGCGGAAACCATTATGGTGGCGCGCGACGTACGATTGGCTGAAGATACAGGTGGGCGTCTGCACTTTGCCCATATTTCAACCGCAGAAAGTATCGATATCATTCGCCGCGCCAAAGAACGTGGCGTGCGTGTCACCTGTGATACAGCCCCGCCCTATTTTTCACTGAACGAACTGGCTGTGGGGGAATATCGGACCTTTGCGAAACTGTCCCCGCCACTACGTAGTGAAGAAGACCGCCAAGCCATCATTGAAGGTATCAAGGACGGGGTGATTGATGTGGTTGCATCTGATCACGCCCCGGAAGATGAAGATTCAAAGCGTCTGCCATTCGCGCAAGCTGCCTTTGGCGGTGTCGGGCTGGAAACTTTGCTGGCGATTACGCTTGAACTATATCACAACGGGCATATGAGCCTGCTGGACAGTCTGAAAACACTGACCTGTAATCCTGCCGACATCATTGGTCTGCCTGCTGGCAAACTGGAAAAAGGTGCATCTGCTGATCTCTGTATCTTTGATCCGGATCGCGGTTGGAAAATCGATGCGGATCAGTTGTCTTCAAAATCCAAGAACTCCCCCTTTGATGGACGCTTGGCACAGGGGCGTTGTTTGCGTACTGTGGTTGACGGTCGCACGGTCTTTGAACTTTAGGAATTAGGAGCATCCCTGTGGGAACAGTACCAATTATCGTAACGCACGAATGGCAGATGGCTGCGCTTATGGGCTATCTGCTGGGCTCTATTCCATTTGGTCTGTTGCTGACCCGTCTGTTTAACGCAGGTGATCTGCGTCAGATCGGGTCTGGCAACATCGGCACCACCAACGTGCTGCGCACGGGTCGCAAAGGTTTGGCGGCTGCGACTTTGTTGCTGGATGGCGGTAAAGGGGCGGTGGCTGTGTTGCTGGCAGGGTATTGGTACGCACCGGATGCAGCGATTGTGGCAGGTCTTTTGGCGGTCTTTGGCCATAACTTCCCCATGTGGCTGCGCTTTAAGGGCGGCAAAGGTGTGGCAACCACATTGGGTGTGTTGCTGGCTTTGTCCTGGCCTGCGGGTGTGGCGACGTGTCTGACTTGGCTGGTGGTGGCTGTTGCCTTCAGATATTCATCGCTTTCTGCACTGGTGGCTTTTGCGGCCTCACCTATTTATATGTATTTTCTAGGTGATGAAAATAAAGCTGTGCTTGCAGTTCTACTTGCAGTTCTGGGCATTGCGCGTCATCATGAAAATATCAAACGTCTGATGGCGGGTGAAGAATCGAAGATCGGCCAGAAATAATTCTGCATTTATCGGTGGGTCATGACCTCAAATACAGATCAATCGCCTCCTTCCATTGAAGAAGCCAACCTGTTACAGGCGGTGATCAATGCCGTGCCTGTGCCAATTTTTTTTAAGGATTCAGAAGGGCGCTATTTGGGCTGTAACCGTGCATTTGAAGAATATGTCGGCAAATCCAAGGAAGAACTGGTCGGTTTTGGTGTGTTTGATCTGTTTGATCGCGAATTGGCCGAAGTTTACCACAAGGCAGATCTGGCCCTGATGGACAGTCAGGGCAAGCAGGTTTATGAAGCTCAAGTCGAATATGCCGATGGGACCATCCGCGATGTAATGTTCCACAAAGCCTGTTTTCATGCGGTCAGCGAAGATATCAACGGCATTGTTGGTGCTATTCTGGATATCACGGACCGAAAACGTGCAGAGATGGAACTGGAACATCGTGCCATGACCGATGCGCTGACCGGGCTGAACAATCGATATTCCCTGATCCATGAATTAAACCATGCGCTGAAGCTGTCCAAACGCACCGACAACCGCGTCGTTTTTATGATGTTGGATCTGGATGACTTCAAAAAAGTAAATGATACTTACGGTCACCCGGCAGGTGATGAGCTGATGGTCGAAGCCGCGCGCCGTCTGCGTGACTGTGTGCGTGAAAGTGATACGGTCGCACGCATTGGCGGGGATGAATTTGCCGTTGTGCTGGAACGTATGGCAGGGAAAGAAGATGCCTCTATCGTAGCGCAAAAAATCATTGATGCTTTGTCTGAACCGTTTGAGGTTGAAGGCAATTGGATCACGGTCGGGGGGAGTATCGGTATTGCATGCTCGCCAAAAGACGGGGTGACATCCCTTGATCTGATGAAGATGGCGGACATTGCCCTCTATAATGTCAAAGACCGGGGCAAGGGGCAGTTTAGCTATTATTCTGACCCGGAATAAAAAACGCCCACATCCGTTCATAGCTTTTGTCACATAGATAAAGGCGATGACGATGAACGAACATACACTATCTTTTGATGAACGACTGGCATGGCTGCGCCTGATCCGCAGTGAAAACGTTGGCCCCATTACATTTTACCGATTGCTGGAACAATATGGTTCTGCGCAGGCGGCGCTAAAGGCTTTGCCCGATCTTGCAAAAAAAGGCGGGCGCAAACGCGCGATTAAAATCTGTAGTAAATCCGATGCCCAAAAAGAACTGACGGAGGTGAAGGAACTGGGCGCGGAACTGATCATGCGCGATGAGGCCGCTTATCCACCTTTGTTGGCACAGGTGGAAGATGCACCGCCCGTTTTATCCGTGCGCGGGCACGCACATTTATTAAGAAAGAGAAGTATCGCCATCGTCGGGGCGCGAAATGCGTCTATCAACGGCTGTAACTTCGCGGCACAGCTTGCGCGTGATCTCGGGCAAGGTGGGTTATTGGTGGTGTCCGGTCTGGCCCGTGGTGTAGACGGAGCTGCCCATGCCGCATCGCTTGAAACTGGAACGGTGGGTGTGCAGGGTGGTGGAGTCGATGTGATCTACCCGAAAGAAAATGCACACTTATATAATGAGATGGCGGAACGTGGATGTGTGATCGCCGAACCAAAAATCGGAATTCAACCGCAGGCCAGACATTTCCCAAGACGCAACCGCATTATCTCCGGCATGGCGCGCGCGATTGTGGTGGTGGAAGCTTCGCCCCGGTCCGGTTCCCTGATCACTGCACGGCTGGCGCTGGAGCAGGGACGCGACGTTTTTGCGGTTCCTGGCTCCCCACTCGACCCCAGATCGAAGGGCACAAACGCCCTGATTCGCGACGGTGCGATTTTGGTGGAAAGCGCGCAAGATATTTTAACTGAGCTTAATCATGTTCAAAACACGCCATTAGAAGAGCGAAAAGGGTCATATTATCAAAGGGATAATATCACTATGCCTAGTGAGGACATGTTACAGGCTGCAAGGGGCCAAATCATAAAAAGTTTGTCTCCAACACCAGTTTTCGTTGACGAAATCATCCGGCAATGCCAAATCTCTGCTTCCATAGTGCAAACCGTTTTGCTGGAACTGGAACTTGCCGGAAGCCTGGAACGCCATCCCGGAAACAAAGTTTCTTTAATCATTTAAAGGGGTTATGCACAATCCGTGCTTTTATGAAACCGAAGTTAAGAAGACTTACTGATGAACGTTGTTGTCGTCGAATCGCCAGCCAAAGCCAAAACGATCAATAAATATCTGGGCAAGGACTATAAGGTTCTGGCCTCGTATGGTCATATTCGTGACCTTCCGGCGAAAGACGGATCGGTTCGTCCCGACGATGATTTCTCCATGGATTGGGAGATGGACGCGCGTTCCAAGAAACAGTTTAAAGAAATCACCGACGCCATGAAGGGCGCGGATAAACTGTTTCTCGCGACTGACCCGGATCGTGAAGGGGAAGCCATTTCATGGCACGTGCAGGAAGTTCTGGAAAAACGTCGCCTGCTGAAAGGCGTAGATGTCAAGCGCATTGTTTTTCATGAAATTACAAAACAGGCTGTTTTAGACGCCGTTGCGACACCACGGGAGATCAATCAGGAACTGGTTGAAGCTTATCTTGCTCGTCGTGCGCTGGATTATCTGGTGGGTTTTAACCTGTCGCCTGTTTTGTGGCGCAAATTGCCGGGGTCGCGTTCGGCCGGGCGTGTACAATCCGTTGCGCTTCGTCTGATCTGTGAACGTGAAGCGGAAATTGAAGCCTTCAAACCGATTGAATATTGGTCTGTGGACAGCAAATTTACCACACCAAAACGTAAGACATTGGCGGCTAACCTGACCCATTTAAATGGGGAAAAGCTCGGCAAGCATGATATTGGCAATGAAGATGCGGCGAAAAAGGCTGTGGCTGCTGTCGAAGCGGGCCAATATACGGTTGGCGATGTGGAACGTAAAAAATCCAAACGCAACCCGGCTCCACCCTTTACAACGTCAACCCTGCAGCAGGAAGCTTCGCGTAAACTGGGCTTTGGCGCAAAACGTACCATGCAGGTGGCGCAAAAACTTTACGAAGGGATCAACATCGGTGGGGAAACCGTCGGTCTGATCACTTATATGCGTACCGATGCGGTGAACCTGTCTAACGAAGCGATCTTTGCCGCACGCGACCTGATCGGGGATCAGTATGGTGCGAAGTACGTGCCGGAAAGCCCGCGTACTTATAAGATAAAAGCCAAGAATGCACAGGAAGCCCACGAAGCCATCCGTCCAACAGGCGTAACCCGCCGCCCGGAAGAAATGGCCAAGTTCCTGGATGCGGACCAGCTGAAACTTTATAGCCTGATCTGGAAACGCACCATTGCCTGTCAGATGGCAAGTGCGGAACTGGACCAGGTTGCTGTTGTGATCCAAAGCCAGGATAAACAGACATGGCTGCGCGCCAGTGGTTCTGTTATCACATTTGATGGCTTCCTGACCCTGTATCAGGAAGGTCGCGATGATGCATCCGATGATGAAAATGGTGATAAGATCCTGCCAGATGTACAGACAGGAGATGTCCTGAATCTGGGACCTGTGAATTCTGATCAGCACTTTACACAGCCGCCACCCCGATATTCCGAAGCGTCGCTCGTGAAGAAGATGGAAGAACTGGGTATTGGCCGTCCGTCCACATATGCCAGCATTATTTCTGTGCTGCAGGACCGTGACTATGTGGTTCTGGAAAAGAAACGTTTTATCCCGGAAGACCGTGGTCGTCTGGTGACAGCATTTTTGAACAACTTCTTCAAACGCTATGTGGAATATGATTTCACAGCTAATCTGGAAGACCAGCTGGATGAAGTGTCCAACGGGGATCAGGATTGGCAGAAAGTCTTGCGCGATTTCTGGAAAGCCTTTAGCGGGGCGATTGATGAAACCAAGGAACTGCGCGTTCGTGACGTACTGGATGCGTTGAACGAGGACCTGGCCGATCACTTCTTCCATGAAACAGAAGATGGCCGTGATCCACGCAGCTGTCCAACCTGTGGCGATGGCCGTCTGAGTTTGAAACTGGGCAAGTTTGGTGCCTTTATCGGTTGTTCCAACTATCCAGAATGTCGCTATACCCGTCCGCTGATCAAGGCGGATGAAGGTGATGAGAACCTGCCTGATCTGGATTCCGGTCCGAAAGAACTGGGCCTTGATCCGGAAACAGGCGAAATGGTGACCATGCGTCGCGGCCCATATGGTCTTTATGTCCAGATCGGGGATATCGATCCGGAAGATAAGAAGAAAAAGCCGAAACGTGCGTCCCTGACATCGGATATGAATGCCGCTGAAATGGATTTGCAGGCAGCGCTCAAACTTCTGTCCCTGCCACGTAATGTCGGTATCTTCCCGGAAACGGGCGAAATCATCAAGGCGGGCATTGGTCGCTTTGGCCCTTATGTGTCTGTGGGCAAGACCTTTGTTTCCATTAAGGAAGACAGCCCTTACACCATCGGTGAAAACCGTGCCATCGATTTGATCCATGAAAAAATGGAAAAGACGCAGATGGTTGTCCTGGGCCAACACCCGGAAGAGAAAAAAGACATCATCATGCAAAATGGCCGCTGGGGCCCGTTTGTAAAAGTCGGTCGTATCAACGCGCGCCTGCCAAAGGATATGGAACGCGATGATATGACGCTGGAAATCGCCATTGAGATGCTGAACAAGAAAGGCGCGGGCAAAAAGAAGAAAGCCCCTGCCAAGAAAAAAGCAGCAGCGAAAAAGACAACGGCCAAGAAAACAACGGCTAAGAAACCTGCGGCGAAAAAGAAGGCCGCGGCGAAAAAGAAAGCTACTGAAGAATAGACACGCGTCATCCCTCTGCAGGCAGGGATCTTCTGGCAACAGATTCCTGCCTGCGCAGGAATGACGATATAATTTTAACCCAAACGTCATCGCGCACTTGTTGCGCGATCATGGGAAATCGCAGTAGTCTGTCATTTACCCATAGCCCCGCGACATGCGCGGGGCGGCGATAAGGTATGTAAATGACCCAAAAAGATAGAAAACCCGTTCCTTTCCCGACGAAAGAACAAATCCTCGACTTCATCAATGAGTCACCATCACAGGTGGGAAAACGTGAAATTGCGCGTGCCTTTTCTTTACGCGGCCCAGCCAAGATTGAACTGAAAAAAGTTCTGAAAGAACTGGAACGCGATGGCAAGATTGGACGTGGGCGTCAGCGCCGTTTTGCCACGCCGGGGTCCATGCCGGATGTGACTGTGCTGGAAATTACAGGCATTGATGAAGATGGGGAGTTGTTGGCAACACCGCTGAGCTGGCAAGGCGATGATCGCCCGCCCAAGGTCTATGTGGCGCAATCCGGTGGCCGCACGGCCTATGGCATTCGTGACCGTGTACTCTGTCGCATGCGGAAAATCTCAGCCAAGGAATATGAAGCTCAGGTCATCCGGCAAATCTCTGAAGCGCCTTCACGCGTACTGGGGATTTACCAGACCAATGGAGAAGAGGGACGTTTGATCCCAACCGATCGCCGGGCTAAAAGTGAATTTATCATCGCCAAGGAAAATGCTGGCGACGCAGAAGACGGCGAACTGGTCTTGTGTGAACCTTTGCCCGGTCGTGTCTATGGGCTGAAGCCTGCGCGCGTGGTGGAACGTCTGGGTGATAGCAATCAGCCCAAGGCGGTCTCACTCGTTTGTATCCATGCCCATGATATCCCAACCGAATTTACCCCGGCTGCCATTGAACAGGCAGAAACAGCTGAAGCCGTGCCACTGGGCAAACGGGTTGATCTGCGCGATATCCCGCTGGTGACTATTGATGGGGCGGATGCGCGTGACTTTGATGATGCCGTCTTTGCAGAACCCGATACGGACCCGAAGAATAAAGGCGGCTGGCATATCATTGTTGCGATCGCCGATGTGGCCCACTATGTGCGCCATCTGGACGATCTGGATCGCGGTGCGTTTGAACGCGGCAATTCTGTGTATTTCCCCGACCGGGTCGTGCCGATGTTGCCGGAAGCTCTCTCCAACGGCTGGTGCTCGCTGGTCCCGCATGAAGATCGCGGCTGTCTGGCGGCCCATATGTGGATTGATGCGGATGGTCATCTGCTGCGCCATAAATTTATTCGTGGCCTGATGCGCTCCCATGCGCGCTTGACCTACGAACAAGCCCAAGCTGCCCGTGATGGCCAACTGGATGAAGTGACCGAACCGATTATGGAGACGGTGATCAACCCGCTCTATGGCGCCTATGCCAGCTTTTTGAAATACCGCGAAGAACGCAACGTTCTGGAACTGGATGTGCCGGAACGTCAGATGAGATTTGATGATCTGGGCAATGTGGCCTCTATCGACAAACGTCAGCGTCTGGACAGTCACAAGCTGATCGAAGAATTTATGATCACGGCCAATGTGGCAGCGGCTGAAGCGCTGGAACATAAACGCCAGCCCTGTATGTATCGTATCCACGATGCACCGGGTCTGGAAAAGATGGAAGCGCTGCGTCAGTTCCTTTGGTCATTGGATATCAAGCTTGCCAAGGGCCAACAACCCAGCCCGAAAATCTTCAACAGGATTTTGAGCGATGCGTCTAAAACTGATCAGAACCATATGATCAACACTATTGTGCTGAGATCACAGGCCCAGGCGGAATACAACCCGGAAAACATCGGTCACTTTGGTCTGGCGCTGAACCGCTATGCCCATTTTACATCCCCGATCCGTCGTTATTCCGACCTTCTGGTTCACCGTGCGCTCATTAAAGGCTATGGGCTGGGTGAGGGCGGTCTGGAAGAAAGTACCAAGGACTTTGGGGAGATGGGCGACCATCTTTCCAAGACCGAACGCCGTGCAGCGGGTGCTGAACGTGATGCGATGGATCGTTATACCACGCTCTTTATGGCGGACCGGGTTGGTGCAAGCTTTGGTGCACGCATCAATGGGGTGACGCGCTTTGGCCTGTTTATCACGCTGGATGAAACGGGTGCGGATGGATTGGTGCCGATCCGAAGCCTGCCGATGGATTATTATGACCATGACGAACAGCTGCATCTGTTGCGCGGAAAACGTAACGGCCTGACCTTCCGTCTGGGTGAACGGGTGGAAGCCAAACTGATGGAAGCTGATGTTGTGACAGGCGGTATGGTGTTTAATCTTGTTTTAAAGCCCGAAGACGTCGCCAAGGCGGCCAAATCCGGTGGCGGTGGTCGAAAACCACGCAAAGGCCATCGTAAAGGCTTTAAAAAGGCTTCAAAAAGCAGAAGACGCCAGCGTTAGGTCTTCCCCCCTAGGTGACAAAAGGTTTTTAATTTGTCATGATGCGATCATGAAATTGATGAACAGATCCCTTGTTGGCTCCTTCGCTGCACTTTTGATCCTGTCAGCCTGTGCCGGGCCCCAGTCGCCCACCTATCAGGCCCGTCTGGATAAAGTGACTGAGGATATGCGCGTCAAAATGCCGCGTGATGAGATTTCATCTGTTCTGGCTTCCGGCTTTTATAATGTTTCTGAACGGGCATTGACCCCGGTGGATGTGCGTGCCCTCGGCCTGGAAGGCCTGCGTGGGCTTGCGACCATTGATCCTGAAATTGGCGTTGCCGAAAAAGACGGTGTGATCGAAATCCGTTATGGCGATGATTATGTCACCGCTGTTGTCGAACCCATGGCCCATGATAGTGAAAGCTGGTCAGATGTGGTCTATGAGGTTCTGCAGGCGCTCTGGCCCTATTCTGAAGATTTGGTCGCGACAAGTTCCGAACGGGTCTATGAAGCTGTCTTTGACGCTGCCTTGTCCAATCTGGATATCTTTTCACGCTATGCCGGACAGAAAGAGGCAGAAGAGCATCGTGATCGCCGTGAAGGGTTTGGCGGCATTGATGTGAGCCTGCGCAAAAGCGGGGATGATTTCTTTATCAAACGTGTTGGGCGCGACAGTCCGGCCTTTGAAGGTGGTGTGCGCAAGGGAGACCGGATCATCCGGGTGGATGGTCAGTCTGTCAGCCAAAAACGCCTGCATCAGGTTTACGACATGATGCGCGGTAAAATCCAGACGGAAATGGTGCTGGAAGTTGAACGTGTGGAAACGGGCGCTGTTCATAAATTGTTTTTATGGCGTGAACTGGTGATCCCGCAGACGGTCTGGGCGTCTTTTGATGATGGTGTCTTAAACCTTCGGATCAGCAGCTTTAATGAACGCACGGTGGGCAGCTTGTCCCAGGAAGTGCAGGATATTGCCTTGATGCATGGACAACGTTTTCGGGGGCTGGTGCTGGATCTGCGTGGCAATCCAGGTGGTTTGCTGAAAAAGGCGGTGCGCGTGGCGGATTTATTCTTGCCGGGCGGGCGTATTATTTCCACTCAGGGCCGTCATCCAGACAGTTTTGAAGTTTATGAAGCCGATTTGATTGATGTGGCGCAGGGCCGTCCCATGGTGGTCTTGCTGGACGGTAAAAGTGCCTCGGCCTCTGAAATTGTGGCTGCCGCCCTGCAGGACCGAGGGCGCGCGGTTGTGGTTGGCAGTTCGTCTTATGGCAAAGGCACGGTGCAGTCGGTACAGCGCCTGCCCAATGACGGGGAAATCACGGTGACCTGGTCGCGGTTGATTGCGCCAAGCGGATATGCTTTCCACGGATTGGGCGTGCGGCCATCGGTTTGTACCAGTGGGGTGAAAGATAATCCGGATCGCGGTGCGGCCCTGTTTGAAGATGATGGTCGGGCCTTGATGAAAAACTGGCGTACTGTTGCCATTGAAGACCGTTCCGGGCGTAAAAGTCTGCGCCTGACCTGCCCGCCGGATCGAAGGCGCAAAGGAATCGATAAAGAGATTGCGCGCAATATTATCCTTGATCCAGGGTTATATAAGCGATTTATGGGTTTTACGACCATCGCGACCGTCGCACAATAGCTGGCAAAACGCATCTTTGTCATAAAATCGTAGAAATCGGGTTGACATTGAAAATATTGCCTGTATTGTCCGGCGCTCAACACGCAATATTTTTGCTACAGGATTTAATAAGATGGCTAAGCCAACCACCATTCAGGTCAGACTGGTAAGCACCGCTGACACGGGTTATTTTTACGTAACGAAGAAAAACCCGCGCAACATCACCGAGAAGCTGGAATTCCGCAAATACGACCCGGTGGTACGCAAGCACGTGCTGTTTAAAGAAGCTAAGATTAAATAATCTCGCTTCACCAGCGTATACCTTGACCCGTCCTAAAATACGTTGACGGTTTTAGGTTAAGCCCGTTGCTTTTGGCAGCGGGCTTTTCTGTGCATTTGGTTTGGCGTTTTCAT
>NZ_JAWLVJ010000037.1:0-22910 GCF_033100395.1 Terasakiella sediminum | reverse complement strand
CATCAAATTACGCATAGACTTCTCCTCATAAAAAGAAGTCTTGAATCACATTCTACGCAATTTGTAAATCCACTTTGTCAACAGGACCTAGCTTTTCTGTGATTTCTTCCATTCATCGGTCAGCATCCCGGCGTAGCCCCAGTCTTCTTCTTTAATCTCTTGAAGCACGATATGAATATGTTCGGGGCTTTTACCTAACGTGTTGACTAGTGTGGCTGTCATTTCTTCAACGATGGTGCGTTTCTGATCGCGGGTGGCACCTTTGGTGATCTGGACATTGATATAGGGCATGTGGGCTTCCTGTATAAAAATAACTCTTTATCAGGTAGTCCATCCCCCAAAATGAACAAGAGCCCCGGTTCATAAAGAACGAGGGCTCTCACGCATTCAAGAAGGAGAGAGGTTAGACGACTGTCAGGATGCTGGCAACCAGGGGATGGCGTACGATATCACGGTCTTTTAAGCGAATGGTGGCGACGTCTTCCAGGGTTTCCAGTTTTTCAGCGATGTCTTTCAAACCGGAAATGCCGGGTAGAAGGTCGCTTTGGTCCGGATCACCCGTCAAGACCATGGTGGAATTCCAACCCAGACGGGTGATGAGCATTTTGATCTGGGTGTAGGTACAGTTCTGCGCTTCATCAATTACAACGAAGGCATTGTTGAGGGTGCGACCGCGCATATAACCAACGGGGGCCAGTTCAATGGTCCCATTGCTCATGAGTTGTTTGAGGCGGCGATTGCCTAAGCGGTCGGTCAGTGCGTCATAAAGCGGGCGCAGGTACGGGGCGAGTTTTTCTTCCATATCGCCGGGCAGATAGCCGATGCTTTCGCCAGCTTCGACGGCTGGGCGAGAAAGGACGATACGTTCGATTTTTCCACTATCAAGAGCTTCCACCGCTTTGGCAACGGCGAGGTATGTTTTGCCAGTCCCTGCAGGGCCAAGGGCAACGACCATATGTCGTTCATCAATGGCTTGCATCAGCTGGGCTTGATTGTCGCTTCTGGGGCGAACGTTTTTCACGTATTTCTGGTCGCGGTGAGGTTCATGATCTTTTTTTGAGCCGTGCCCGTTGATCGGGTCCCAGGCTTTCTTTGCCATTTCCTCTTCACGTTGGTGCTCGTCAAAAAACAAAGCTCGGACGTCTGCATCAACTTTTGCGGATTTTCGTGCGCGTTTACCCATTGGTCTCTCCTTGAGTGTCGATGCACCAATAAAAAAGCCCCCACAAGGACAGTGGAGGCGTTGACGCATCGAAAAAGATATCTTGAATGAAACGGATAGTCAGAGACAGGGGAGGTGCGAAACTCATCCGCGTTATGGGCGGAGCCGTTTCAGCATTTGCTGTGCCGTGCAACCTGAGAAGGTGCATGGTGCATCTCCTAATACAGTCTCGAACTATAAGGATTCTAACGTGCGACTCGGGCAAAGGCTACTAGTTTTTTCACTTGTAAAAAAACAATAATAAATTGAGTCACTTATTCGAAAGGATAGTCTATACTATTTGCCCGCAGAAAAGAATTCTTGGTCAAAAAGGGTAAAAACATGAAAAAACTTCTGGCTGGTATCGCGTCTATTCTCAGTGTTGCGGCTTGTGGGGAAAATGCTCCTTATGGCAGCAACGTGAATTATTCCGCGCGCGACAGTGTGAAGGATTATTTCTTTTCCGCCACATCACGCGGTCCCCTTTTCGTCGATGTGCGCGGCACTTATCCCGGCTTTGACGAAATGGATGTTACCGACGTTATCCTGCGCGGCATGGAAAAGGGCATGCAGACCCGCCCGTTTAAAGCAACGCCAAATATGGAAGAAGCCCATTCACCCGATTATCGCGTCTATTGGCTGATTGCCCCACCCAAGAACTTTAACAACAATCGCTTGTGCAAAGGGGAGCTCCCCCAATCGGTTGCGCAGGATAAGCCGACCTTCTCGATCGTCTTCTGTGTTGGGGATGATGTCTATCGTGATATTTCCGGTTGGGTACATACCGACGTGGTGGCAGGTTCGGAAAACTTTACCAAATTTGTCGGTGTTGTGACCCGCGAACTGTTTAAATAGTCAGGTAAATCTGTCCTTGAACCCTTGCGCAGAGGTGATCTGCGGTATAGGTTCCTATCAACAGTTTTATTTGCATGCGAAGGCCCCTTAGATGGACATAGTCATTGTACCTTTGTTTCAGGTTTTGTTAGCCATCCTGAATATTTATGAAATCATCGTTGTTGTTGCAGTGGTGATGAGCTGGTTGTTCCACTTCCAGGTGATCAATTACTCCAACCAGTTTGTGCGTATCGTCTGGGACGTGGTCTCCAAACTGACTGAACCGCTTTTGTCGCGCATCCGTTCCTTCATGCCTAATCTGGGCGGGATTGATCTGTCGCCAATTATCCTGCTGTTGGCAGTCTTCTTCATCCAGAATGTTATTCATCGCATGATGATGACCATGCTTTAAGGATGCGATTCCCTTTTACTTTATGTGAAAACGGGCTGAAACTTTATGTGCGGCTCACGCCGAAAGCCAAGAAAACAGCGCTTAACGGGGTGATGATTGACGAAGATGACCAACCCGTTTTAAAAGCCAGCGTAACGACGGTCCCTGAAAAAGGGAAAGCCAATGCCGCTTTGATCAAGCTTTTGTGTAAAGAGTGGAAGTTGGCCAAGTCCGATATCGAGATTATTGCCGGGCAATTAAACCGACATAAAACCCTGTTGCTAAAAGCTGAACCACAAGCTTTGCAGCAACGCCTAACAGAATGGATGAAGCAGAACGATGTCTGAAGCCAAGATCATTGATGGGAAAGAGTTTTCCGCAAAAGTACGCGCGCGTGTTGCCAAACAGGTTCAGTCTTTAAAAGATTATGAAAACATCACGCCGGGTCTGGCTGTGGTTTTGGTTGGTGAAGACCCCGCCAGTCAGGTTTACGTGCGCAACAAGGTCAAGCAGACCGAAGAATGCGGTATGAAATCCCTGGAATATCGTCGCGACCCGGACATTTCTGAACAGGAACTTCTGACACTGGTGCAAAGCCTGAACGAAAACCCGGAAGTCAACGGTATCCTGGTTCAACTGCCATTGCCGGGCCACATCAGCGAAGACAAAGTCATTGCTGCCATCGCCCCTGAAAAAGACGTTGATGGCTTCCATGTGATCAACACAGGCCTGCTGGCAACGGGTTCAAAAGACGCAATGGTGCCTTGTACGCCGCTTGGTTGTCTGATGATGCTGCAGGATCATTTCGAAGATGGTCTGTCTGGCAAGCGCGCCGTTGTGGTGGGGCGTTCCAACATCGTGGGCAAGCCCATGGGGGCTCTGCTTCTGAATGAAAGCTGCACCGTGACGACTGTTCATTCACGCACAAAAGATATTGAAGATGAATGTCGCCGCGCTGACATTCTGGTTGCCGCTGTAGGTCGTCCGCAGATGATCAAGAAAGAGTGGATCAAGCCGGGTGCGGTTGTCATTGATGTAGGCATCAATCGCATTGAAAAAGAAGATGGCAAAACCAAACTGGTCGGTGATGTTGATTTTGAAGGTGTATCCGAAATTGCGGGTGCCATCACGCCTGTACCGGGTGGTGTCGGCCCGATGACCATTGCGTGTTTGCTCGCCAATACAGTGACAGCGGCGTGTCGTCAGCATAAGATTGACGAGCCTAAAGTCAGTTGATGAGTGGTTTATGATTACAGGATTTCAACAGAAATTCCATGACGTGAACGGGGTTCGCCTGAGTGTCCACACTGCTGGACAGGGCGAACCCCTTTTGCTTTTACATGGTTATCCGCAAACCCATATGACCTGGTCAAAAGTTGCCCCTGAATTTGCCAAAAGCTTCAGTTGCGTTGCCCCAGACCTGCGTGGCTATGGCGATAGCAGTGTGCCGAAAACCGATGATGGTCATTTGGCCTATTCCAAGCGGGAAATGGGCCGGGACATGATTGCGCTGATGGCTGAACTGGGTCATCAGACTTTCATGGTACTGGGTCATGATCGCGGGGCGCGCGTGGCTTATCGCATGACACTGGATCACCCCGATCATGTCAAAAAGGTCGGTATTGTCGAAGTGGTCCCGACAAGTGATATGTGGGATCGGTTTAATGCCAAGATGGCGCTGAAAGCTTATCACTGGACCTTTTTGGCTCAACCTCATCCACTGCCGGAAAATATGATTGGTGGTGATCCTGTTGCCTATCTGGAATGGACGTTAAAATCCTGGGTAGGCGACGGTACGCTGGATGCATTTTCACCGGAAGCGATGGAAAGCTATAAACAGCAGTTCTTGAACCCGGACCATGTGCATGGCATGTGTCAGGATTACCGCGCAGGCGCAACGATTGATCGGGAACTGGATGAAGAAAGCCGGGCCAACGGGGACAAGATCAAAGTGCCGTTGTGTTTCACCTGGGCGGAAAACAGCTTTCCGGCGCAAACGGTTGATCCATTGGGGCTCTGGCAAGAATGGGCTGACAATGTGGAAGGTCATGTCTTGCCAGGCAAAAGCGGTCATTTCCCCATGGAAGAAAATCCACAGGCAATTGTGGATTGCTTTGTGCCATTCTTTTTGAAATAAAAAAGCGGCCGCTGGAAGTATCCGGGGCCGCTTCTTTTTGTTCTATCGGTTGTTTTTGACGACCAGCCAAAGGGCGTGGATCATGCCAGGAACAAAGAAACACAGGGTCAGAATCAGGTTCAGCCAGAACTGAAGGCCTAGGCCAACGGTCAGAAAAGCTGCAAGGGGGGGAATGAAGATCGCAATGATGATACGGATGATATCCATGAGGGAACCTTATAGAGTTATCTTTTTCGATAAGGAACATAACCATGTCTAAGTTATTCTGGCAAGTTGCTTTTCTGATTTGTTTGTGTACCTTTAATGTGAGTGCATCTGAATGGTCAAAAACAACTCCACCGATCAATCTGAGCCATGTATTTGATGGTGAGATTAACTCGCGCGGAAAACCCGTTGGATTTCATGTCCGCCCACAGGGGCGGGACCCGGAAAATGCACAGCTTTATCGGGTGATCTCGGGCCCGAACCAGATCGGCATTTATACCGGGGAAGTGGAAATCTATGATGCAGCGGAAGGTCGCTGGAAACGCAAAGCTTTTTCCTCCTTTTTTCCTGATAAACTTGCCAATTATGAAATCCAGAATCTGATTCTGAAAGCCTTTGCCAATTCCAAACCCAACAAACGCGGTAAATGGCGCGGCAAAAGTGGCGCTGGTTTTCAAATCGAAGGGTGGCTTTGTCCAAAGGGCGGCACACCAACGTGCCCGGACGGTGCCATCAACACGGCTTATCCTATTTATAAGAAAGACAACTAATGAAACTCTATCGTGACGAAAATAACGACCCACGCGCCGAAGCCGAAGGCGACCTGGCTATCCTTGCTGGCTATCTGGAAAGTGATGTTCAGGATGACAAGGAAGCTGGCATTGAGCTTTTGCAGTTTCTGGAGCGCAAACATGGGGAGCGCATCGGCAATGGCTATTGTGCAACATTCGAAGAAAAGGCCGTGGTGATTTCAGAGTTAAACAGCGAGGAAAGCCAGTCGATTGATCGCAATATTTTCTTTCAGGCGGTTGAAGCCTGGATTGTGTTTATCGGGGATTGATGAAGAGGTGTTTTAGGTGCTCTCACCCGCCTTCAATGCATCCAAAATCTTATCCGCCCAGGCTTGCGCCGGTATCTGACGGCCATCTAGTTTATGGATGACACGCACACGGCACAGGCTGTTGGTCAGGAAAGCTTCATTACAATCAGTAATGATGTCAGGTGTCAGGCTTTCTTCCGAAACGACCATTCCGATCTCAGCGGCTGTTTTTATAACCGCACTGCGCGCCGTGCCGGGTAAGGCCCCGTCTGATACTTTCGGGGTCAGCAGCTGATCACCTTTTACGAAAAAGATATTTGTGATTGTCCCTTCTGCGATATGTCCGGCTGTATTGAGCATTAAAGCTTCGTCCGCACCCGCTTTGTGCGCTTCTTCAAAGGCGAAGATATTGTCCATATAGCACAGGCTTTTGATGCCAGCTGTCGGGCTTTGTTCATTGCGGCGAACAGAAACCGTTTTGACGCTTGCTGCGGGATAATGATCAGGCGCTTCGCCTGCCGTGATCAGCATTTGCGGTTTAAGTTCCAGCGGCGGTAATAGCCCGCGTGGGCCACTGCCGCGTGTTACGGTCAGACGGATGGCAGCACGTGTTTTCAGCAACTGATTTCCCACCAGAACGTCATGAATGCCGCTTTGGATTTCTTCCACACTATAGGGCAGGGGAAGCGACAGTTTGTCGGCCGTATCGCTCAGACGTTTCATATGATCATCGAAGCGCACGATTTTGCCCGAATTCACCGCCATGGTTTCAAAGAAACCGTCGCCCAGCAGGAAACCACGATCAGTTGCGGGGATGGCAACGCCATCAAGGGGGAGAAGTTCACCGTTAAACCATGCGATCATGACGGAATGCCTGCCAGTTTCAAAAAGTTATTGAGGATATCATGACCATGGTGGGTTAGGATAGATTCAGGGTGAAACTGCACGCCCCAGACAGGCAGGCTTTTGTGGGAAATTGCCATGATCTCTCCATCCGGGCTGGTGGCATCAATCATCAGATCATCTGAAATATCCACACTGAGGGAATGATAGCGCGCGACCTGTAATGGGTTGGGCAATCCTTCAAACAGGGGCGAACCATTATGTTGGATCAACGAAGATTTACCATGCATGGGGATTTTACTGGCTCGCACTGTGCCGCCAAAGCTTTGCGCAATGACCTGATGACCCAGACACACGCCCAGAATGGGGATGTCACCTGCAAACCGTTTGACCAGATCAAGGCTGATACCTGCTTCATCGGGGCCACAGGGACCGGGGGAGAGCACAATGGCATCCGGTGTCATATCTGCGATCTGGTCCAGATCAACCGCGTCATTGCGGATGACTTGCGTGTCGTTATGCAATTCTTCCAGATAGCGTGCGAGGTTATAGACGAAGCTGTCGTAATTATCGATGAGGAGGATCATTTTGCCACCACCTCAAACGCTTTGAACAAGGCACGTGCCTTATCCAAAGTTTCCTGATATTCGGCTTCGGGCTGGCTGTCAGCCACAATGCCACCACCGACCTGCACGCAGGCTTTATTGTCTTTGAAGATTAAAGTGCGAATAACGATATTGGTATCCATGGTGCCATCGCAACCAATATAACCAATGGCCCCGCAATAAACGTTACGTCTGACAGGTTCCAGTTCCGATATAATCTCCATCGCGCGCACCTTTGGTGCCCCGGTGATGGACCCGCCGGGGAAGGATGCTTTTAACAGATCAAGCCCGTCATATTCGTCTTTCAATTGCCCTGTCACTGTGGAGATCAGATGATGGACAGTGGCGAAGGAATGAACCTCGCACAATTCCGGCACATCCACCGAATGAGGTTTGCACACCTTGGAAATGTCGTTTCTGAGTAAATCCACGATCATGGTGTTTTCTGCACGGTCTTTTTCGCTGTTGCGCAATTCATGGGCGTTGGATTGATCGAGCTTTGGGTCATCTGATCGTGGCCGTGTACCTTTAATCGGGCAGGTTTCCACATGACCATCCTTTAACTGGATAAACCGTTCCGGGGAGCTGGAGGCAATGGTGAAATCAGCAAAATTCAGAAAGGCAGAAAAGGGTGCAGGGTTTGATGCACGCAAATTTTGATATAGTCCGAAGTGGTTGAATCCATCAGGTAGGTCTGCCTGAAACCGCTGTGTCAGGTTGGCCTGAAAAATGTCGCCTGCATGGATATAGTCGATTACTTTTTGAACAGAAGCCTGATATTCGTCTTGTGTGAAATCGGATGTCCAGTTCAGTTTTGCTGGCGCGAAGGACGATGGGGCTACAGCAGTGTTCAACTTTTCCAAAAGTTCTTCCGCACGGGCCTGACTTCCAATCGAAATAATCCAGGCCTTTTCCTGTTCATGATCAAAGGCCGCGATCACATCATAAAAGCCAAAGGCCACATCTGGAATACTGATATCGTCATTCGCTTTTGCCGGAACGTCTTCTAATTGATGGAGAAGTTCATAGCCGAAATAGCCGACAAGCCCGCCCTGAAACGGTGGCAGGTCGTCAGCTCTATTGACGCGGGTCTGTGACAATCTATCTTTTAACTGATCGAAGATATTTTCTGCGTTGGTGAAAGTTTCGACCGGATCAAGGCAGATATAGCTGTAGCGTCCAACAGAGGTTGAATCCAGTAACAGTGCAAAAGGGTCCCGTGCGAAAGGTGCAAACAGCGCTGCCGGGTCCTGATAGGGGATGTCGATCACAAACGGCTTTTTCATAAAGCCTTACTTACACGAAAGCATCTTGGCTTGTCGAGTGGGTTAGGCTATGAAGGCATGCTGATTTTTTATGTAAGGAATGTTTGATGCCCAAGACCTATCGCTGCCACCTTTTCTGGTGTGGACATGAACGTGATGACGAAACCAAACCGTCCTGCGGGAAGCGTGGGTCGTGGGATATCGGCAGTCAGTTAAAACAAGCCATGCGTGATCGTGGTCTGCGTGACGAAGTGGCAGTGACGAAATCAGGCTGTCTGGGCCAATGCAGCATCGGTCCGGCCATGATCGTTTATCCGGAAGGCACCTGGTACAGCGTACCGACGCTTGAAGATGCCATGGAAATTCTCGACAAGCATTTGGCAAATGGTGAGATTGTGGAACGTCTGGTGATCCGCGATTAAGCGGTGATGATCAGATCCGCATCCAGAATGTCATCCAGAACCTGATCCCATTCCTCATCTGATAATTCTTTTTTCAGGTCAATCACAGGGGCATCGGCTGCCTTGATGATGATCTCCGCATCTGTATAAAGCCCGGTGTCTAACGTCAATTTACTCATCAGAAACTCACCACTCTGTCAGCGTTGGAAATCAAGGCGCTTAGGTCTTCACATGGCGTTGTATCGGGTATGCCGTCGATCAGGCTTTGTGGTCTGATCTCCGTCAGTTCCAGCATTTCAAAGTTCTGCACTTTGCCTTCGGGTGTTAGGGGCGGTTCTTTCATAAAGACGAAATCAACCGTGTTGTTGCGAATGGTCAGGCCCGCGGCCACTCGAATGGCTTCATAGACATCACGCCGGGCCAAGACCAGGATATGCTTGCTCATAAGCTGATCACCCGTTCTGCCTTGGCAACAAGACCGCTGTGGTGAAACTGGCTGCCCAGATCAACCGGGCATTCCAGGCCTTCCGTTCGATCTTTCCAGGCTTCGGCGCAGACCACAGCTTCGTCGCAGCTGGCGGCAACCAGATCGGCAAATGCTTCATCTTCAAGCGTTTTTACGCCATCCCCTGTAAAGAAGCAGCCCCAGTCCACGTCTGCACGCACGCAGGCTTCACCCAGTGGGGCGGCGATACGGGCAGCGTCTGCGCTGGATATGACGAACAGCAGGTCCATTGAATTCCTGTTAAAGATCGGTTAGGGTGCGCGCCCTGATAGCCGAGGTTTGTTAACATTCGCTATCTGTAGCACAATCCACATGAAAGAGAAAAGCCATGAAAGTCGATGACTTCGACTTCCACCTGCCCAAGGAATTGATCGCACAGCGCCCGGTCAGCCCGCGCGATGCGTCCAAACTGCTGCGTATTGATGAAGACTTTAGCGACCATATCTTTGCGGACTTGCCGGATATGCTGAACGAAGGTGACCTGATGGTCTTTAACAACACCCGTGTGATCCCGGCGCGCCTGAAAGGCAAGCGCGGTGAAGCCGGTGTGGAAGTTACTCTCCATAAACATGAAGGTGAAGGCACCTGGGTGGCATTCGTTAAAGGGGCCAAAAAGCTCCGTCTCGATGATGTGATTAATTTCGAAGATGATTTTTCTGCCGTTGTGCTGGGAAAAGATGGCGGTGAGGTCACTTTGCGCTTTAACAAGGCGGGTGGCGACTTGATGAACGCGCTGGAAGCTCATGGGGGTATGCCATTGCCGCCTTACATTAAGCGCGAAGGTCTGGCAGATGAACGTGATAAATCTGATTATCAAACCGTTTTTGCTGAAAAAGAAGGTGCGGTTGCAGCACCGACTGCGGGATTGCACTTCACACCGGAACTGCTGGAAAAACTGAAAGCCAAAGGTGTCAGGTTTGCCTATGTGACGCTTCATGTGGGTGCGGGTACATTCCTTCCGGTCAAGGTCGATAATGTGGCGGATCATAAAATGCATGCGGAATTTGGTGTGATTGATCAGGCCACGGCAGATCTGGTCAATGAAACTCATGAAAACGGTAATCGGGTTGTTGCGGTCGGGACCACATCCTTGCGTCTGCTGGAAAGCGCAGGGCGTGAAAACGGCGTGCTGGATGCGTTTGAAGGCGATACATCGATCTTCATCACGCCGGGTTATCAGTTTCGAATCGTTGACATGCTGACCACCAATTTCCACTTACCGCGTTCTACGCTGTTTATGCTCGTTTCGGCCTTTGCAGGCTTTGAAAAGATGAAAAAAGCATATGAATATGCGATTGAAAACGGCTATAGGTTTTATTCCTACGGAGATGGTTCTCTCTTAAGTAGGTGTGAGTAATGTTGCATTAACAATATTGTTTTTTTAGGTTAATTTGTACGTCAGTACTTAGAAAAAATGCCAAAAAACAATGAGCATCACGAGAAACATTATTATAGGCTTTAGCCTCGTAATCCTTATGTTGATTGCGCTAGGTTTTACATCTGTGCATCAGATTAAGATCATTGGTAAAAATGCCAATGATTTATATAAGCATCCGTTTGCCGTATCAAATGCTGCGCAAACCATTAATACTGAAATGGTTGCAATGCATCGTTACATGAAAGATGTTGTTCTGGCCCAGAATGAAGCGGAATTTGTAAAAGCAATTGAAGGTGTCGCGCAACATGAACAGGTTGCCTTATCCCAGTTTAATGTGATCTTTGACCAGTTCCTGGGAGAAAAAGATCAGATTAACAGGGTGTATAAAGCATTTATTGATTGGAAGCCGATCCGCGACGAAGTTATTCGACTTGTTCGACAAGGGAAAAATCTGGAAGCAGCTGATATTACCAAGGAGAAAGGGGCAAAATACGTTCAGTATTTGAATGAAGAAGTTGAAGGTTTGGTGGCCTTTGCCAAAGGGAAAGCTGAATTATTTTCTCAAAATGCTGCGCAAGGGACAAAGCAGGTCAGTGTTTTGTTGATTGTCTTGTCAGTTGCGGCGGGTGTTATTTCAATCGGTATTGCTTTTTACGTCACCAATAATCTTTTGCGTGCAAATAAAGAACGGATGCAGCGCCAGCATCTGGTCGATCAGCATATTATGATTGCCCATCTGGATAAGGGTGCCAACATTCTGGATGTCAGCAATGCCTTATGTCGTTTTTTAGGGAAGCAGAAAGAAGATTTGATTGGGCATCAAAGCGGTTTCTTCGATAATTCTGATGAAATGGAAGAAACCTGTGAAACCATTAGCCGGATTATTCAAACAGGTAAGGAATGGAAAGGCGAGATTAAAAGAATTGGTCCGGATGGGGATGTTCATTGGGCAAGTTCATCTATCGTTCCGATTTTTGATGAAAAATATGAATTGATTGGTTTTAATAATATTCTGGTTGATGTGACCAGCAAGAAGTTGTCTTTAACTGACAAATTAACACATCTTTATAATCGCCGTCGTTATGAAGAAATTTTGCCAAGAGAGATGCGTTTGGCAAAACGAAATGATCTACCGATCACCTTGGCAATCATGGATATTGATTACTTTAAAAAATACAATGATCTTTACGGGCACCCTCAAGGCGATAATGCTCTGTCCCAGGTGGCTGAACAGTTTCTTTCGTGCTTGAAAAGACCCAATGATTATGCTTTTCGAATTGGTGGTGAAGAATTCGCTGTTATTCTTTCAGGATTAAGTGTGAGTGATTCAAATGATTTTTTGAATGGGATACGTGAAGCGGTTGCCGGTTTACATATTATGCATGAGGACAGTGACGTTAGTGACCACTTGACGATCTCTATTGGAGCCTACGTTATGAATGCTGATCAACGTTTAAGCGAGGAACAGTTTTATTCTATGGCAGACAAAGCGCTTTATATGGCAAAAGGTAAGCGTAATTCGGTTGTGGTGAACAGTCAAAACGTATAAAACGCCTCTATGACTGATACATTTAAATTTGATCTTCTCGGCACCGATGGTGCTGCGCGACGCGGGCGTGTGCATACGGCCCATGGCGCGATTAACACGCCTGCCTTTATGCCCGTGGGCACAGCGGCGACCGTAAAAGCCATGATGCCGGAATCTGTCGCTGAAACAGGTGCGGAAATTTTGCTGGGTAACACCTATCATTTGATGCTGCGCCCGGGGGCAGAACGCATTGAACGTCTGGGGGGGCTGCACAAGTTCATGAACTGGGACAAGCCGATCCTGACAGACAGTGGCGGCTTTCAGGTCATGAGTCTCGCGCAACTTCGAAAGATCACCGAAGAAGGCGTGCGGTTTCGTTCCCACATTGATGGGGCCTATTACGATCTGACGCCGGAAAGCTCTACCGATATTCAGCGTATGTTGGATGCGGATATCACCATGTGTTTCGATGAATGTCCGGCCTTGCCTGCCACCAAGGAACGTGTGAATGAAGCCATGCAGCTTTCCATGCGTTGGGCTAAACGTTCGCGTGATGCCTTTGTGGAACGCCCCGGCTATGGCCAGTTCGGTATCGTTCAGGGCGGGACTGAAGAAGACCTGCGTAAAGAATCGGTTGAAAAGCTGGTGGATATTGGCTTTGAAGGTTACGCCATTGGTGGTTTGGCTGTGGGTGAAGGTCAGGAATTGATGTTTCAGACACTGGATTATACCACCCCGGTGATGCCAACGGATAAACCACGTTACCTGATGGGTGTGGGCAAGCCGGATGATCTGGTTGGGGCCGTGGCGCGCGGTGTTGATATGTTTGACTGTGTTCTGCCTTCACGATCTGGACGTACAGCCGAGGCCTGGACGCGTCGCGGGTCTGTGAACCTGCGCAATGCGCGACATAAGGATGATCCAAGACCGCTCGATGAAAATTGCAGCTGTCCGTGTTGTAAAAATTATTCCCGCGCCTATCTCTATCACCTGACCAAATCGAAAGAGATTTTGGGCCTGATGCTGCTGACCTGGCATAACCTGCATTACTATCAGGAATTGATGGCAGGCATGCGCAAGGCAATCGAAGAAGGCACCTTTGATAAATTTGTCGTGGATTTCCACGCCCAACGCGAACAAGGCGATATAGAGGCTTTATAACATGAGCGATCAAACCATTTATGCAGACCTGAACCAACTGGGCGGGGCAACTGAAACACCGGATCATCCCGATAAAGCTGAATTGGAAGCGGTCAAGAACCCGCATCCGGGCACAGATTATCTTGTGCGTTTTGTCTGTCCGGAATTTACCTCGTTATGTCCGGTGACAGGCCAGCCTGACTTTGCCCATATCGTGATTGATTATGTGCCAGAAGATTTGCTGGTGGAAAGTAAATCGCTGAAAGTCTTTTTGACATCTTTCAGAAATCATGGCGATTTTCATGAAGCCTGCACCGTCGGGATTGCCAAGCGTCTGGTTGACCTTTTGAAGCCAAAGTGGCTGCGCATCGGGGGGTATTGGTACCCACGTGGCGGTATTCCCATTGATGTCTTCTGGCAGACGGGTGAAGCACCAAAAGGCGTCTGGGTTCCGGATCAGGATGTACCGGGCTATCGCGGTCGCGGGTAACTGAAACAACGTCATTCCTGCGCAGGCAGGAATCTCTTTGTCTGAATTAACAAGATTCCTGCCTGCGCAGGAATGACGGCTAGATTTAAATGTTCAAACTCTTCTACCTTCCCGATACCGCTTCTCTTGCACCACATATTGTGCTGAACCGACTAGGCGCAGCGCGCGAGTTGATTGAGCTGAACAAGAAAGATGGCAGCCTGCAGAATGAGGAATATCAAAAGCTCAATCCCAACCGTCGGGTGCCGACGCTGATTGATGGCAATCTGGTTTTGTTTGAATCTGTTGCCATCTGCATGCATCTGGCTGACAGTGACCCAGACAGTGGCCTGATGCCGCCGCTGGGTAGTGCAAAACGCGCCAATGCCTATAAATGGCTGGTTTTTATGACCAATTCCATTCAGGCCGATATGATGCTTTATTTCTACAAAGAACGTTTTTCCAAAACGCCGGATGGTGCTTTGGAAGTGCGTGATGTGGCGATTGAGCGGGTCACAACGTTCATGAGCCGCATTGATGATGCCTTAAGTGATGGTCGTCCGTTTTTATCCGGGGCAAACAAGACGATTGTGGAAGATTATCTGTTGATGCTATCGCGCTGGTTTGTGCAGATGGGACAGGAAGAAAAGCTGAAATCCATGGCGCATCTTTACGCCTTGCTGTGCGTTCTGGAAGACGATGTCCATGTCAAAGCCGCCTATGAAACAGAAGGCTGCGAGCCGTTATTTCTCTGACGGTGGTCTGAGGTAGGCATCAAAACGTTGCCCGACATGTTTGTCTTTGGGCAGTTCGGATCCGACCGGGAAGTCGACTGTGTTTTCCAATCTGTGGCGGCTGTCATGAATGATGCAGCTGGTCTTTAAGGTTGGCCAGATTTTTGCGCGTAGAAACTGCTGATCCACCGTTTTGTTGGGTTTGGACTGCGTGATGAATTTCTTGAACATCTCGGTCAGTGGCGGCAAAGCGCCGCGCACACCACCCCACATGCCCGCAAGGATCAGTTCGGTATGGGTGGCGTAATCGCGCATGGCATGAAAATGTTTCTCGCTTTTTATCCAGTCATCCACCGCCGCACGTTCACGGGGAGATGGGATGGAATCAGCGTCACGGATCAGATATCGATCCACAGTTTCATCGTTGCAGACCATGAAACGCCAGAATAATCCTGTATAAGGATGGCTGGGTTTTTCCATCATTATGACTTGCGCCCCATTGCGATTAAGATGGTCGATAATGTCTTTTGGCACGGACGCATCCACATAGAAACGACAAGTCCATTCCGGGTAAATCTTGCGGGCAAATTGCAGGTTAAAAAGCGCACCTTTTGTATAAATTTCGGCCTTGCCCCACAGGCTGAAAGCAATGATGTTTTTTGTCGGATCATTGGAGTTAAAGGAAGGGACAGGCACTTGAACTAAATCCAGTAAAGGCTCGTCCCTATTTTCCAAGTCTTTGAGACGAAGGCTTTCTTCACCATGTTTGATGCTTAACTCCTGTTGGCCAATCAGATTATAAAGTTCGGACAATCCGTCATGGGTATTGGCTTTTGTCGGATTAAGTTCCGCCGCTTTCTCAAAAGGCGCAACGGCAGCATCATAATTCCCGAGACGCATATGACACAGGCCAATGGTTTCCACGATCTCTGCGTCATTATGATCTGGGAAGGCCTTGTTCAGGCGGTTAAAAACACGCAAACCTTTTTTGTAATCCCCGGCCGTGATGACAAACAGGGCAAGGGTTTTCAGGTCGTTGTAGGTCGGGTCCTTTTCTTTACAGATCTTTTCCTGCATGGAAATGGCGGTGATGAAATTTCCCTTTTGGAAATATCCAAACGCCAGATCTCTGAGTTCTTGCAGTTCCATCTTTAAAACGCCACACAGACTTTGCCGAAGTGCTGGCCCTGTTCCAGGTATCGAAAGGCATCAACGGCGTCGTCAAAATCAAAGGTGCGATCAATGACAGGCGTAATCTGGTGTTTGGAAATAAAACTGTTCATGCGTTCAAACCCACTGCGTGATCCAACCGTGACCCCCTGAATGCAAATGTTGCGCATCAGGATCATAGGCAGCGGGATTTCTTTGGTATTTGCCCCGCTTAGAACACCGATCAGACTGATATGTCCACCGATGCGCGTTGCGCGAATAGATTGTTCCAGCGTTTGTGCCCCGCCCAGTTCAATGATGTGATCGGCCCCATGTGCCCATATCTTTTTGACTTCCCGGTCCCATTCCGGCGTATCCAGATAGTTTACACAATAATCAGCCCCAAGGGCCTTGGCCTTTTCCAGCTTGTTATCACTGGAAGAAGTGATCAGCACCTGTGCACCTGCAGCCTTGGCCAGTTGCAGGGCGAAAAGCGCGACACCTCCCGTCCCCTGAATGACAAGGCAGTCACTGGATGTAAGCGAACTTAGCTCGAACAGCGCACTCCAGGCCGTCAGTGCGGCGCAGGGCAGGCTGGCCGCTTCAACCGGGCTTAGGTGATCAGGTGCTTTCACGCAGGCCGTTTCAGAAACGGCCATATATTCACAGAGAGTACCACTATAGGCTCCTCCCAGTGCATCGGGCAGGCGCCCGGGGCGCGCCGGGCCATCTTTCCATTTTGGGAAGAAACTGGGGCAAATGCGATCCCCGACCTGAAACAAATTGGTGTCCGGCCCGCATTCCGCCACAACACCCACACCATCGGAACAAGGGATCAGGGGTGTCTTGACTGATTTTCCGTAGCCCCCTGCAACCGTGACCATGTCACGGTAGTTCAGGGAAGCTGCTTCCATTTTTAGCAGAATTTCACCGGAATTCAGCTTGGGCGTCGGCATGTCGGACAGGGTTAAATGTTCAAGTCCAAACTGATCTTTAATCTGCCATGCCTTCATGAAATCACCGCTTTCAAATTTGTCTGTATCACTGCCTTGATTTAAACATCTTTTACCCTAATTCTTTCGGATAGTGTTAAAAAAATAGTGTGAATAGAATGATTAAGCTCGTTGGTTTGAAAAATTGCGATACTTGCCGCAAGGCGAAAAAATGGCTGGAATCTCAATCAATTGCCTTTGAATTCCATGATGTCAGAAAAGACGGATTAACCCGTGATGATCTTGCTGCCTGGGCATCTGACCTTGGCTGGGAAGCCTTGCTGAACAAGCGCGGTACCACCTGGCGCGGACTGGATGAGGCGCAAAAAGCAGATGTGGATGAAGCAAAAGCCATTGATCTGATGGCGGAAAATCCCGCCCTGATGAAACGTCCTGTCTTTGTTACGCCCACGGGTGTCATTCTCGGTTTCAAGCAAGAGCAGATGGATCAGCTATGTCAGAACTAACAGGTGCACAGGTCCTTGTGGATCAGTTGAAACTCCATGGTGCAGACAAAATCTTCGGTGTACCCGGGGAAAGCTATCTCAGCGTTCTTGATGCGCTTTACGACGCGGATGAGCTGGACTTCATCACCTGCCGTCAGGAAGGTGGCGCGGCCATGATGGCGGAAGCCTATGGCAAGCTGACGGGTCGTCCCGGCATCTGTATGGTGACCCGGGGGCCGGGGGCGACAAACGCCAGTGCGGGTGTCCATGTGGCTTTTCAGGATTCAACACCCATGATCCTGTTTATCGGTCAGGTCGCACGCGACATGATGGATCGCGAAGCCTTTCAGGAAATTGATTATCGCCGCATGTTCGGCCAGATGGCGAAATGGGTGGCGCAAATTGATGACGCGGACAGGATGGACGAATATATCGCGCGTGCCTATCAGGTTGCCACATCCGGAAGGCCCGGTCCTGTTGTGCTGGCACTACCCGAAGATATGCTCAGTGGTCCGGCGAAGCCACCTGCCACGCTCACGCCCTATCGCCCTTCCGTTTCAGCGCCACACCCGGATGATATGCAGGCGGTGAAAGACGCTTTGATTGCAGCTGAAAAGCCTTTGATTATCGTGGGCGGGGGCGGCTGGTCAGCCAATTGCCAAAAGCTTCTGGAAGATTTCGCAGCCCGGGAAAATATCCCGGTGGCTGCGTCATTCAGATGCCAAAGTTATGTCAATAATGATCACGAAAAATATGTTGGTCATGTGGGGATCGGGATTGATCCCAATCTTGCAAAATCTATTGATGAAAGCGATCTTTTGCTGGTCGTCGGCGCACGGTTGGGGGAGATGACAACAAACGGATACAGCGTTTTAAAGCCGCCGAAATTAGCCCAGAAGTTCATCCATATTTACCCACAGGGCGAAGAAATCGGACGTGTCTATCAGGCAGATTTAGGGATCGTTTCGACCTCGCAATCCTTTCTGCAGGCCTTGTCAGACCTCACAACCGATACGGCTGAAAAACGCGGTGACTGGTGTACTGATTTACGTGCCAATTATCTTACTTTTTCGACGCCGATCCCTCATGTGGGTGACGTGCAGATGTGCGATGTGGTGACGCATTTACGACGTGAATTTCCCGACAATACGGTCCTGACAAACGGGGCGGGGAATTATTCCATCTGGGGTCATCGTTTCTTTGGCTATCGTGGGTTTGGAACCCAGCTTGCACCCACCTGTGGGTCGATGGGTTATGGTCTGCCTGCGGCCATTGCTGCCGCTGTTGTGGACCCGGACCGCCCGGTGATCTGCATGGCAGGGGATGGATGTTTCATGATGACCTGTCAGGAAATTGCAACAGCCGTTCAAGCCGGGTTGAAATTGATTGTCCTGGTTATCAATAATTCCATGTATGGCACAATTCGCATGCATCAGGAAAAACGATTCGCAACCCGAATCAGTGGTACCGATCTCCAAAATCCCGATTTTGCGGCAATGGCAACTGCAATGGGCGGCCTTGGCCTGCGTGTAGATGAAAATCACCAGTTTAAGGATGCCCTTGCAAAAGCAAAGGCCTTTGATGGCCTGAGTTTGATTGAAATTATCATTGATAATCAGGCGATTACACCAAGCTTGACCGTCAAGGATTTGCATAACCTTTAGTATAAGCGCGATGATGCGCTGCACACGTCTCACCTATGTAAATTAGGTAAACTTACGTACCTTTTTGGCAATCGTTTGATTTAAGCTCAAACGATTGCCTTTGCTGTATCTAAATCATTGTTCTTACGTGAATCTCTGCCTTTCTGAGCGTATTTTAAATGCTAGGCAAATACGTCGTTCGGAGGGTTCATTCTCCACGACGAAGAAACAGTGGAGAATATCATGGCCGAAGATGATGGCAAAAAACCAGAAGACCAGGAAGGTGAGGGTAATAACCCGAACATCCAATCCGGTTCTGAAGAAGATGCGGTAATTCTGGACGAGCTGACCTCGCTTCAGGAAGCCGAAGATCAGGAACTCGGCGGCGAAATGCAGGGCCGGGAAAATGCAGGCGGTCAACAGGAAATGGTCGAGGATATGGGCTACATGGCCTCTGTCCACCGTGGGGGTTTCAGCACCGAACAGGATGTGCTGGCCGGGATCGTTCCGATCGAAGACGATAACTTCATCAACAAAGAAGATATCGTTGCCGACGACGAAGGTGGTGATCGTCAGCTTGATAACCTGTCTGATGACGAAGACGGCGGCGCAGAACAGCGTGACCTTGTTGAGGATGGTCTTGCCCGTCTTGATTCGGAAGATGAGGTTGAAGAAGATACAGCTGAGCGTCGTGAGCGCGCCGTAGAGGAGGCCGATGAACCCGCCCTTGGCGATGATGATGATAATGCCATTACGCCATCCGTAGGAACCCTCGACGTATTTGCCGACGTTACTGAGACTCCTGCTCCAGTGAAGGAGAAAGAAAGAGATATTGAAGCACCGATTGATATCATCAAAAAGGTAGAGAAGAAAAAATTTGTAATTGGTGATGATGAGCAGTTCTTCGAAGAAATCATCACAGAGCCGGAAGAAGGTCCGACGCCTGACAAGCCAATTGTTATTTATGAAGCAGATATCATTAAGGCGATTGGCCCGTTTGACAGTGCTGAGATTAACGCGGTCTATCTGAACCACGAAAATTATCTGGGTGATGGCACAAATGGCAGTGAAGATGCCAGTCAGATTATTTCTGACGGTGTGCCGATTGAAGTCACGCTCGATGAAAATGGCCTGCGCGTTTGGACGATTCGCACAGGATTTGAAAACCAGGATAGTGATATCAATGTTACTGTGACCATTACTAAAGATGGTGATACAGATACATCGTCCAAAGATTATAACTACGACGTAGATAACACGCTGCAGGATGACTCCGACTCGCTTGCGTGGAATCAGACGGTCGATATTGATGTCCTGAGCAATGATGAGATCATTGACAACAACATCGATTACGCAAATGAAGCCCTGGATGGCCAGTTGGTCTATGCCCCAAATGAAGGCTTTGAAGGCACCGATACGCTGACTTATACCGTCACCGACAGCGATGGCAATGAAACGGTACAGACCATTGATGTTACCGTGGACGCCGATGGCAATGTCACGGTTGCTGATACCAACATCACCATTTCTGATCGCAACGACAATTCCGTCGCCATTGATCTGTCTTCACTGCACGGCGATGACGCTATCTCCGTATCGGTTGCGCCTGATAATGGCTCTACCACCATTGTTGATGCCTTCAAAGATGCCAATGAAATTACCCAGATTGAAGGTCAGGATGTTTCAGCAGGTGATACAATCAATCTCACGCGTCAGGTGTTTGACGCCACAGGTGCGCCTGTGCTGGATGGCGACGGCAACAATACTTATGAAACCGTTGCAACCCTGACGCTTAACGAAGATGGCACCATCACCTATGATCCAGCCATTCGCGAAGAAGGTAATTTCGAATTTGAATATACCGTCACTGATGATGATGGTGAAACCTCTACAGCGACCGTAACTGTTCATGTAGATGAAAATGGTGCACCTGTTGCAGTGGATGATGCTTTCTCCGGCACAGAAGACCAGCAGATCATCTTTACCAAAGATCAATTGCTCAGTAATGATACTGATATTGATGGCGACACCCTGACCATCACCAGCTTTGATCAGCCGGAAAAGGGCACGGTCGTTGACCTGGGCAATGGCGTCTTTGTCTTCACGCCAAGCGAAGATTGGAACGGTGAAACCGATTTTAATTACACCATTTCTGATGGCAATGGGGCAAGTGATACGGCCAAGGTCTCTTTGACGGTTGAAGGCGTCAATGATGCCCCTGAAGTCAGCAGCCTGAATCTGAGCGATGGTACGGAATATAGTGAATATACATTAACAGCGGCTGATCTTCTTGCCGCAGCAAGCGACGTTGATGGCGATACACTTTCTATCACGGATGTCAGCTCAAGCGATCCGGACGTTACCATTACTGATAACGGGAATGGCACCTGGACGATCGTGTCTTCTGAAGAAGGCGAACAATCGATCAATTTCTCTGTTTCTGATGGTACGCTGACGACGACAGCAACCTCCACCATTGATTTTGCCGATGTAGATAACGCACCTGTTGATGACACCGCAACGGTGGATCAGGACAGTTCTGTAACGCTCAATATTGCGGATTTGCTTGCCAACGATAATATGATCGACGGCGGCACCATCACGGGCATCGCGGATACAGAAAACGGCAACGTCTCGATTGATCTGGATGCAGGCACGGTAACCTTCACCCCGACACCTGGCTATGATGGGGATGAGGCGTCTTTCACCTACACGGTGACAGACGAAGATGGGGAAACCTCAACCGCGAAGGTCAATATTGATGTCAATGATATTGATAATACCCTCATCGATGACAATGTGACGCTTTCTGAAGATAGTTCACGCACTATTGATGTGATCGATAATGACACCATCGTTGATGGCGGCACGGTCACAGGCATTACCCAACCGACAAACGGTGTTGCGGTCCTGAATGCGGATGGCACGGTGACCTATACGCCAGCTGATGATTACCATGGCGCTGATACGTTTACTTACACAGTCACCGATAATGATGGCGAAACCCAGATTGCAACCGTCAATCTGACCATTGATTCCGTCAATGATGCCCCTGTGGTTGATAGCGTTGATCTGGCGGATGGCACTGAATATGCGACTTACACCATTTCTGAAAGTGATTTGCTGGCGAACGCTTCTGACGTGGATGTTGGTGCTGACCTCGAAGTTACAGGCATTACAGGTGGTTCCAACCTGACCATTAATGAAGTCACTCAACCGGGTGATGCGGAACGTTCCTGGGAAATCGTTTCCTCTGAAGAAGGTGAAGAAAGCATCACTTTCACAGTGACAGACAATCAGGGCGCAACGGTCAGCCAGACCGCAGTCATTGATTTTGCAGACGTGGATAACGCCCCTGTTGATGATTCTGGTGAAACCGATCAGGATAAATCCGTCACCTTTAATATTTCTGACCTGCTCGCTAATGACAACATCGTTGATGGCGGCACCATCACAGGTGTGACTGAAACAGAACATGGGGAAGTCTCTATCGACTTTAATGCAGGCACTATTACCTTCACGCCGGATGCGGGCTATGATGGGACGGATGCCTCTTTCACTTATTCCGTGACAGATGAAGACGGCGAAATCACCAATGCAACGGTCAATATCGACATTAATGATATCGACAATACATTGGCCGATGACAGTGCCACGCTGGCCGAAGACAGCAGCAAAACCATCAATGTGATTGACAATGACACCATCGTTGATGGCGGCACGGTCACAGGCATTACGCAACCCACAAACGGTGTTGCGGTCCTGAATGACGATGGCACGGTGACCTATACACCAACTGATGATTATAACGGCACGGACAGCTTTACCTATACGGTCACCGATAACGATGGGGAAACCCAGATTGCCACCGTGAACCTNGCTGATGATTATAACGGCACGGACAGCTTTACCTATACGGTCACCGATAACGATGGGGAAACCCAGATTGCCACCGTGAACCTGACGGTGACGCCTGAAAATGACGCCCCTGTGATTGACTCTATCGATCTGGCAGACGGCACAGAATATGCGGAATATACCCTGACAGCAGCGGACCTTCTGGCGGCAGCAAGTGACGTGGATGGCGATACGCTTTCTATCACGGATGTTTCCAGCACAGACCCGGATGTATCCATCACTGATAATGGGGATGGCACCTGGACGATTGTGTCTGATGAAGAGGGCGAGCAGCCCATCAACTTCTCTGTCTCTGATGGCACAACGA
>NZ_JAWLVJ010000036.1:0-24165 GCF_033100395.1 Terasakiella sediminum | reverse complement strand
AGAAAACTCCTGTTCGTTTTCTATGTTGAATCAGAATTTAAGCCTTTTGGGAATCCCCTTTATGAGTCAGAGGTCGCGGGTTTTGGTATAACCTGTTCTTCTTGCTGGGAATCAAGAACGATCTTAGATGAAAAACCATGCCGTCGTGAATTTTGTGAAGACTTAGCCTTCCCTTCTAACGTTTTAGGGCCCGTACTCTTACTTGCATTTTTCTGATTTGCATTTCTTCGTCTAGTACCAGCCATCTATAGAATTCCACGATTCTATAGTTCTTCAAAATCTGCGTCTTCGATCTTTTCAGCATAAGCCCTGGCCTTCCTCGCCAAACTTTCCCTTCTCTTTTCAAGTTCAGTTAGGGCCTTATCGCGTCTAAAGTCATAAGAGGCGATCAACTTATCCAATGTCTCAAGCTGCTGAAAACTACCAAGAAAGCCTTCCGCAATCATAGAAACTTCCGGAAGGTCATGCTCGGCAAGAACTTCTTTTGCCGCCTCAACCCGACTGCCATTCTCATTCTCAGAAAGATCACCAAACTCCTCAAGGCCGAAACGGCCCAAAGGAGTAAACTTCTGAAGGATACGAGAAGCCCCATCCAATCGCTTAGTTGACATAAGACCTACTTTGATTTCGCGTAACCTTTTGGCTTCCCAAGTATAGTTTACGAAATCGCCTAGCCAAACTTCCTCAATTACATCTTTTGGCCCTATGGCTGAAAAGCAGGCTTGCTGGAATTCTTCAAACTCCTCAATGTCTTCGCCTTCAATTAATGGAGCTGGAGTTAAATATGTCGGACCATCAGAGCCTGCATCTTTGTTTTCAGTAGCCCTTGTTCTAATTCGAACTGATTTTGTTTCTGACATAACCTACCCCTAGCTTAACCACCACCTTCAAGGCTATTCATCGGATGCACGTTCTTTTTGCACCAACTGAACTCCTGGGTTGACTTCCGGTTCTCCAATAAATTTTACCCCTGCTGCCTCTAAAGCCTTTTGAACGCCAGATAGCGTCCTAGCTTGAACAGACGGAACACCATTAAATTTTTCCATTCTCTGTATTGTCGGCAATGTTACCCCAACAGCCCTTGCTAAATCAGCAGCACTCCACTTCAGAATTGCCCTTGCGGCTCGTATTTGAGGACCAGATATCATCTCTGTTCAATAGCACAATTAGCCTTACCAGACCAAACACTTGAAATTTATTTATTATTTTAATATTATTTTTTTATATATTAATAAATATATGATGTAAAAATGAAAGAAATAGACCTATCTACACTCACTGGGGCATACTCTGAAAACACCTTACGCGCCTACAAAGCAGATTTTACTGCTTATATGGATTGGTGTGATTTGAAAGGTTACTCATGCCTTCCTAGCAATGCAGAGACCGTTACTCTTTACATTGAAGACAACACACATACTTTCTCACCAGCAACGATCAGACGTAAGATTTCATCAATCGGCCGCATTCACAGACTTAAAGGACATAATGACCCCACAAAAAAAGAAATAGTTTTCCTGGCTCTTCGTCGGCTCCACAGACAAAAAGGGCGACGTCAAAATCAAGCCCATCCATTAACTGCGGAGATCAGAGACAAGATCATTAATTCCATTAAGCCGAATCTAAAAGGTTTGAGGGACTGCATCCTTTTAACACTAAGCTACGACACGCTCCGTCGTCGATCCGAAGTCGTTTGTTTAAGAATTGAAGATATTCAACGGGTTCAGCAAGGCGGTGCAACAATTCTCATTCGGCGATCTAAAACAGATCAAGAAGGCAGCGGCAAATTCGCCTATATATCTCCACGCACACTCTGCTTTATAGATGAATGGCTAAAACGCACGAAACTTACCGAAGGCCCTATTTTACGGCGCATCCATCGCCATAATACAATGGGCAAGCCAATGTCCTCCGATTCAATTCCCCGAATTATAAAAGCATTAGCAAAACAAGCAAACCTCCCTCAAGAAATCGTTAATGGCCTCTCAGGTCACTCACCTCGGGTTGGTGCCGCCCAAGATATGGCAGCAGCCGGAATAGACATCGGCTCTATCATGCAAGCCGGCGGTTGGAAGTCTCCAGAAATTGTTGCAAGATACATTGAAAACTTGGATGTACTGAGGAGTGGGAGTTTTCGACTTGCCCAAATTCAACAAAACCTAGTACAATATGACTAAATAACCTCCTATCCATATCTATTCTAACATCGTTCACACTAGTTTTAAATTTCCTAATGAAGTCACAATAGAAAGTTTTCTCTGCAATGCCCGTTAAAACAAAAACTAATGAGAAAAAATCTTCAACAATAGACCTAAACCGTGCAAAACAAGTCCTCGCCGTAGAAACTAACGCATTGCAGTCACTCTCTAAGAGTTTGAATGTATCCTTTGTAAAAGCTGTTGATGCTCTGTCTAACACCAGAGGACGGATTGTCGTAACTGGTATGGGGAAAAGTGGTCACATCGGCCGCAAAATAGCAGCTACACTAGCCTCCACTGGCTCTCCAGCATTTTTCATCCACCCTGGCGAAGCTAGCCATGGGGATCTTGGTATGGCAACTCAAGCAGACACCATACTTGCAATATCCAATTCTGGAGAAACATCTGAGTTATCAGATTTCATCGCTTATAGCCGGCGTTTTACCATACCGCTCATAGCTATTACATCTCGCCCACAAAGCACCCTAGGCGAAGCTGCCGACATCACCCTTACTTTACCGGCTGTAAAAGAAGCCTGCCCTTTTAACCTAGCACCGACAACATCGACAACAATGACACTTGCACTTGGCGACTGCATAGCCGTGACATTGCTTAAACGCAAAAACTTTTCCTCCGACGACTTTAAGAATTTCCACCCAGGGGGCAGCTTAGGTAATCAGCTATTAAAAGTCGAAGACCTTATGCACAAAGGCAATAGCCTACCGTTCGTCACACAACAAACAAAGATGAGTGAAACTCTTTTAAAAATGACATCCAAAAGTTTTGGCTGTGTAGCAGTTACTGATATAGACTTGAATTTGCTGGGCGTCATAACTGACGGTGACCTACGCCGAAACATGAACGACGAGTTGCTCAAAAAAGATGCAGGAGCTATTATGACGCCAAACGCACAAACTATAGCCCCTCATGCCTTAGCTGCCGAAGCTCTTGCATTGATGAATGAAAAAACAATCACAAGCCTTTTTGTTACGAATGGAGACAAAAAAGTGCTTGGTATCTTACATATACACGACTGCCTTCGAGCAGGCATAGTATGACACCCCTTAACGAAGCTCCCCCTGCTGAGTTCAATTTTGCCCAATAGTTAAATCCGTGGCGACCTGAATTTAACAAGCCTATATTTTATAATAAATTGAAATAGTAATGAAAACTTTATCGTTGAGCATTCCTGAAGTTAAACTAATCACACCAAAAAAATTTGGAGATGAAAGAGGCTTCTTTTCAGAAACATATAATTGTAGTTCTCTATCAGAATACGGTATTGACATAAACTTTGTCCAAGACAATCACTCAATGTCACACAGTAAAGGCGTTCTTCGAGGCCTGCACTACCAAAAACCACCTTTCGCACAAGACAAACTTGTACGTGTAGTTAGAGGTAAGATATGGGATGTAGCCATTGACCTACGTCCTGACTCAGTGCATTACAAAAAATGGGTTGCAGCAGAAGTTTCCGCGGATAACTGGTCCCAGATCCTTGTCCCGAAAGGCTTTGCACATGGTTTTGTCACTTTGGAAGAAGACACAGAAGTTATTTACAAGGTGTCTGATTATTACAACCCCGAAAGCGAAGTCTCCATTATGTGGAACGATGAAGCCCTGAATATTGACTGGCCAGTGGATGCAGCCGATGTGGTCCTGTCACGAAAAGATGCCGCCGGGCTTTCTTTTTCCAACCTGGAAGACGAACTGAAGACTTATTCTTGGTAATCATAACGACAAACAAATTAATTATAGGCGAAAGTTAACATGAAAATAATTGTTACAGGTGGAGCAGGGTTTATTGGGTCTGCTGTCGTTCGATTGTTGGTCGCGGACTATAAATGGGATGTTCTCAATATTGACAAATTAACTTACGCCGCAAACCTGAATTCTCTTGCTTCTGTTGAAAAGCAACCGAACTACCAATTCCGTCAGACCGATATTTGCGATATGGCGGCCATGACTTCAGCTTTTGAAGAATTTCAGCCCGATGCCATCATGCATTTGGCAGCCGAAAGCCATGTAGATCGCTCCATCGACGGTCCGGGTGCTTTCATGGAAACCAATATTATCGGTACCTACACTTTATTGGAAGTCGCCCGAAAATATTACGCCGATTTGGAAGAAGAGCGTAAAGAGAAGTTCCGCTTCCACCATATTTCTACCGACGAGGTTTATGGCACTTTAGGCGAAACAGACCTCTTTACTGAAGAAACACCTTATCAACCGAACTCTCCTTATTCAGCCAGTAAGGCAAGTTCCGACCATCTGGTACGCGCCTGGCTTCATACCTATGACCTACCTGTTGTCATCAGCAACTGCTCTAACAACTACGGTCCGTTCCAGTTCCCAGAAAAGCTGATTCCGTTGATGATTCTCAATATCTTGCAAGGTAAGAAGCTGCCAGTTTACGGCACAGGTGAAAATGTCCGCGATTGGTTACACGTGGAAGATCACGCAGAAGCTCTTGCACTTGTTCTTGAGAAAGGCGAAATCGGCGAGAAATACAACATTGGTGGTCATAACGAATTTTCCAACATCGACGTAATCAAGGAAATCCACGCGAATGTTATAAAACTTGCCCGTGATGTTGAGGTACAGGATTTCGACGATCTAGTAACTTATGTGACAGACCGTCCAGGCCACGATTGGCGCTATGCAATTGACGCGACCAAAATCTATGACGAGCTAGGCTGGAAACCAAAACATACCTTCGAAACCGGTCTTGAACATACCGTGCAATGGTATCTGGAAAATGAAAACTGGTGGCGTCCAATTTTGGAAGGCACTTATCAAGGTCAACGCTTAGGTACCTTGTAATGAATATCATTGTCTTGGGCCGCAATGGTCAGGTAGCCCAAATGCTTCAACAAGAAGCACAACGCAGCCCGGACATCCAACTGTACAGCTTTGGTCGCAACGAAGTTGATATTTTATCAGCAGATGATCTGCAGGCAAAGATTGCTCCTCTGAGCCCAGACTTGATCGTCAATGCCGCCGCCTACACGGCTGTCGACAAGGCAGAGGAAGACAAAGCCAATGCTTTTGCACTTAATCGCGATGCAGTGGAAGTTCTGGGCAAACTGGCAAGTTCTTTGGATAAACCGCTAATTCATATTTCAACCGACTATGTTTTCGACGGTTGCCAAGAGACACCTTATAAAGAAGAGGATCCTATGGCACCTACGGGGGTCTATGGCAGCAGCAAACGCGCAGGGGAAGAGGCTTTGCGCAACGTCTGTGACAAGCACATCATCCTTAGAACAGCTTGGGTCTATAGCCACACAGGTAATAACTTTGTCAAAACCATGCTACGGATTATGGCAGCTTACCCTGAAATTCGCGTGGTCAATGATCAGTTTGGCACCCCAACATCAGCACAAGAAATTGCTAAAGCGATTCTGAAGATGGCTGGTGATATTTGTTCTGCTTCCTTCAACCAATTCGGCACCTATCATATGGTTGCTGAAGGTCGCTGTTCCTGGTTCGATTTTGCTTTAGAAATTAATGACCAAGCCTCTCGCCTTTATGGCAACGGCTGGAGTGGTGCAGACTGTGTTGTTCACCCCATCCCGACAGAGGAATATCCAACTCTGGCCAAACGTCCGGCTTTCTCTGCCTTGAACACCGAAAAATTCACAACTACATTCGGTTTCTCCTTACCTAAATGGCAAGAAAGCCTCCATGAATGCCTCAATCAGCTTCCTGAAGGGAAAGTATCATGAAACGCAAAGGTATCATTCTAGCCGGCGGTAGCGGCACTCGTTTACATCCGTCAACTTTGGCTGTCTCCAAGCAGATGCTGACTGTTTATGATAAGCCAATGATTTACTACCCATTAACCACGTTAATGTTGGCTGGCATTCAGGAAATACTTATTATCAGCACACCGCGTGATTTACCGATGTTTGAAGAGCTTTTAGGTGACGGTAAAAAATGGGGATTGGATTTACATTATAAAGTACAAGAAGAACCTAAAGGGCTTGCGGAAGCTTATATTTTAGGCGAAGAATTCCTTAATGGCTCACCATCTTGCCTGATCCTTGGCGACAATATTTACTTTGGTCACAATTTCACTGGCCTTCTTGAAAATGCAATGAAACAAGAAAGTGGCGCCACGATCTTTGCATATTATGTTAATGACCCAGAACGTTATGGTGTTGTCGATTTTGATAAAAATGGGAAAGCCATCAGCATTGAAGAAAAACCGGAAGTACCAAAATCGAACTATGCTGTTACGGGATTATATTTTTATGATAGTGACGTGGTGGAAATTGCCAAAAACGTCAAACCTTCTTGGCGTGGCGAACTTGAGATTACAGATGTAAATAATTCCTATTTAAAAAACGGTAATTTGAAAGTCGAGCAAATGGGACGTGGCTTTGCTTGGCTTGATACAGGCACACATAGTTCTATGCTAGATGCAGCAAATTTTGTTCGTACGATTGAAAAACGCCAAAGCTTGAAAATCGCCTGCCCAGAAGAAATCGCATTATTCAAAGGCTTCATTGATATTGAACAATTCAAAATTTTAACCGAAGCTTTCAAGAAAAATGAATATCGTGATTATTTAGACTCTATTCTTAAAAACCACTCGAACTAACAGATCACCTAAACATAAAGCACTCAACTAATGAATAAATTATCAGAAGCCAAAGTAGGTCTGATCGTACCAACACGAAATGCAGGCAAAGATTGGCTAGAATGGATTGCTGCCTATCAAAAACAGACTTTTAAACCAAGCACAGTCCTTATTATCGATTCATCTTCAGAAGATGATACGGTCAAATATAGTTTAGACGCTGGCTTTAAATGTGAGGTTATTAAAAAAGAGAACTTTGATCATGGCAGAACCCGTGACTATGCGATTTCCCTTTTAGACCCTGATATAGAAATTGCAGTTCTGTTAACTCAAGATGCGATTTTGCATGATGACAATGCTATTGAAAAACTTGTTGAGAGCTTCAATAACGAAGATGTTGCAATGGCATATGGTCGCCAACTCCCGCATTTTGATGCGACACATACGGCTATTCACCAGCGTCATTATAGCTATGCTGACTACCCTCGCCTGCAAGATAAAGCATCCATTGATCAACTAGGCATCAAGGCGGCTTTTTGCTCTAACTCTTTCTCTGCTTATCGTTTAAAGAAATACAAAGAGTATGGAGGATTCCCTGATAATATTATCTTTGGTGAAGATATGTACCTAGCAGCAAAAATGGTTTTAGCTGGGCAGTCTGTCGCTTATGCAAGTGACGCCCTTGTTCGCCATTCCCATAATTATACCATCAAAGAAGATTTCAAACGTTGTTTTGATATTGGCGTTTTCCACGTTGCAGAAGGATGGATACTCAAAAACTTTGGTCGCGCTACGGGTGAGGGGAAAAAGTTTGTTTTTTCCGAAATCAGCTACCTTCTGAAGAATAACCCTCTAGCCGTTATTACTTCCGTTTGCCGCTGTGCTGCAAAGGTAATCGCTTATAAACTAGGCAGATCCTACAAAAAACTCCCAACAACTTTATGCAAATCCCTATCAATGAACGCAGGGTTTTGGAAGTAAAATCATATCCCTTTAGTTTTTTCTAAAACACCAGAAAAGGAAAGGATACAAACCTAATTTCTTCCAAGAGTAATAAGCTTGTGTTGTTGTCCAAACAATAAAGCTGCAAAGCGTCGCAATTGCCGCCCCTTTAATTCCAAGGTGCGGAATTAATAACGCATTCATAAGTACGTTAACAATAAGAGAAACAAATAAAGAGATTGAAGTAATCTTTTGATACTGCGTCATATTTAGCAAGCTACCAGCCATACCACCAATAAAGACATTGAAGGAATGCGCTGTAATTAAGATAAACAGAGTTTCCTGAGTTTTCACATAACCTTCACCGAAAACACCTAAAAGGTGATCACTCAATAAGGTTATGATGATAATCAACGGCAGAGCCATTAGCGAAACAATGCGACATGCCCACCGTAAATTTCTCCACAATGCATCCACATCCTTCTTAGTATATGCAGCAGCTATTTTAGGCTGCACGATTACATTGGTTGCGTATAAAACAAAGGATAACAAAAATACAATTTTCTGAGATGGTTTGTATAAACCAACATCATCCATTGACCCTAAAGCGCCCAACATAAGAACATCTGTTTCTTGATTGATAAAGGTGACAGATGTAGCAATGAAAAATGGAAACGCTTGGTTTTGCCATTGACGCTCTGGAAATTTTAATTGAAAAACCGATTTCTCACCAGAAAGTCGTTTATATACTAAATAGGCAACTATTGATGCTACAACATTCGCAATAAAGAAAACTAATGCAGCATTTTGCGATGTCATCGTATTGTAAAGCCAAATATTCGCACAGCCATAAAAGAACAAAAAGAAAGCAGGTCGTTGGAATTCATCGACCATTTGACCTGCTCTAATTTTATATTGCCCTTGCAAACTTGCACTTACCAAACGGCAAAACACCATAGCTGGAACAGATATTGCGACTATTAGAAAGATTTGAATTCCAACCCTCTGGGAAGGGAAAAAGAACAAAGAAAATATAGTAAAACAGATACAAATTACTGCTAAGAAAAAGGAAAAGCTCAGTGCTTTGGGAAGAAGACCTGAGTAAGATACATTCTCAGCAATTGATCTAGCTGTCTGCCTGATAATCAAACTTGATTGACCAAAAGAACAAAGCATCAGTATTATATTTACCAATGACAAGCAATAGGATAAGTAGCCAAACTCACTAACCAACATAGTATTTGTTAAGTAAATTATTGTTACAAATCCAAAAAACGCACTCCCCCCCTTGATACCGAAAGAAAATAAGACACTCATCATCTTTTCAGAACGGAGCAGGTTTATAATTTTGCTGATGGCCATTACACTTAATTAGCAGCTGCTTTATATGCTTTGTCGATAAACTTAACAACGAATTCAGCCTTATCATATTCTTTGATATAGTCGATTGGCTCTTGGTTTAAATTAAGCTTACTAATAAAATCTTCCCATTGGCACATGCATGCGTAATCAACATCTGTAATACCATCACTGGAAACATCCATTTTATATAGGTACTGCAAGTCCCTTGATCTGAATTCAGGAATAGCTGCGGGGGCATGCTCGATAAATATATAACCATTTGGCAGCTTTAAAAATACCCCGTTCATTGCATCATAAGAAACCGAATAACGGAATGTTAAAGGAATTCGCCTTCCTGCAAATTCGACAGAAGAAGAACCAGAAATGCTTGTTTCTCCAAAATCAACCATTTTCGACATCTCAACGTCATCAATAGACGGGGCTTTTAAGTCTAGCATATTAGCAACTTGATCAAGGCTATGTGATCCTGTCTCCATCAAAACGCCGCCACCCGCTAATTTTTCATTTGACAGAAAAGTATTCTTTACAAGTCCAACATTCGCCCACACCTGACAATCTGATAGAATAATACCTTCTAATTGATCCAAGTAGCCTTGTTGTTTCAGGTTCTGAATAACTTTTGTAGAATGATAATAACGTCGGTTAAAACCTGTAAAAAGGTGGCTTTTGGCCTTTTTTGCTCGTGAGCATATGTTTGTGTAGTCTTCATAGTCTAAAGATATTGGCTTTTCGCAAAAAACGGCCCAAGACTCTTCAAAAGCCCTACTCCAAAAGCCCGCACGAACACCAACAGGTACTGTCATAATTACAGCATCAGTGTTTTTAGTTAGTTCATGATTAATATTATCAATTGCAACAGCCCTTTGAAATAAGGACGTAATTTGATCACGGTTTTCCTGATTTATATCAAAAACCCACTTAACATTTAAATCGGGACGACCTGCCAAAACTTTACTATGGCGCGCAGATATAATATTACCTGCACCGATGATACCTATATTATATTTTTTCATAGCTTAAACTTTTGTTAGACTTGGTAGAAAGTTCTGAGCAAAATCTTGTAAGTCTAGAGATATATCTTCTAATGATGTTTCTGGAATTACAGACATTCTTTGATCATTCTCCATCAAATTAGAATACAACCAAGGTGCTTCGCTCGTAGCCACTGATGCCCCAGGACCAGATCCTGAAAGTTGAACAGCCTTTTTACCAGTTGAGAAAATACTTTTAGCTAATTGATCAGGTACTTTGTTCAAAATCAAAACTGCGGATCTTTTAAAGTCATCAGATTCTTTTAACTTCGAGCGTTTTACAGAAACCACACCGCTATTTTTCAAAGAAGTAATAGCGGATAAAAACGGGTTTTTGTTTAATTTTGAACGTAAGTTATCATAAATATGCTGTGAGTGTTCTTCCTTCATCCCTTTAAGGGGCTGAGCTTTTAAAGCAGATGAATGAGCATCAAAAAATTCACGCCAAGTTAAGGCTGGTGAATTATTTGCATTGAAGATTTCATAAGGTTTAAGTTGATCAATATTCTGGCCAAGCCAAAAAATTATTTTACCTAAATGCGAAATATGAATGGCGTTGGAAGGCAGATTGCCATCAAATGGAATTTGCTCTACCCCCTTTAAACATTGATTAAATGTACTAGAACTCCAAAGTAGATTACTGCCAAAAACATTACCGACCCTAAGAGATACTCTTTTTGCAGGGCTGTCCGCCTTCATTTGACACACTTTTTCGACAGTTAATTTTTCAAGTCCATACCCTGTATTAGGCTTTGGACAATCTAAATTATACGTTTTTTCATCCAACAGAGCCCCATAAATTTCAATAGAGCTAAATTGGACAAAAAGCTTCCCATTGAACTTAGATAGAACTTTGCTTGTAAGTTCTTCATTTAATTTGGCATCTAAACCTGGTTGTTTTCGGATACGCGCTAAATTTAAGACTATATCGCAACCATCGAATGGCTCGTCATCATTAAAGACATCCACGACACGTGCTTCAGGATAAGTTTCCTGAAGATGCGATAGGCTAAGCTGGTTTCTAACTAAAGGCGCTACTTGCCATTGCGTATTTTTAACGAGCCACTGTGCTAGGCGGATACCAATCCGCCCCCCACCACCGAGTATTCCTACCTTCATTTTTCTACCTTATTAGAATATTAAGTAACGCCTAATCACGATCCCATATTTGTTAGGCTTGTGACTTCTCCGTAACTTCTGGGCTTTTTTAAGTTCAATTGGAAAGCAATAACAAAGCATGCTGCCAGAATATCGTAATCTATAAGATAATCCCTTTGATTGATCAAAGTTGGCAATTTACCTATTCGATTATAAAGAAAGTTCTTATCTATTTCTCTCAAAAGTTTTTCAATAAATTCATCACTGAAAACACCCTCAAGGTAATGAGTATTTTCCTTGATAAATACAGAAATATTTGGACGGCTTTGCTCAATCAACGAGCCCAAAGGACCTGGCATATTGAATGCATCAAGCATATATTTAGCATTTCCAATTGAGCGACGAACAGCTTGATAAATTTTACTGGGGGTAATTTCACGAGTCGTTGCCATATGAAACGCATCAGGATAAAAACGATGCACAATCTCATCATACAATTTATAATCCTGCAACATCTCTTTGGGGATCCGTTGAAAGACATCAATCATATGCGAAGAATCAAAAATATTATAAGTTGGATGAGCTTGATCATAAGCTCTATGCATATGAAAACACCAATTACGCTGTAGCACAGTTAGGTCAAACAATGCCGTTTTAGTAAAACTATTTATATCTTCATCCAAACGGTCAATTAAGACATCACTTTCTGCAAGTGTTAGCTCACATATTTCTTCCCCGTGAACAATATCTTTAGCTTTTACACATGAATTAACATTCCAAGTAAAGTTATAATTAATTTTATCGTAGGGTCCATAGCCACGCTCAATATGACCAAAAAATAATTCCGGTGAGTTAGTTTCTAGAATAACGCTCTGATTTCGTCTTAAATGAGGAACTAAATCATTATCAATCATCATAACAATGTTAAGGTCTTCGCATTGCCAAACAAAATCTAGTATATCGTCAGAGTTCAAAGGAGCAGGGTTAACCACTTCATGATTATAGCCGAAATATTTTGTGTAATTTTGAGCTACTCTTATTTCAATGTCTTTAAAGTCACCACATGTAATGTGATTGACATTTTCCGACCCTATGTTTTCCAATGTCAACTGAGAGATATAACGAGAATCCCTTCCTCCTGATAGCATCAGAGAAACAGGTTTCTGTTCACAAGATAACTGAGCTTTAAATGCCGCGTTAACTTTTTCCTGACAAAAATCAGCTGCTTCACTGTAACTTGTAACTAAAGGCTCTTTATTTGCTTTAATACGATCAAAAGAAGTTGTTACTAATTTATTACCTTCTGACACCTTTATAAAAGAGTCATGTGGCATTGTAACGACACCTTTTAACAACGTGGACACAAAGTTACAGTAATACAAACATCTCTGTTTTAATCCATTAACATCCAATTCCTTCGGACTAAAAACATTTAGAATTTGTTGTGATGTTGAGAAGTAAGTTTGATCACCTTCTTTACTATAATATACAGTGATAGTACCCAATGTAGATTCTGAAACTATTAAATCTTTACCTTTAACAAGTACAATACAATAGCGTCCTTCAAAGAGGCGAAGCTCTTGAATTATTTCGTCTAAACTAAATTTCAGTACATCTTGCGCAATATTTCCATGGATTGGCTTATTTCGATAGCTAGCCGTTCCAAGAAGAAGAAAAAAATCTCCCTTAGTATCTTGGGCAAAGTGATCATCACCACATTCGACTGATGACCAAGCCAAGGCAAACTCACCTTTATTTATAACCTTGGTCTTCATCCATTCACGTTTATTCAGATAACGTGCATTCTGTGAGAACTGATTAAACTGTTCTTTATTTTGAATGTTGTTACAAGCAACAAAATCGACCATTTGTTCAAAGCCTAGTATTGACTACCAATAATTCACGATTTGCCACAGCTAAATCATTTCTCGCCATCAATCCATTTCTCATTTGTGCACTCTGTAAATATTTAAAATTTGAAACAGCCCCGATTAAGATGAAAGGATAAAGAACCTGGAATTCCACACCATAATTTTGCACCATAACGTTCACCGAATAGGCTGATAATGGAATAAGAAGATAACGTCCGTATGCCCCAACTTTTTTACAGATGCTAAAAAACAAGATAAAATACAACACGTACAAGAACAAAAAACCGATCCCATAAGTCGCAATCTGGTTCATAAAGAAAACATGATAATTACCAGTTGAAAGACTACCTTCCCCCAAATCAATTGATTCATTCAACAAGCTAAACCCTTGCCCAACGATCCAAAAATCGCCAGCCTCCTCAAAGAAATACACCCAACTTAAAAAGCGAGTATAGAAGCCATCAGTATCATTGAATTGAACCAGAATATTAATAAATATTAAAGCAACAGGAATAGAAAGCGCAAACATCAGATAAAACAAAATTCGCGTATTAAAACGCAAAGCGAAGTATACCAGCAAAGGTACAAGAGCAATCACTTCTGCAGCACGCGAAAAACAAACTAATGCTAAGAGTAAGCCAATAATGTAGAAAAACCAGCTTACCCTCATTTTAAATGTCACACAAAGATAAAGATAATAGGCACTTAGCATCCCCCAGAAAGAGCCAACCAAGTTTTTATTGCCAAACCACTGTTCGATATCAAAAGCCAATCCATATCGGCCAACACTTGAAATTTGCCCTGTTGCACTTTTGATGACAAGATCCCACCAAGAAGGAGTAAAAGCTTTCCCTCCATAGATCATCATAACCATGCAAAAATGAACAAGCAATATAAGCTCAATAAACCTTTTCTGTGTCTCAGGCTTAATATCCAAAAACAAAACGCACAGAATTATGGATGTAATATTTACAAAAAGCTTTACAAGCAAAAGGTAATTCGGCTCATCAGCAAAACTCTCTCGACTAACTCCTAACAGGATCATTCCTGTTAAAATAAAACACATCAAGATAACAAGGACTGGCACCCCTGCTGGCATTGTATCACCACTTCGATTGAACAATAGGCAGAAGCCTAAAGCCAATAATAAAGCTTGCGGTATCACATGCAGGTGAAAGCCTTCTACAATAAATGGATACAAAAAGATGCAAAGAAGAAAGCTTCCACTTAACATTTTCACGAGGAAACTATGCATGTTGCTCCCCTTTATTATTTAATACTTTCTTTTTCAGGGCTGTAGAAATTACATGAGGAATACACAACAGTACTAATTTCAGAAAAACCCCTATATAGCTTTCTTTCAGTGAAAAATTAAAATTTTTCAGCATAACCCTTATCGAATTCGCTAACTGTAGAGATCTATGGCGTTGAGAAATTGAGTTTGGATCATATTTGTAAAACACCACATCCTGATTTAGATTAGCAACTTTCCCCAATTTGCAAAGACGCATAAATAGCTCATAATCTTCGATATGGCGATAATTATTACTATAAAGACCTGCTTTAATAACTGCATCAAGTCTGTAAGCAACACCTGCATGAACAAAGCATGAGTTTTTATGCATTTGTTTTTTTAACGTATCATTACTAGTTGGATATATTTTCAGACGTTCACTTTGATCAGGATGCTCTTCAAATATTTGCGCCTGCCCACCAATTAAAACATAATCAGGATTTTCATCTAAAAAAGTTATTTGGCTTTCAAGGCGCCCTTTGCCAGCATAATCATCACAATCAAGTCGAACAATGTAGTCAAAAGCATTATCTTTGCAGAACCTTAAGCCTGCATTTAAAGCGCCAATAATGCCTTGATTTTCAGGAAGAGTAACCAAGTTGATTCTTCTTTGGTTATTAATGTGATTAACCCTAATCGGCATTGAACTCCCATCATCCACTATGACAAACTCAAATTCAACATCCGGCTCTTCCTCTATCGAACCAATGCAAATTTCTAGCCCTTGCTGATTGTTATAAGCAGGAATGAGAACAGCAGTTTTTCTCATTCACTTGCCCTTCTTGCTTCTCTTACTTCTGCTCGAGAAAGAATCTTATAAACGGCCTCTTTACTGACAGTTTTTTCTAGAAAATAGTCACAATCAACCAAATAGTGTTGGATGTATTTAGCAAGCCGGACACGATCAAAATTATTATAGAATGTACGCCCGCATATCCTAACGGGCTTACAAGCCAACATTGCTTCAATTCCAACTGTTGAATTGATGTTATATACTTCTTCAGCACCATATATTAGCTGGAAGGTATTGTCGTTACAGACAAATACATTTTTGCCATCACGCAAAGAAAAGACTGTTCGAACAAATTCAGCATCCGTTTCGGCAGGGTGCACTTTCAAAACCAGAGACCAGCCCTTGGCTTTTGCACGTTCCATTGCTTTAGAAAGCACTTGTTGATTATCAACATCACTATTGATTAAAATATTTGTATCACTTGTTACTTGTAATGGCTGAAATATATAATGCTTAGGTAAGTTTTCCAGTCGATCACATTTATAACCAGCAAGTAAAGAAGATTTGCGTTGAACCACATTCTTCACTTTGTCTATAAATGAGGTCTCATCTACCCAGACAGAGTCTAAAAAAAGGTCAGAAAAACGATCAATAAACCAGAATTTATTGGCATTTCTAATGATGTTCGCTTGGGGAACATTATGAGCCTTTAACTTATCTTTTAGATAAGTTTTGCACCATTTCTCAAATGCAGAAAAATTACATTCAAGAGTATCCAAATCATCTAGTATTGTGGCAATCTTAGCCTGTGCATTTACCCCATAGGGGTCCGCAAATATTTTTCCCGTAATATTTCCGATTTCTAAAAAAACTTTTGGTATACCATTATTGTCTGCAACACTGCTCAAGGCCTTTTCAACGACAGCATTGCCATTCCAAAGAACAAGCAAAGATGCCCCTTGATCAAGCGAGATAAGTCTATCAAAAAAGTGAAAGCTGGATGAAAAAGTTTTCAAGGCCGTTTGGGGAGAAAGTGTTCCATTTAAAACATTCCAGCTCTTGGCAACCGAATGGTCCATCCAACCTTCATTGGAATGACTGTCATTTACCTTTATAAGATGGCAAGCAAAACCATCTTTACGCGCCTTTCTATAGATCGATTGCCTTGATGTTAACATGACAATTTTTTTAGTTAGATCCAACGCTGTTGCAGCAAATCTTTTGAAAAAAAGGTACCTTTCATATACATCTACACTTATATAAACAGTTGTATCTTGAAAGTAATCGCCTAATTTACACACTTTTTTTCATCCATTCAAGAGCCGTTTTCACTATTACGCTTAGGTCATTATATTTGGCCGTCCAATTCAAGTCAGATTTAATCTTTGAATTATTGGCTATTATAACCATCGGATCTCCAGCTCTTCTGGGTGCAACATCAACTTTGAAATCGGCACCAGAGATACGTTTAACTTCGTTAATAACTTCTCTCACGGAGTACCCTTTAGAGTAGCCAACATTTAATACCAGATTCTTTTTTTCTTGGTTGATATAATTCAATGCTTTGACATGCGCAGATGCTAAATCTGAAACATGAATATAATCGCGAATACAAGTGCCATCATGCGTCTCATAGTCATCGCCGTAGATTTCCATTCCCTCTCGTTTCCCAAGCGCTGCTTCGCAGGCTACTCTAATTAGATGAGTAGAGTTAGGACCTGCTTGTCCTGTCCGCCCTTGAGGATCAGCACCGGCTACATTGAAATAACGTAAAATTGCAAAATTAAAGTCACCATGGCAGGCACAATCGCGTATCATCATCTCTGTCATTAACTTAGAGCGACCATAAGGGTTGGTTGGATCTAGAGTATCATCCTCACTTAAAGTCCCATCAGGCCTCACATTCCCATAAACAGAAGCAGTGGAAGAGAAAATAAAATTTTTAACTTTATTCTCTAAACATATTTTTAAAAGGTTAAAAGAGTTTTCAGTATTATTTGCATAATATTTTAGCGGATCTTTGACGGATTCTGAGACAACAATAGAACCCGCAAAATGCATTACGTTATTAATACCTTTTGTTTCTATGACACTAATCAGCAGATCTTCGTCAGCAATATTACCAACTATCAATTCCACCTCTTCAGGAAGAAGGCGTTTTTCTCCTGTCGATAAATTATCTAAGATGATTGGTTCAAAACCGGCATCTAATAAAGCAAGCACAGCGTGGCTACCGATATATCCAGCCCCCCCGGTAACTAAGACTTTTTCTCTTTTCGTTTCTTTAGTCAAACTAGTATGCCCCCTTTCTGTATAGAACAACTATTGGCGTCATAAGAAGTATTTTCAAATCCAAAAAAACACTCCATGAACGCGCATACCTTGAATCCAAATCAACACGCTTCTCATATGTCGTATCATTTCGCCCAGAAATCTGCCACAGCCCAGTTATCCCTGGTATAACAGCTGTATATAAGCCCGCTTCTTTACCATAATAATCATTAATTTCTTTTCTAACAACTGGTCGAGGACCAACTAAACTCATCTCACCTTTAAGGACATTAAATAACTGAGGCAACTCATCAATGCTTGTTTTCCTGATAAAATTACCGATTGGTGTGATACGCGGGTCATTTTTTAGTTTGAAATTTTTTTCCCACTCAGCTCGAGCTACAGGATCATTTTCAAGAATTTCCTCAAGAATTTCTTGAGAATTTACATGCATGCTCCGAAATTTCAGACATTTAAATTCACGACCTTTATGTCCAACGCGACTGTGGCCGTAAATAGCAGGGCCTCCATCTTTTTTAATCATTATTGCCAAGACTAACATTGGCAATCCGATGACTAGAAGACCAACCAAACTTAACGTAACGTCCATAATACGTTTAATTCTTTGGTTGGATTGTTTAAGCAACCTATTGCTGCCCCGAATAAATGGGATACCTTTTTTAAAGCTCATTTCCTCATAAAGGCCACGACGAGCGGAGCTCCCCAACTCGGGTATAATATAGAAGTCTGCCCCTACTCTTTCGAGAATGCAGCACATTTTCTCAACTTGATCAATTTCAGATAGCTTTACCGCAAAGATATATAAAATGTCATCTTCGCTATATTTTAAAAGTAAGTTTTCAATTGCTTCCTTACCTGAATTCCAATCAATGACTTCTTCACCAACAATATCATAACGGTTCGGCCACTCATTTTTCAGTAGCATCCCAGTCGAAAGAGGAACTGAGTCCCCCTGAAGAACAACCACCTTTCTTTTCCATATCCCTTGGGTATCCAGCCACTTCACCATTGCAAAATAGAATAAAGGCATTAAAAGAAGTGCACTAGCCCAACTCCCCATGAGCCATAGGCGAGAAAATGATTGCTTAGTGACATACTGGATCACAACATCGACAACAAAAGCAAAGAAAATGGCTTGAAGCGTTGCGCCAAATTGCTTCCAACCATCTATTCCTCTGTCATACCGAGTAACAGATCCGATCCAACCGATAACGGCAAAACTCAGAACACCAAAGATTACAGCTCGCTCAACAAGAGAATGCCTATCTTCCAACACAGCATATGGAACATCGATCAGAAGTTTATTGACGGCGTATCCGATAGCACCACCAACAACAAATGCAAAAAACAAGGCGAGCATATCAGATAAGAGTAAAAAGTATGCGACTTTCCTCTTTGTTGACTTAACAGGCTGCAGGCCAGAATCAACATTTTCATTACTCATTTTCACATCACTCAGAGTCTGACTCGAAACTTCACTTTTTAAAACAGTATCTTGCCAGCCGTCTCGTCATCATTCTAATTGAGGATACCAGTATCCATGCTTCTGCGGATTGAATGGATTTTTCCCAATCCTTCGCTAAACGCCGACAGCGGTTGAGCCATGCAAATGTCCGTTCGACAACCCAACGACGGGGCAGAACTTCAAAACCTTCTGCCTTGTCCGAGCGTTTGACAATTTCAATTGTCCAATCGCCAATTTTATCCAATGCCTCGCGTAATTTTGGTCCCGCATAGCCACCATCGCCAAAGACATGGCGTAGCCAAGGGTGGCTCTGTCGGATAGATTTTAAAACATCCGATGCACCATCGCGATCCTGAATATCAGCAGGATGGACCTTGCTGCCAACCAGCAAGCCCAACGTGTCTGTAACAATATGGCGTTTGCGTCCCTTGATTTTCTTACCTGCGTCATAGCCCCGAGGGCCGCCGCTTTCTGTCGTTTTTACGCTTTGGCTATCAATCACGCCTGCTGTTGGACTGGCTTCCTTGCCCTCAAGGTCACGGGTCCACATGACCAAATTGTGATTGATGGTTTTGAGCAAACCACGACTACGCCAGTCATAAAAGTAACGCTGAACTGTAGAGCGTGGAGGAAAGTCATTGGGGAGCATTCGCCACTGGCAACCCGTTGTTGCAATATACAGGATAGCGTTCATCACCTGTCGTAATTCTGTTGTTCGAGGACGCCCCTGAGTACGAGGCAACGGCATGAAACACTCAATCAAAATCCATTCTTCATCCGTCAAATCGCTTGCATATCGACAATTCGAGCGGTCATAATCAGAGCGAGTGGTTGCTGTCCAAGCCATTATTGTTCTCCATCAGTTGTAGCAAACCGATAGAATCATAACTGACTGTAATCACTCAACTACTTTTGGGTCAGGCTCTCATTGTTCTTTTCTCGAAAAACTTTTCACTTACCCGATACACCCGATACACCCGATAATATCATTTATCGTTTATCGCCTACCATCAAAGTCCACCTATATGCCACACCTATACAGGTTAGGGTAGTTTTTTGTTGCTAATCTTTTATCGGTGGAAATCCAAATACGGCAGAATGAATGTTTCAGAAGCCAAGCGACTGAAAAGCTTGGAGCAGGAGAATGCCAAATTGAAGAAACTTTTGGCAGAAAGTATGCTGGACAATGCGGCCTTGAAAGTGGACCCGCTGCATAAAAGTAGAGGATACTTTACTCTGACGAAGCAACCTATTGGTATTCTCGTTAGTGCCCCTTTGCCATGGGCTTTGAGAATCGCAAAAGTAAACTGGGACGCCTGTTTTTTCAGTAAAATCTTCGTGTTTAGCCAGTTCCATTCCTCGATCCCAAGTTAAACTTTTTCTCAGAGTCAGGGGCATACGATTAAATTCAGCAATGAGAGCAGAATTCACGGAATGTGCATCTTTGCCAGCAAGTTTAAGGATAATTGTATAGCGTGATTTCCTGTCAACCAAAGTGGCTAAATGGGTGTTTCCTGATCTGGAGATCAGATCACCCTCCCAATGACCTGTGAAAGTTCTTTCTTCAATTTCCGCAGGCCTTTGATGAATGGAAGCACCATTAACAATGCGAATGGTCCCTCGGTCTCCCTTTCTGGAATGACGCATGCTTTGTCGCATTTTATGCCCGACCCTAATACCAAAGCCCAAATGCTATGACCTATGAGCCCAATCTCTCATTCCGATGGACATAATTTTCCATGGCTGGTCACACAGCAAATTCCATGCGTAGCAGCAATGGTCAACGATATCGTTGTAGGATTTGAACACCCTGTTCGATAGCCAGTTGTCCCGCATGAATTGCCAAATATTTTCAACGGGATTGAGTTCGGGCGATTTTGGAGGCAAGGGGACGATGGTTATATTGTCAGGCACTTCAAGTTTGCTTGATGTATGCCATGCAGCTTGATCCATGATGATAACGGCATGGGCATTTTCAGCAACCGCCAGAGAGATTTCTTGCAGATGCAATTCCATCGCATGCGTATTGCATTTGGGCATGACGATGCCTGCGGCCTTGCCTTCCCTTGGACAAATAGCTCCAAAAATATAGGCTGAACGGTTTCGTAAATCTTGAATGGCTTCAGGACGTGTGCCGCGTTTGGCCCAGCGTCGTGTCTGCTTGTTCTTCTGACCAATCCGAGCTTCATCTTGAAACCAAACTTCTATGANAAGTCCTGTATCGCTTCTGGGCGTGTGCCGCGTTTGGCCCAACGTCGTGTCTGTTTATTCTTTTGCCCGATACGGGCTTCATCCTGAAACCAAACTTCTATGGTTTTGCCTTGGGCTTCTTTTCTTTGGATTTCACCCACTTTGGCAGGGAAGTTTTTTTGAAAGCCTCATTGGCCTCTTCATTTCGTTGACGATGACATGGGCGTGCGGACAATTTGCGATATCCCATCTCGTTCAATATACGGCCTAATGAGGAAGTCGATATGGAGATGCGATATTCTTCCCAAATCCATTGTGTCAAATCGCACAATCGCCAACGCACGACGTTATGGATCGCTGGCGTAGGACCTTTCTCTACAATATTAACAAGAGCATTGCGTTGCTCTGAATTCAGCAAAGGTACAGGTCCACCCGACCATTTGTCTTTTAAACCATCGGGACCTTCTTCATTAAAACGCAAAACCCAGTCGCGGATAATTTGCAAAGTGACGCCACCAACTTTAGACGCATCAGTCCGCCTCCCACCATCGTAAATCACGGCAAGACTTAAAAGACGACGTGCCTGTGTTGCATTATCGGTTTTCTTGGCAAGATGACGAAGACCATCACCGTTGTAATCTGATCGCAAGGGAATTGGGGCACCCATAGAAAACTCCTGTTCGTTTTCTATGTTGAATCAGAATTTAAGCCTTTTGGGAATCCCCTTTATGAGTCAAAGGTCATAGGCTTTGGTATAAGGTTATTCATCAAAGCACTATCAAGTAATTTTCTAGAACGTATATATAGGCTTTTATAAATCGTTTCGTGTGATATCCACATTTCAGGATTTTTTGGATAATTTAACCTGATATTGGACTTGGTTTCCTTTAACCTTACGGCATCTTCCTCACAATAAACCGTCACCCCCCCTTCAATCCCTTTACAGGACCTGTATTTAATTCATTACTTAAACACGACATTAAACTCGACGTTTTAAACACCATTTATACAAATGGATTTCACATTAACTACATGATATACAATATGTTATGACTGATAATAAACACGACATAAAACCCGACGTTAATTGCGACAACAATCCGCCAGAAGATCGCGGAGAAAACATCGCACTGATGCAGCCTTTATACATTAGCGACAGCAGCAAACACCGTGAAAAGCTAAATGACCTCAGCCTTGAACTGGCTGCACGTTCCAGCGGTTTTCGCCATAGTCTTCCTGATGGTATCGCATCTGCCTTATCTGAGCTCGTTCGCTCCATGAATTGTTATTACAGCAACCTTATTGAAGGGCATAACACGCATCCAGTAGATATTGAACGTGCATTAAATGACGATTACAGCGAGGATCATGAGAAACGCGACCTTCAACTGGAAGCCAAAGCCCATATCCAAGTTCAAAGGTGGATTGATGAGGGCGGACTAGATGGTCGCGAAACCACTTCGGAAGGTCTATGTGAAATTCATCAATATTTCTGCGAGCAACTACCAGAAAAACTTTTATGGGTGGAGAACCCGGAAACAGGTGAAATACAACGCATCATTCCTGGTCAGCTTCGCCGTACTGACGTACAAGTCGGACAGCATGTCGCCATAAGCCCAGGTGCAATTCCGCGTTTTTTAACCGCATTTGACAGGGAATATTCCAACAAAGGAAAAACGGCCAGCATTATTGCAGCAGCGGGCGCACATCATCGCTTCCTATGGGTTCACCCATTCATCGACGGCAATGGCCGTGTGGCCAGATTGATGTCCCATGCCATCCTGAAGAAACACCTGGGAACCGGAGGATTATGGTCGGTTACCCGAGGACTTGCACGTAGTCAGCAAAAATATAAAGGCCATTTACAAGCTTGCGACCTGCGCCGCCGTAACGATCTTGATGGTCGCGGCAATCTCAGTGAAGAATGCTTAGCCGATTTCACAACCTTCTTTTTAGAAACATGTATTGATCAGATTGATTTCATGGAAAATCTTGTTGCCCCGAAAAAACTTCAGGAACGTATCCGTCTGTGGGCAGAAGAAGAAATTCGACTGGGGAATATCCCAAAGAAAAGCATTCTTATTCTGGACGCTCTCTTGTATCGCGGCGAACTGCCACGTGCAGACATACCGGACATGTTAGGCACATCTCCAAGACAAGCAAGCCGGACTTTTGCCCCCTTAATGGAGATGGGTGTCATACAATCCAAAAGCACACGTGCGTCCTTAACATTATCCTTCCCTGCAACACTGGCACCACGTTGGATGCCTGGACTTTTCCCGGATCACTAAACTTCACAAACAAGCTTATTAATCGCAAAATATAAAAAACAGGGCTCATTTCGATGCCCATTCGGGCACTTTTCAACACAGCTTTTTGTACCCAAAAATAACAGAAGCGACATTAATCAACTCCATATACGCTTTCCGTCGAAAAGCTGAAACAGTAGAGAAACTCTATTATTGGCGCCCAATGACGATTAGCCCCATGCAGGAACATTTAGGTCGATGAAGCTTCAGGTGCTAGTTCTCGCAAGGGAGCGGAAGTTCGATCCTGAGAAAATTATCACAGATTTTTATGGGCACGAACGGGGCACCATATGGGCACACGCAGAACTTCAGCTCTGAAAACAAACAAATTTCCGCTTATAATTCAAATAATTGGAAAACAAGCGTAAAACCTCGACCCTCACTCTCCGAAGGCGAAGGTCAGAGGTTCGAATCCTCTCGGGTGCGCCAGAATTCAAAAAGAACAGGTTTCAGTAATAAGCTGGCCTGTTCTTTTTTATTTGCCTTTGTGAGCAACACGACCGACCTGAAACACCCTTAGAATCAAATACATATAAAATTTACATAAAATGCAATCTTTTGGATTCGCAGCAAATTTGAGCTTTCACCGACACAACATTTCAACCAGAGCATAAATTTTATTTTTTTGACCAACGGTTCAGTTTAGAATTGCAATAAACTGAAAACACTCGGTTTTTCCGAAACACTCTTTTCACAAAATCATAACCCTAGGTTCTGTTGACAAAGTGCTTTACCCAAACCCGAATTGATGTGACCTGAACGAAGCCGAGAAAGCTTAACATCGTTTTGTCATAT
>NZ_JAWLVJ010000035.1:0-26914 GCF_033100395.1 Terasakiella sediminum | reverse complement strand
CCGATATGACAAAACGATGTTAAGCTTTCTCGGCTTCGTTCAGGTCACATCAATTCGGGTTTGGGTAAAGCACTTTGTCAACAGAACCTAGAAATATCTTAACAGACCGTCCCATATATACAATCTAACACTGTCTATAAAAAAGAGCCATTCCTTTAAGCTCATCTATGGTAATTTGTGACAGTTACGAAAAAACCCTATCCTAATAACAGGAAAGGGTTTTTCTGTTTCCCAGCGAAGGCCGAAATCTTTTTCAACATAGAACGAGACAGTATCCAAGAGGTCCCGACCTGCGCCGGGACACTGTTGGGAACTTACTCACCAGCAGCCATATAGTCTGGCATCCAGTTTTCGTGCAAAGACTTAAGCTCGGCAACGCCAACAGCTTCACCGCCAAGCGTTACGTCCGTACCGCCTGTTTTACCGATGATGGCCGCAGCAACGCCTGCTTCACCTGCTTTGGCAACAAACGCCTCAGCTTGATCGGCAGCAACTGTCACGATGTAACGGCCCTGATCTTCACCGAAGAGCCATGCATCCGTGCTTTCCACGTCAGCCGGGATGTCGATAGAACAACCGATGTTGCCTGCCATGGCCATTTCAGTGACCGCAATTGCAAGGCCGCCATCTGAAATATCGTGACATGTATCCAGCCCGCCCAAGATTTCTTCGCGAACGAAGTTACCTGTTTTCAGTTCTGCAGTCAGATCAACGAGAGGCGGTGCCCCTTCTTCGCGACCACAAATCACTTCGAGGTAGCGGGAAGAGCCGAGCCAGCCTTTGGTGTCACCCAGAACGATGATTGCTTGATCATCTTTCTTGAACGCAACAGTGGCTGCCTGATCGATATTCTTGATCAGACCAACCGCGCCCAATGTTGGGGTTGGCAGGATGCCCTGACCGTTGGTTTCGTTATACAAAGACACGTTACCGGAAACGATGGGATAATCCAGCGCACGGCATGCTTCGCCGATCCCTTCGATACAGCCCACAATCTGACCCATAATCTCTGGGCGTTCCGGGTTACCGAAGTTCAGGTTGTCGGTCACAGCCAATGGCTGGGCACCAACAGCTGTGATGTTACGATAAGTTTCCGCAACGATCTGCTTGCCGCCTTCGTGCGGGTCCTGATAGCAGTAACGCGGGGAACAATCAGAAGTCACCGCGATGCCTTTGTTGGTTTCATGCACACGAACAACCGCACTATCCCCACCGGGACGGCCGACAGTATCGCCCATCACCATATGGTCATATTGTTCCCAGATCCAGCGTTTGGACGCCATGTTCGGATGTGCAATCAGTGTTTTCAGCGCATCGATACGGCCAACCTTGCTGTCCACATCACTTGCAGCCAGTTCAGCCGGACGTTCTGTTTTCACCCAAGGACGGTCATATTCAGGGGACGCGAGCGCCAGCGGATCAATGGGCAGATCACCAACGGTTTCGCCGTGCCATTTCAGAACCATGTTACCTGTATCCGTCAGTTTACCGATGACGGCAAATTCCAGGTCCCATTTGTCCATGATGGCTTTGGCTTCGGCTTCCATACCTGGCTTCAGAATCACAAGCATACGTTCCTGTGATTCAGACAGCATCAGCTCATACGGTGTCATGCCTTCTTCACGCATCGGGACCTGATCAAGTTCAAGTTCCACACCAACGCCGCCTTTGGACGCCATTTCGAAAGAAGATGATGTCAGGCCAGCAGCCCCCATATCCTGAATGGCAACGATGGACCCTGTCTTCATCAGCTCAAGCGTTGCTTCAATAACAAGTTTCTCGGTGAACGGGTCACCAACTTGTACAGTAGGACGCTTTTCTTCGCTGTCTTCAGTGAATTCAGCCGACGCCATGGTCGCGCCGTGGATACCGTCACGACCTGTTTTGGAACCGAAGTACACAACCGGGTTGCCCACACCAGCAGCCGCTGAATAGAAGATATTGTCGCTGTCAGCCAGACCAACAGCCATGGCGTTAACCAGGTTGTTGCCGTTGTAAGAGCTATGGAATTCACATTCCCCGGCCACTGTTGGGACACCTACACAGTTACCATACCCAGAAATACCGGAAACAACACCGGACACCAGATGGCGTGTCTTTTCATGATCCACATCACCGAAACGCAGCGCGTTCAGGTTACAGATCGGACGCGCACCCATGGTGAAAACATCACGCAGGATACCGCCAACACCTGTCGCCGCACCCTGATAAGGTTCGATGTAAGACGGGTGGTTGTGGCTTTCCATTTTAAAGATGATGGCCTGGTTATCTTCGATGTCGATAACGCCCGCGTTCTCACCCGGACCACAGATGACCCATGGGGCTTCGGTCGGAAGGGTCTTCAGCCATTTTTTAGACGATTTGTAAGAACAGTGTTCAGACCACATCACAGAGAAAATGCCCAGCTCATTCAGGTTAGGCTCACGGCCCATGATCTCAAGGCAGAGCTTCCATTCGTCCTCAGACAGGCCGTGTTCTGCAACGATTTCAGGTGTAATCTCACTCATGACAGCGCCTCCACAAGTGCGTCAAACATTGGCTTGCCGTCTGTACCACCAAGCGCTTTATCACAAAAACGCTCCGGGTGAGGCATCATGCCAAGGACGTTTTTATTTTCATTGAAAATACCCGCGATGTTATTGCGAGAACCATTGATATTCGCTTCATCCGTAACGTTGCCCGCTTCATCACAATAGCGAAAAGCCACCTGACCTTTGTCTTCAATACCAGCAAGGACGTCGTCAGCTGCAAAGAAGTTACCATCGTGGTGAGCAACCGGAATACGGATGGCCTGACCAGCGCTATATTTATTGGTAAATTCTGTCTCTGCATTTTCGACTTTCAGATGAACGTCTTTACAGATGAATTTCAGTTTTGCATTGCGCATCAACACACCTGGCAGAAGGCCTGCTTCTGTCAGGATTTGAAAGCCATTACAAACACCAAGAACACGCACACCCTGGTTGGCTTTTTTCACAACTTCACGCATGATCGGTGAATGGGCTGACATTGAACCACAACGCAAGGCATCCCCGTAAGAGAACCCGCCCGGCAGAGCAATAAAATCAACATCCGGCAAAGACGTTTCCTTATGCCAGACCATCTCGGGCTTGTGGCCCAAGGAATGTTCGATACCGACCAGCATGTCGCGGTCACAGTTCGAACCCGGAAAAACGATTACAGCGGCTTTCATGGAAAGACCTCTCCTTAAATCTGTCATCCCCGCAAAAGCGGGGACCCAGTAAAAACTGGGCCTAGGTTCCCGCTTTCGCGGGAATGACGTTTCGGCTTACTCGACGATTTCCACGTCGAAGTTTTCGATCACTGTGTTCGCCAGCAGCTTCTTACACATGTTTTCGATGTTCTCTTTGGACTTTTCTGCTTCGTCAGTCAGTTCCAATTCGATGTATTTACCGATGCGGACTTCGCCGACACCTGCAAAACCAAGGGTACCGAGTGCATGTTCAACAGCCTTGCCTTGTGGGTCAAGTACGCCGTTTTTAAGGGTCACGTGGACTTTAGCTTTCACTGTTCGCTTCCTTCACTTAAACGTTAAAGCGTGAAAAAGGCCTCACTGCGGGTGAGACCTTTTTAAAAATAATTACTGTACGGTTTCCGTGCCTTTGTGGTCACCGGGACTGTCGCCTTCGATATCGATTCCAAGGCGGCGCGCCACTTCCTCATAGGCTTCACCGACTCCGCCCAAATCCTGACGGAATCGGTCTTTATCCATTTTCTCGCCGGTTTCAGCATCCCAGAGGCGGCAATTATCCGGGCTGAATTCATCAGCCAGAACCAGGCGCATTTCTTCTTTATCAAAGACGCGGCCAAATTCCAGTTTGAAATCAACCAGCTGAATACCGATCGCAGCAAACATGCCGGACAGGAAGTCATTGATACGCAGCGCCATGCCGGTCATTTCTTCCAGTTCCATCGGATTGGCCCAGCCAAATGCCGTGATATGTTCTTCAGAAACGATGGGATCACCCAAGGCGTCATCTTTATAATAGAACTCAACGAGGGAGCGCGGCAGGCGGGTGCCGTCTTTGATGCCCAGACGCTTGGTCAGTGATCCGGTCGCGATGTTGCGCACAACCACTTCCAGCGGCACGATTTCACATTGGCGGCACAGTTGCTCGCGCATATTGATGCGGCGGATGAAGTGGGTTGGGATACCCAAATCGGCCAATTTGGTGAAGACATATTCGGTAATGCGGTTGTTCAACACGCCTTTACCTGTGATGGTGCCTTTCTTTTCTGCATTAAATGCAGTCGCATCATCTTTAAAATACTGAACAATGGTCCCGGGCTCCGGTCCTTCAAAAAGAACCTTAGCCTTGCCTTCATAAATCTGGCGACGACGTGCCATGGCAAACATCCTGCTATATGGAAAAAGTGGCCTTCGTATAGCAGGAGTCCGAAGCCGGGGCAATGATTGATTTCACCCCCTGATTACAGGCAAAAATTATCTGCAAAAAGGCATGAATTTCAAGCTTAGTGCATACCGCTTTCACTGGTGGCATCCAGCAGCAATTCTTTAAAGGCCAAAAGGAAATGCTGATCCAGATGGCTGGGTCCCATATCTTCCATAATATCCATGGCCTGGACAGGGGACATAGGGTCTTTATAGACACGACGATCCGTCAACGCACTGAAGATATCAATGATGGCAGCCATGCGGGCGAGCTCGTTCAGCTCTTTCCCCTTTAGGCCATAAGGATAGCCTGTGCCATCAATCTTTTCATGATGCTGGGACGCAATGATGGTTACCCCACGCGGCAGGCCAACCGTATTTTCCAGAAAGTCGATGGTTTCCGTGACGTGAGAACGCATCACCACCAGTTCGTCATCATCCAGACGCCCCGGTTTATTCAAAACCTGATGCGGGATCATCATCTTGCCCACATCATGCAGCACCCCGCCTGTTGCAAGAATGCTCATGTCATTGCCTTTAATACCGACATGATCGCCAAACAACGACAGGAAAGTCGCAACGCGCAGGGAATGAACATAGGAATAGTTGTCATGCCCCTTCACCCCCTGCAAAAGGTCTTTAAAATTCCCGCTTTGCACCGCTTCAACCAAAGGCTCACAACTGTCCTGAATTTCATCATAGGGCAGTTCTTTCCCTTCGGCGATCAGATCAGCCACAGAGTTAAAGGACGACAGCGTATTTTCCAGCGCCGCTTTCTGCGTCGGCTCCATCATTTCCCATTGGGCTTCCACATGGGCGTTTACCTGATCGGAAATGGCTTTTAACAACGCACTGAAGCGATAAGGCTTCACCAGCGTGCGCACCAAAGGCAGGGTCTTGGACATCTGAATTTGTTCAAGGCTGCTTTTCTTGGCAGTAAAGACAACGGGGATGAGACTTAAAGAGGGTGTGCGGCGCAATTGTTGAAGAATCGCCAACCCACCAGTCGGCCTGATATCTTCATCAATAATAATGGCTGTGGGGTGGAAAGCGCTTAAGGCCTCACTCAACTGGCCCACATCATTGAACGGATGGACGATGTAAAACGACTTCAGTGCCGTGCTGACATCATGCAAGTGTTTTGCATTGCCAGAGACAATGAAGATATCCGTCTTATTTGCCGTTTTGACGCCTTGGTCTTCGCCCACTGCGGTATCCATCTCGTTAACGCCTTATCCCTATTTGCTAGGAACTTATAGATTAACTATACCTCTAAACCCTCCCCCAAATGAATGAGAAATATGTTGAAATTTGTTTCAATATATTTCAACACTCACCCGGAGCGTGTGAGGTTTTGTAATACTACAATTAGGCGTAAGAGTTAGTCAGCATTTAAAGCCTCGATACCCACATAAAGGTCAAGGGCTTCAGGGTTAGCAAGGGCCGTTTTATTCTTCACCGCACGGCCATGGACCACGTCACGAACGGCCAGTTCTGTGATTTTGCCGGACTTAGTGCGCGGAATATCTGCCACCGCAATGACCTTGGCAGGCACATGACGTGGGGTACATCCCGTACGAATCTTGGTTTTAATGGTTTTAATCAGATCTTCATCCAGTTGATGATCCCCTTTCATGACCACAAACAGAACCACACGCACATCATCTTTCCAATCTTGACCAATGACGATACTTTCCTGAATTTCCGGCAAAGCTTCCACCTGGCGATAAATCTCCGCCGTCCCGATACGCACACCGCCCGGGTTCAGAGTTGCATCAGATCGACCATAGATCACGATGCCACCCGTTTGCTTGTCGATACTGATGAAATCACCATGGCACCAGATATTGTCATATTCTTCAAAATAAGCTGCTTTGTAGCGTGCATTATCCGGATCGTTCCAGAACATCACAGGCATGGATGGAAACGCTTTGGTACAAACAAGCTCACCCTTATCCCCCCGGATGGGTTCGCCCTTGTCATCAAAAGTTTCAACCGCCATGCCCAAGGCGCGACATTGAATTTCCCCGCGATAAACTGGGGCCGTCGGATTGCCCAAGACGAAACAGCCCAGAATGTCTGTCCCGCCAGAAATGGAGGCCAGATGAATATCTTCCTTGATATCGCGATAGACATAATCAAAAGATTCCGCCACCAGTGGCGAACCCGTTGACGTCATGGAGAGGACGCTGGACAGGTCATGTGTTTCACGTGGTTTCAGGTCCGCCTTGTTCAGCGCATCGATATATTTGGCGGACGTACCAAACATGGTCATTTTTTCCGCGTCAGCATAGTCAAACAAGATGTTACCTGATGGATAGAAAGGAGAGCCATCATACAGCAGCAATGTTGACTTACAGGCGAGCCCCGCCACCAGCCAGTTCCACATCATCCAGCCGCAAGTGGTGAAGTAAAAGACGCGGGAGCTTTCCCCATTGTCACAGTGGAAGAGGTGTTCACTCACCTGTTTAAAGAGTGTGCCGCCCGTGCCGTGGACGATACACTTTGGTTTACCGGTCGTGCCGGACGAAAACATGATGTAAAGCGGATGGTTAAATTCCACATATTCAAATTCAATTTCTTTGGGATCAAACGCGGCAACAAAATCATCCAGCAAAATCGCATTCGGGATCGCATCAATTTCTGGATTCTCACGCGTATAAGGCACAATCACAGTCTTTTCCAATGACGGGACCTGTTTGACGATGGTCTCAATCTTTTCCAGGCAGTCATGGGACTTGCCGTTATAGTGATAGCCTTCCACTGCGATAAAGACCTTGGGTTCAATTTGCCCAAACCGGTCCAGCACCCCGTTCACCCCGAAATCAGGCGACGTCGATGACCAGATAGCCCCGATGGAGGTCGCCGCCAGCATAGCAATGATGGTCTGGGACATATTGGGCATCAGGGCACAGATACGGTCCCCCTTTTCAATCCCCATGGCACGCAGGGCCTGAGCCAGAACGGAAACTTCTTCATTCAGGCTTTTCCAGGAGAGCGAACTTTTGACCTTATCTTCCCCCCAAAAGACAAGGGCTTCGCTGTCATCATTTTTAGCCAGAAGATTTTCTGCAAAGTTCAGACGGGCATCCGGATAAAACTGAGCCCCTGGCATTTTATCGCCATCGACCAGAACGCGGTCCCCCCAGGTCTGGGCCTTCAGTCCGGCATAATCTTTAAAGCAGGCCCAGAATTTTTCGCGTTCATCGACGGAGAATTGATACAAGTCGTCATAGTCCTGGATATCCAGTCCAAATTCCGCATTCACTTTCTTGATAAAGGCAGTGATTTGAGAAGCCGCAATACGATCAGCGCTTGGCGTCCACAGGCAGGTGTTCATTTCTATATAACTTTCTTGATGAGGGGTCCGGAAATAACAAGATAGCAGAAAAAACCATCTCGAAATTTTAAGAAGTGTAAAATATCACAAACTGTATCAAATGAAACTAATTTTCTATTCTTGATCTTTCCCCCAGACAGGATTAAGACGTCACCAAGGAAGGTTTTACAAATGAAAAATGCATTTTGGGTTTTTGGATATGGATCGCTGATGTGGCGTCCGGGCTTTGATTATATCGATGCCCAGCCTGCAACGCTTGCCGGGTTCGAACGCTCTTTCTGCATTTATTCGCACTATTATCGCGGCACCCCTTCCAGCCCCGGCCTTGTCTTAGGGCTAGATCCCAAAAGTGATGCCTCGTGTCGTGGTGTAGCTTTTCAGGTGGCCGATGAAAATCGCGACACGGTCATTGCTTATCTGACCGAACGCGAATTGTGCGGCTACGCCTATAAGGCGGAAACCCATCCACTGACCCTTGATTGCGAAACGCAGGTTGACGCCTACACCTTTGTCGCTGACCCAGACCACGCCCTTTACGCCGGGGATCTGGGATTAGACAAAGCTGCCAGCCTGATCATGGAAGCCGAAGGTAACGCAGGCCTGAACCGGGATTATCTCATCAACAGCGTGCGCGAACTGGAAGCCCACGGCTATGAAGACCAGCCCCTGCATGACCTGCTAAAAAAGGTTGAATATCTCACCGGCATTATCGAAGCGGGTGCGGGGATTTAACTCCTGCTATTTCAATACCTAAATCTCGAATTCATCCATTAATTGTGTTATAGTACGAGACGGTTAGGAAAAAGATAAGCAGTAGAATGACCAACAAACCCAAACTCTCTATACTTGTAATATTACTAACTTTAGTATTTTCAACAAGCGCAAAAAGTCAGGAACGCGGTAGTCTGAATGATGCAAAATCCATGGCGGAAAAAGCTGTTGCACATATCCAAACCATCGGCCCTGAACAGGCATTTGACGATTTCCAAAATCCCGCCAGCGACTTTATCAAAAATGACCTCTATGTCTTTGTTAACGACATGGACTGTACCTTCCTTGCCCATGGGCTGAATCCCAAATTGGTTGGGCGCAACATCTGGAATCTTAAAAACCCCAGTGGCCGTTATGCCTGTCGCGATATTGCACAAGGGTTATCCAATCAGGACACCATCTGGACAGAATACATTTTCAATGACCCTATAACCCAAAAACTTGCCTGGAAGAAAACCTATTCGATCCGCTATAAAGGCATGATCATAAACGTAGGTGCCTATAATCCCACTCAGAAAGCGATCACAAAATGAAATGGCCATTTGTTATTTCATTAATCCTGACCGTCTGCTTCATACTGCCTGCGCACAGTGCCAACATTTCAATTGCCCTGCCGCACCTGCCTCCACTGATCTCCATTGATGAAAATAAACAGCCTCATGGAGTTTTCGTCGATCATTTAAATGTGCTTTTCAGCAAAAACAATATATCGCCCACCTATATTGTGGTGCCCTGGCGCCGTGCCATGCATAGCGTGGAATCTGGCAAGGCTGATTTGACCCTCCTTGCGACCAACATTGGCTGGGTGCAGGATCATTTTCTCATCACCGACTCTTTAATGAGCCGCAAGATCGTTTTAGTAACCCAAAAATCGATTTCACAGGGCACCATCAAATCCGTGGATGACAGCAGCCAATTGTCTGTAGCCACCGTTTCCGGCGACAGTTTGGAGGTGGAACTCTCAGGTCGAGGCATTCCGCATAAAACATTTCCCACCATTAAAAACGGTCTAAAAATGCTTGTTAGTGATCGCTTCGATGCCATCCTGACCTATCAAAGTACCGCTCAGCATCAGGCAGAATTGCTGGATCTTAAAGATCACATCAATTTCCATTTTGTGCAGAAACAACCGATCTATATCGGACTGAGCAAACGCAATCCGGTTTTAAAAAAGCTCGTTCCACTCCTCAATAAAACCATTCAGGAAATAAAGAAAGCGTCTACGAGCTCTATCAATTAGACGCTATTCCGGTTTTCGTATCAATTTTCAATACCAAAAAGTTTTTTGATGTCTCCCAGTATTTTCACGGAATTCTCATCTTGCAACATTAAGACCCAGATAATCGCGAATACACCAGTGCCTGCAATTAAAATCCGTCTTATCAGTGCGGTTGAACATTTCGTAAGCGATTTAAAACATAGAACCAGCAGAAAAAAGCTAAGCCCGTAAAAATAAATATTACATTGCGCTAACCCCAGGATAAGAGCAATCCCGGACGAGCCGAACAACGCACTACCTTCAAAAAACTTTTTATCGTACTTCAGCCAATCCTGAAAGAACCAACAAATGGCTGATATACCAGCCGACGCTGCAGCAAAAATAATAATATGATCCATAGAAGCCCACCTCAATGTAAAAAGGTCATACCATCATAAATGCACCCCTAGGTTTTACAAAGAAAAAAGCCCTCCATGATAGAAGGGCCTTTAAATGCAGCTTTATCTAAACTTAGTAGAAAGCGTCGATCACACGATCTGGTGGGGTGTGGCCATCGATGAAAGTTTTCATGTTAATGATAACTTTTTCACCCATATCCAGACGGCCTTCGATGGTAGCTGAGCCCATGTGTGGCAGCAGCACAACGTTTTTCATCTTGCGCAGTTTTGGATTGATCGCAGGTTCATTTTCAAATACGTCCAGACCGGCACCTGCCAGTTCGCCTTTTTCCAACATACGGATCAAAGCTGGTTCGTCCACGATCTCGCCACGCGCGGTGTTGATCACGTAAGCATGTTTCTGCAGCAGCTTGAGACGACGTGCAGACAGCAGGTGGTATGTTGCCGGTGTGTGCGGGCAGTTTACAGAGATCACGTCCATACGCGCCATCATCTGATCCAGGCTTTCCCAGTAAGTTGCCTGCAACTCATTTTCCAGATCCGGGTGCACACGGTGCTGGTTGTGATAGTGGATGGACATGCCGAAAGCAGCGGCGCGTTTTGCCACGGCCTGACCAATGCGGCCCATACCGACGATCCCAAGGCGTTTGCCGTTGATACGGTGGCCCAGCATGGAAGTCGGTGCCCAACCTTCCCACTCATCACCTTCGATCAGGTGTACACCTTCAACTAGGCGACGCGGTACAGACAGGATCAGCGCCATGGTCATGTCGGCTGTATCTTCTGTCAGAACACCCGGGGTGTTCGTAACCGTAATGCCGCGCTGACGGGCCGATTTAAGATCGATATGGTCAATCCCTGTCCCGAAGTTCGCGATCAGACGCAGATTCGGTCCGGCTTGCGCCAGAATACCTGCATCAATGCGGTCAGTGAGTGTAGGCACAAGAATATCAGCTTCTTTGACCGCTTCGACCAATTCAGCTTTGCTCATCGGCGTGTCATCAACGTTCAGACGGGCATCAAACAGTTCCATCATGCGGGTTTCAACCGCATCTGGCAGTTTGCGCGTAACAACAACAACAGGTTTTTTCTGGACCATTTTATTCTTCCCTTGGGATTTTTTTTGTAGTTTGCCCCTTTTTTGAGGAGCATCAGGCAAAATATTTACCGATGTTTATAATACGTCAACTATTTCATTGGTACAGTGAACTTACAAGTTTTCGCATTTTTTTTTGAAATATCCGATTTTTGCCATGTCCAGTAAACGTCTTATCGCCTCATTTCTGCTTATTTCCCTGATCACGCTTGGGATTTCGACAGCCGTTGCCCAAGCCAGAAGTGGATCAGGTTTGCCGTTACCACGTTTTGTCACCCTTCGTTCCGGCGAAGTGAACCTGCGTGCCGGGCCCGGTGTTCGCTACCCGGTTGAATGGGTATACAAGAAACGCCACCTCCCTGTAGAAGTGGTGGCGGAATATGACACCTGGCGCAAAATTCGTGACTGGCAGGGCACACAGGGCTGGGTCCATCAGGGCATGCTATCGGGTAAACGCAGCATTATTGTGACGGGCGATCTGCGCACGCTTCGCAGCCAACCTGATACCTCCGCCAATCCGTCTGCCCGCCTTGAAGAAGGTGTCATCGCCCGCCTGCTGGAATGCCCGGGTGGCACCACCTGGTGTAAAATCGAAGCAGACGGCTATCTCGGCTGGCTGCGCAAGGCAGAATTCTGGGGCGTTTATTCCGGGGAAAGCCTGAAATAATCAGGCCTTACATTTCAAATAAAAAGATCGCGGCCAAACACAGGCAGGCAAGAAAGACGGTTTCGGCCACAATAACAGCGACCGGGAAATAACCCACCTTCACCAACGCCCCAAAGGATGTCTTCATCCCGAGGGCGGCGACGGCCGCTACAATGCACCAGCGTGACAGATCGATAAAAAAAGTTGAGATTTCAGCCGGAATCGCAACCATGCTATTCAAGGTCACCAGCGCGACAAACCCCAGCACAAACCACGGAAAGGGCAGTTTCGCGGCCCCACCTCGGGCTTTCTTGCTGTTGATGCGCACCACCATCATGACGACCAAAACAACAGGTAAAAGCATGGCAACGCGCAGCAGCTTGACGATGGTGGAAATGTCACCAGCCTGATCGGAAACGCCATAGCCTGCGCCCACGACTTGTGCCACATCATGGATGGTTGCGCCCAAGAAAATCCCTGTCTGTTGTTCATCCAATCCCAGCAAGGCAGCGATCATAGGATAGAACACCATTGCAATGGTGCTAAGCGCGGTCACCGTGATGACGGTAAAGATGGTATTGCGTTCATTATCTTCATTCTGCGGCAGGACCGATGACAACGCCATAGCAGCAGAGGCCCCGCAAATCGCAACCGATCCGCCACTTAAACAGCCAAACGCACTGCTGGCATCGGTATCGCGGGTCAGGATCAGGCCTAAGATAATCGTCGCGATCACCGAACAGATGACCAAAACCACGGGGCCGATGCCAAGGCCAATCACCGCATCAAAGGAAATCCGAAAGCCCAGCATGGCCACCCCGATGCGCAGGATATTTTTAGACGCCAGATTAATCCCATCCACACAGCGTTCATGGTCCGACAGAAAATTAAGCGCGATGCCGAGCAACAGGGCAAACAGCATGGTCGGCCCGCCATAATGGCTGGACAAAAAGACCGAAGCCACAGCGATCATACCCGCAACCAACAGGCCGGGCGCTTTATCATGATAAAAAGATCGCAGCAATTCCATCAATCAGGGGCTCTCTTCAAAAATTAGATTTAAGGCATATAAAAGTATCATGCCGATAAAATCAACATAACAGCCTGCGATTGGAAAATCTTTCTCATTTGACCGATCACGCAGACGTGTTTTGAATTGATCATCCCAATCCGGCACAATCCAGGAAATCATTTTTCTAATTCACGAGGTTTTCCATGTTGCGTTTTGCCGCTTTCAGCGCTGCTGTTTTGTTTTCCGTTGCTGCCCAGGCCAAAGATGTCCCGGTGATTGAACTGACCCAGACACCCTGTCAGTTTGTCGAATCTGAAAATGGCACGGATCATGGCTATAAATCCACCAAGGCCGAGGACTGCAATACGATTAATGCCAAAACCAAGGCTGATCGCCTTGCGTCTGCTGAACCGCTGACGCTCGCGCCCGGAAAATATATCTTCCGCGTCAAGAACGAAAATGTACCTTACGAGTTGGGTTTCTGGATCCGTGATCATGACTACAACTGGAAAAACCCGATCCATAAAATCACCAAGACCAGTGTTTCCGGCGGCGGCCTGACCACAGGTGTATCCAAGGATTACGAGGTGGAACTGAAACCCGGGACCTATCACTATTCCTGCCCGCTAAACCCGACACCGGATTACACCTTGATCGTAAAATAATCATAGACTTTCCCTAGCTTTTAAGCCAAGAATCCCCTCAATCAAAAACTTGAGGTCCCTTGGCTTAAAATGAAAATTGATCTGCGTCCCATATATTTCATCATTGGCTTGCTGTTGATGACCCTTGCGGTTGGCATGATCGTGCCGATGATTGTTGACTTGGCTGAAGGCAATCCGGATTGGCAGGTCTTTATGCTGTCCTCAGGCGTAACAACCTTTGTCGGGATGGCGCTGATCTTTGCCGGGCGCAGCCGGGACAAGATGTATTTCACCATCCGCCAGGGCTTTATCATGGCGACGTTTAGCTGGTTGATCATGACCATCTTTGCCGCCCTCCCCTTTGCCTTTAGTGAACTGGACATGTCCTACACGGATGCGTTTTTCGAAGCCATGTCCGGCATCACCACTACAGGATCCACCGTCATCACCGGGCTGGATTATGCCCCACCCGGCCTGTTGTTGTGGCGCGCTTTGCTGCAATGGCTTGGCGGGATCGGGATCATTGTGATGGCGGTTGCCATCATGCCCATGCTTCACGTAGGGGGGATGCAGCTCTTTAAGGTGGAAGCGTTTGAAACATCGGACAAAGCGCTTCCCAAAGCCGCACAAATTTCTGCCAGCATTTCAGCCATTTATGTCGGCTTGACCGTCATTTGGGCCTTTGCCCTGTGGTTTGCGGGAATGGATGCATTTGAAGCCATCACCCATTCCATGACCACCATCGCAACGGGCGGTTTTTCCACCTCGGATGGATCAGTGGGGCATTTTAACAGCGGGACCATTGATGCCATCATCACGCTTGGCATGATCGTAGGCTCCCTGCCCTTTATGCTTTACTTGCGCTGTTTGCGCGGAAATTTCTATGCACTGTTTCAGGATAGCCAGGTGCAATGGTTTCTGGTCATCATCTTGTTGCTGATGATGCTGGCAACCGGGTTCTTGTGGGCACAAAAAGGGTTGGACCCTATCCAGGCCTTGCGTTTTGGCGCCTTTAATGTAGTGTCCATCATCACGGGCACAGGCTATGCCACGACCGATTATCAGCTCTGGGGCCATTTTGCCTGGCCGATTTTCTTCTTTATCATGTTTATTGGCGGCTGTTCCGGTTCCACCACCTGCGGGATCAAGATCTTCCGCTTCCAGGTGCTTTATGCTGGTGCAGAAACACAGATCAAACGTCTGTTGGAACCCCACGGCGTCTTTATTCCATATTATAACCGCCGCCCGATCCCGGAAGAGGTTCTGACATCTGTCCTCAGTTTCTTCTTTATCTTCGGGGTGTGTTTTGCCTTGTTGGCCATGGCCTTGGGCATGATGGGGCTGGATTACATCACCGCCATTTCCAGTGCGGCCACAGCCCTTGCCAACGTTGGGCCTGCCCTTGGCGATATCGCCGGGCCAAGCGGAAACTTCCAGACCTTGCCGGATGGGGCCAAATGGCTGATGGCGTCCGGTATGTTGCTCGGACGCCTGGAATTGTTCACCATTCTGGTGTTGTTTATGCCAACGTTCTGGCGCGGGTAAGGGACGCTTATTTCAGGGGCAGGTGATTCTTAATGTTGGTTTCCATCGCGCTATTAAAATCCAGCATCATCTTTTCAACCAGATCAAACCAGGCCTTTTCCCGATCCAGCAAGGATGCATCTTCAGCCAAGCTTGTGTTGCGGTTGGTCTGCGCGGCAGAATAAGCCACGTTGTTCCCATTTTGATCATAGACATCAATGCGAACATTGGCCGCTGTGGTGTAACGTTCTGACTGATCATTGGTAAACAATCCGGTCACGCCGGTTTTCTTTTCCAGCTCAGTCTCAATAGCGGTTGCTTCCAGAATTGTGACCTGCGCAGACCCCGATGTGCCTGCCGCCACAAGGCGGTCATTCACCCAATTGCGAATGGCTTTTTCGGGTGAGGTCGGGAAACGATAAGCAACATTTTTACCTTCTGTCGTTGCCTTGGATTTATCAATCACATCAATGACCGCCACATCCAGCATCAAAGGCTCCAGATGAACATAACTCAATTCCGGCAATATCTGCACCGGGGGATTATTGGGCGTACAGGCCCCAAGTCCAACAACAACCAACAAACCAGCGATCAGGCGTTTCATCTTTACCTCCATTAAGCAACATGTGCCTGATTGAGGCGCAGATCACGCCTGATGTCAATGTTTGACCGCTTTTTCCGCTTCTTTTTCATCGCGCAGTTCCGCCAATCGATCTGCACTAAACGTGTAGTTGGTGGAACAGAAATGACAGGTCACCGTGGTGCCGCCTTCTTCGATCATATCGTTCAATTCCGGTGTCGGCATGCCTTTCAGCGTGTTGACCAGCTTTTCTTCAGAACAGCGACATTCCTGATGAACCGTCGATGTTTCATAAACACGCACGCCATCTTCGTGGAACAGACGATAAGGGATATCTGCAAGCCCCAGTGTGCCATCCAGCATCTCAGCTTCGGTCAGGCTTTTCAGCATAATGCAGGCATGGTTCCATTTTTCTTTAGCCGCATCAATGTCATCAGCTTCATCGGGCAGACGCTGGATCATCACCACGCAAATCCCGTTTTCACCGTAAGCAAGTTTGAAGTCGCTGTCCAGTTGTTCAGAAGCCAGGAAATAGTTATGCACGCAGTCGCTAAACGCACCCGGTGTCAGCGCTGTGATCCCCTGATACGGCTGCATATGCTTGCCCTGATCAACGGTAAAGGCCAGACGGCCGGAACCCAGCAATGTTTCAACATCCGAAGCCGCATTCTCACCAAGGGCTGCAAGCTTTTCTTCATCAAAGCCCGCATAACCACGCAAGCCCCCATCGGATGTAATGTCACTGACCAACGCCGTAATCGGCCCTGCATCATCGCCTTCTGAAATAGCTTGTAGGGAGAAAACACCGTCATACTTCAGACCAGACGCCAATGCCACAGTCAGCCCCATAGCTTCGGACAAAATATCTGCGATGGGTTTCGGGTATTTATGAGCTTCCAAAATGGTTTCAACCGATTTTCCCAGACGGATCACACGTCCGCGCACATCCAGTCCATCAACTTGAAACGGAAGAACACGATCTTCCAACAACTGCTTTGTCATAACATCAATCCACTTAACGACGCTGAGCCTCCATCAACAGGGACAGAGGCTCAGATAACTTTAAAATTTTCCTGTATATAGTCGCTGATTACATCATTGACCAGACCATAACGCCTTTTTGTGCATGAAGGCGGTTTTCTGCTTCATCCCAGACGACCGAATTCGGCCCGTCCATAACAGCATCAGTCACTTCCTCACCGCGGTGTGCGGGCAGGCAGTGCAGGAACAAGGCATCATTGGCACAATTGGACATCAGACCTTCATTCACCTGATAAGGTGTCAGCAATTCAATGCGGCGATCATAATCGTCATCACCCATGGACACCCAGGTATCAGTGACCATAACGTCTGCGCCACTGGCGGCCTGTTTCGGGTCTTTCACGATAGAGATATTGCCACCTTCATTGGCTGCCCAATCGAGGATCTCGCTATCAACCATCAGCTCATCCGGACAGGACAGGCGCAATTCAAATCCGAAACGCGTTGCGGCGTGGATATAACTGTTGGTCATATTGTTGCCATCCCCGACCCAGGTCACAACTTTGCCTGCAATCGGTCCGCGATGTTCTTCGATGGTCATGATATCGGCCATCAACTGGCACGGATGACTGTCATCGGTCAGCGCATTAATCACCGGAATGGTGCAATATTCCGCCATTTCCATCAGCTTGTCATGGGCGTCTGTGCGCAACATAACGCCATCAACCATGCGCGAAAGGACGCGTGCGGTATCCGCAATCGTTTCCCCGCGCCCCAGTTGAGAGCTATCGCCCTGGATCACCAACGGATGACCGCCCAGTTGCACCATGCCCACTTCGAAGGACACCCGCGTACGGGTCGATGGTTTTTCAAAAATCATCGCCAGTGTTTTACCTGCCAGCGGAGCAGTACCACCTGCCACATTCATTCCGCGCTTATAACCTGTCGCGATATCCAGAATGTGACGCAATTCATCTGTTTCAAACAGATGCAAATCCAAAAAATGCTTCGGTTTCATAATCTCTTATCCCGAAAGTTCTGAACAGGACCGCTTTAAAATCGCAATCGCTGCTTCGATATGTTCTTCATGGACCACCAGCGGCGGCAACATGCGCATAACGTTGTCGCCTGCCGGAATAGCAAGCAAGCCGTTATTAAAGCATTGACCAACCAGATCCATATTTGTGACTTTACATTCCAGTGCCAGCATCAGGCCACGTCCACGCACGCCTGTCACCACATCAGGGTATTCTGCAACCACATCTTCCAAACGTGATTTCAACAGTTCGCCCATTTTGGTGACCTGCTCCAGAAAGCCAACTTCCAGAATAACATCCAAAACCGCATTGGCTGCAGCCATGGCAAGCGGATTGCCGCCGTAAGTCGATCCATGAGACCCCGGCGCCATACCGCTGGCTGCTTCGTTTGTTGCCAGACAGGCCCCAACCGGGAAGCCACCTCCAATGCCTTTGGCAATCGCCATCACATCAGGTGTAATGCCTGCCCATTCATGAGCAAACAATTTACCAGTCCGGCCCACACCCGTCTGGACTTCATCCAGCATCAACAAAATACCGTGATCGTCACAGAGTTTACGCAAGCCCTGAAGGAATTGAATATCCGCCGGGCGCATACCGCCTTCACCCTGAATGGGTTCCACCAGCACAGCCGCCGTCTGATCGGTGATCGCAGCCGCTGCTGCGTCCAGATCGTTCAGTGCAACCTGATCAAAACCATCCAGCAACGGGCCAAAGCCTTCACAATGTTTAGCCTGCTTGCCTGCAGACAGCGTCGCCATGGTCCGACCATGAAACGCGCCTTCAAAGGTCAGGATACGATTTCTGGAACTGCCCTTTGCGGCAAAATACTTCCGCGCGATCTTGATCGCGCATTCATTGGCTTCCGCACCTGAATTACAGGAAAAAGCCACGTCTGCAAATGTGTGGTCCGCCAATCGTCGTGCAAACCGTTCCTGTCCCTTGATTTTATAGAGATTGGAACAATGCCACAGTTTTTGCGCTTGCTCGGTCAAAGCAGATACCAGATGAGGATGCGCGTGCCCTAAACAGGTTACAGCCACACCAGCACCAAAATCGAGAAAGCGTTTACCGTCCTCAGCGATCAGGTATACCCCCTCGCCTTTATCGAAAACGACATCAGCCGGGGCATAGGTTTTCATGACAGAATGGGTCATGGTCTTTCCTTTACCACACAATTTGATTACACAAATTTTCCCATTTGGGAAAGCGGACGAGTATCAAGATACAGCCTGCCCCTGTCAATTCGAAAAAGCGCAGTTTTCCTGATTTTTTCAGGTTTTTTGCATGTTTTGAGCCTGCACGCGCTTCAAAATCTCTTCCAGCCCTTCATCGGTGATGGATAATTCGCGTAAATGGCGACAGGTATTCTCCAGATATTCAACCGACGTGCCGCCCGATCCGACCCCTTGCAGGACATAAGCGACCTTTTCATCCAGACTGCAATCCCCCACATACTGATCATGATCCAGTAAAGCGACAAAGGTATAGGCCGAAACAACACGTCCATCGGCCAAGGTTACATCCACCCAGGTGGGCGTGTAGATGTTATTGATCATTTCACGGGCATGGAGATAGTCCATCACCGCGTCTTTTTGGTCCGCTGCAATGCAAAGGGCCACCCCCTGACAGGTCCCCCCCGGATTTAAGCCCATGACCAGACCGGGGACCTCGGGCGTACCCCGAAACACATAGGACAGAATACAGAGGTCGCGATGATACCCATCAAGTTGTGCCTTTTGATTTTCCAGAACATCAAAGCCCGGTGACCACATCAGTGATCCATATCCAAAAATCCAAATGTCAGTCACCGTGAATTTCCATCCTGAAAAATATTTTTTTGCACCTTCATCACAAATGGGATTTTAACAGTTTCGAGTGAGAATCCTAGAGGTTCTGCGGGTCGAATTTTTAATCCACGAAGCCTGTGGATAAGTTTGTGGGTTATTGTTGGAGATGTAGTCCAAGGCCAGTAAAACCGCCACTTCCCTCTGATTGCCTATTTTTTAATCAATCAATTAAGCTATTGTTTTTAAATGATTTTTCATGCGCATTCTTTTCGCAGATTCATTCCTGTCATCTCTTCTTAACGAAAATGAAATGAATTTTTCCTCTTTACAGGATGTGCAAAACTTTGCAGGGGACCCTCTGACGGATTCTCTAGGATTCGCAAAAATCGATTCTTTTGAGGGCTTCAACCCATGGTCCTGATTCCGGCCTGAAAAGCCAATAGTTTACACGTCTGTGTTGAAGCGTTCGATCTCTACACCTACGCTGGCTATGTCCTCAAACACATCCAGTTTTTCCACACGGATGCGTGCGCACTGAACGCGAATATCTTCCAGACAGCTGGCCGCAATTTTTTCAGCCAGCGTTTCACACAAGTTGGTGTGATCGCCTGCAACAATGTCACGCACCTTGTTAGAAACTTGCTCGTAACAGACGACATGATCGATATTGTCGTTATGGTGGCTTTCGCTGACCGTCAGATCCAGATTGACGCGGATACGCTGCGGGGCTTCATGTTCATGGTCATAAACACCGATGGAACAAAGCAACACCAGATCACGAATAAAGACATGACGCACGGATGCCTTTGCATCGGCGATACGAAGCGGTTGGACGTTGTCTGCATTGTAACCAGTCATCAGTGTTTCCTATTCATTAGGGGGCGTATGATTATCCCCTTGGGCCCAGCCCAAATGTTCACCACCATCCAGCGCAATCATTTGCCCTGTCATGGAATTTGCGCCTAGGATATACAACACAGCGTTGGAAATATCCACAAGATCGGTTGGCTTTTTTAGGGCCACGGCCTCATATTGGGCCTTAAAGTCTTCATCTGATTGACGAATATTTTTTAAGGTCGGCCCCGGACCAATGCCATTTACCCGAATATTTGGCGAAAATGCCAGCGCCAATGTCTGTGTCAACGTCCAAAGTGCGGATTTGGAGACCGTATAACTGGTGAAATGCGGATTTAAATTCCACACCCGTTGGTCCACCATATTAATGATGCAGCCTTCATCCCCGTCCAGGGCCTTGGCAAAGGCCTGACACAAAACAAAAGGTGCGCGCAGGTTCACCGCCATATGAAGGTCCCAGCTTTCCTTGCTCGCCGTCAGCGCTGTATCATTTTCAAAGACAGAAGCATTGTTGATCAAACACGTCACAGGCCCCATTTTGCGTGCAACAGCTTTGATCAGCCCTTCCACATCTTTTTCATGAAGAAAGTCAGCACCAAAGATTTCAGCCACCCCACCACGGCTGCGGATATCTTCGGCCAGCACTTCGGCACGTCGGCTGGAACCATGATAATGTATCGCAACCGCCCATCCGGCCTCGGCCAGGCGGGTTGCAATATGGGCCCCAATGCGTTGGGCGGCCCCTGTAATCAGGGCAACTTTCATCCAAAAGACCTTAGCTATTTTTAAGAAAACTGCATCAGCAGGTTTTCTACACCATAAGCCTGTGACGCAATATAGGCAACATAAGCCAACGTAAAGACAAAGCCATAGCGCCGCGTCAAATTCAGTTTGGTCAACATAAACGGCACCAACAGAATGGTTGCGCCCATCATGACCCAGAGATCGAAATCCAGCAGTTGTTGTGCAACAGGCAGCGGTTGAATGATGGCAACAGCGCCCAGCACACCCAGGATATTAAACAGGTTGGACCCAATCACATTGCCCAGCGCTACATCGGTGTGCCCCCGAAGGGCCGCCATGCCCGAAGCCGCCAGTTCCGGCAGGCTCGTGCCGATTGCGATCATGGTCAGGCCAATGACTTCTTCTGAAATCCCATAAAGACGCGCCACTTCTGTGCCGCCAGAGACTAGCAGTTCTGCCCCATAAATCACAGCAGCAATCCCGCCGACGGTCATAACGACCAACAACAATGGATTGTCCGGTGCTTCGATCTCGTCAGCGTCATGTTCATGATGTTCGGCAATTTCCCGATCATCCCCATGGGCTTCGCGCCAGGATGAATACCCAAGGAAGGCGACGAACATGCCAAACAGGATGATACCAGCCGTGCGATCCAGCACACCGAAGGAACAGAGCACGGTAAAGACGAGACTGCAGATCAACAGCACAATTCCATCGCGAAAAATATCACGCGGCTCGCTCAAAATCGGTTTGATCAGGGCCGTAACCCCCAGGATCAGCAAGATATTGGCGATATTGGAGCCAATAATATTGCCTGTCGCAATCCCCGCCGCCCCTTCAAGGGCGGCATCAAGGCTGACGACAAATTCAGGAGCAGACGTGCCCAGCGCCACAATCGTCATGCCGATCACCAGCGGGGAGACGCCAAAACGTCGAGCCAGACCCACCGCGCCTTTTACCAGAAATTCCGCACCGCCCAGCAGCAGGACAAAACCGATCGCGATCAACACATACATCATATTGGGGGGATATCCGCATCCTTATGGAAAAACAGACACAGCTTTGCCATGCCCGCCCCTTAATGTAAAGGGGCGAGGCACAGCTTTGTCGTTTTTTCTCGCATTCTCCCTAGCGATTACTGGTGCCGGTGCGCCGTTTGCTATAGCCCATCATTTCCATAGCCCGCATGATGGTTTCCACGATCTGCTCGTAGTGGGCGAAATGATCGGTATTGATGGTCAGATCAAAATTGGTCGGATCATTAAGCCGTGATTTAAACATCGCCCAGACAAACTGCCCGCGCTCTTTATTGATTTCAGCGCATTTCTTCTTGGCTTCTGTCAATGTCAGATGCTCCCGGTGCGCAACACGTTTGGCACACGCTTCGCGCGACCCCGTCAGTCGAACACGCAAGACATCACGGCCAGCCAAAACCACATGGGCACCGCGTCCCATTATGATCCCCCCTTTGTGATAAATTGCCCGGATCACAGTTACGAGTGCCTGCACATATTCTTCGCGCGACACATTTTTGCCCATGACCATGGCATAAAGCCAGGAATCACTGGCCGAGCTGACCTTTTCATGCAGATTTTTCAGCACGGATTTGTTGACATCAGAACGTTGAGAAATGGCATCCATGATATCTTCATCATAAATTTCCAGCCCCATCCGTTCTGCCAGCATGGTCGCAATGGCATCGCCCCCTGTCCCCAAGTCACGTGACAATGTAATCACCGGATGAAGGGTTTGATCGGTATCTAATGGTGAAACCTCAACAGCGCGTGACAGCGCCTGGATGACACCTTGAACGTCAATGGTCATCGTCTTTCTCCCCTGTTTGAATTGATCAAAAGAAGGAATTTGGTTTATCCCATATTATAGCAAAAAATCGCACATAAGTCTTGTCATGCCCATCATCGGGCAAAAGAAAAGCACCCAAATGCAAAAAAACAGTTGCGGGCGCATTCGGACTTCGCTAGTTTGCGCCCCGTTCCAGCGACTCTGCACAAACGTTTCGTGCAGTTTTATCAAAAGATATCGTGGACAGATGGCCGAGTGGCTGAAGGCGCTCGCCTGGAACGCGGGTATGGGTTAATCGCTCATCGAGGGTTCGAATCCCTCTCTGTCCGCCATTAAAGCCCCGCTCCGGCGGGGTTTTTTATTATCTAACGCTTAAAACCCCTTTATTTACCTTAGCTTTGTTTCCATAGACGTTTCCTGAAGATCGTCATTGTTCATCTCAATCCACTTTGGTATGATGGGTAGGTTGATGGGTAATTATGCGAGTCATTCAGATGGCTAGAGAATTAAATAAGCTTTCTGCAGTTGCGGTACGGAATAAATCAACCCCCGGCCTTTTTGCCGATGGGGGCGGATTATACCTGCAAGTCACTAATTCAGGTGCAAAAACTTGGATTTACCGCTTCATGATTGCCGGGAAACGCCGGGATATGGGCTTAGGCGCTGTTCACACCATCAGTTTGGCAGAAGCAAGAGATGAAGCCTTGCGTTGCCGCCAGCTTGTACGCCAAGGAATTGATCCAATTGAGAAACGAAAAGCAGAACGGCTCTCCGCGCAAGCGGAGGCCGTTAAAGCAATTACGTTTAAAGAATGTGCAGAAACCTATATCAAGACGCATGAACCAAGCTGGAAAAATGCCAAACACATCGCCCAATGGACATCCACACTAAAAACCTATGCCTATCCGGTCATTGGAACACTACCCATTGCAGAAGTCGATACCGGGCTTGTAATGAAAGTCATTGAACCCATCTGGGCTACTAAGACAGAAACGGCCAGCCGTGTACGCGGTCGAATAGAGTCAATTCTAGACTGGGCTACAGTGCGCAAGTATCGCACAGGCGAAAATCCAGCGCGCTGGAAGGGGCATTTAGACCACCTTCTGCCGTCTAAAAGCAAACTGCAGAAAGAAAAGCATCACTCAGCATTACCTTATGATCAGATCAGCGAATTCATGACCGCCTTGAATAAACAGAAAGGCACCAGCGCACGCGCGCTGGAATTTGCAATCCTGACAGCCGCACGCACGGGTGAAGTGATTGAGGCTATGTGGTCAGAAATTGATTTGGAAAATAAAATTTGGACGATCCCGGCAGAAAGAATGAAAGCAGGTAGAGAGCATCGCGTTCCACTTTCTGATACGGCACTCAAAATCCTACAGAACATGTCTGCCAATAAGCTCAATGATTTCGTCTTTCCAGGGAATTCCACAAACCGCCCCCTTTCCAACATGGCGATGCTCACTGTACTGCGTCGCATGAAACGTACAGACATTACGGTACATGGTTTCCGTTCAACTTTCAGAGATTGGGCCGCAGAACAAACCGCCTTCCCCAGAGAAGTTGCAGAAATGGCGCTGGCACACACAATTGAAAGCAAAGTCGAGGCAGCCTATCGCCGGGGCGACTTATATGAAAAACGGAAAAGCTTGATGGATGAATGGGCGGGGTATTGTGCCACTGAAAGGGCGGAAACCACTTGATTTCAAGCCCCCTTCGGACAGCCGGATATCGGACAACATTAGCACAACACATTGAAAACAGTAATAAAACATAAAAAAATATATCCGGAGCGATGTTATTCGCTCCGGACAATTCGGATGCAGAAAAACTGCTAGTTTTTACTGATTTGAAGACCGTAAGCGCTCCAATTCTCGCTTAAACATTACCAGACCAGCCCCTGTCAAACTCTCTGAAGCTTTAAACAGGTTTTGTGCTGTAGAACTTGGAATGCCGTATTGCTCCTCTATTTTGGCATAAGCCATTCCGCAGTCATTTTTCGCAAAGAAAACAAGAGCCATTTTCCTAATCCGTGGATCAATCTCCTCAGCCTCTTCGGTTTTAGAGTCATGACAGAGCTCGTAATGAACCGTCCCTTCGCCATGCACCCTTTTAAGGACGAAGGGCTCCGCATTTTTGCTCCGGGTTCGGTCATATTTAATTGTAACCTGACCGTCCCTCTGAGCTCCGCCATTTTTAGGGGCCATGGAGATAACCACATTGGCAACCCTCTTCTTAGCAATTGAGCCCTGAAGTTCTCCTTCAGCGTTACTGTGATCCAAAATCAAAATAGCAATACCTTTTTGCGTTATGCGGCGAAACCATGGCTGCAACGCTTCAATTCGGGCACCTCCGTCTGGAGTTAGAGATTGGAGGTTATCCAAAATTAACAGTTTTTTGCCTTTAAGGCATTTTTCGACCTCATTCTGCCAAAACTCATCGGTAAGGTTAATTACCCCAGCGGGTTGAGATTTGGCACAGAGAACTGAAAAGCTTGGTCCTCTATACTCGGTTCCACTTCCACGAATGGTTTGAGCAATGATATTATCAAGCTCATCCGGCAACATTTCACCATCGACAAGCAGTACTCCTGTTTCTTGTTCTGGAGACCAGTTACCAATTGAACCTTTGCCGGTTGCAACGACATGTGCAATGGAGGCCGCGAGCCACGATTTTCCTGATTTCTCAGGAGCGTAGAGCCAAACCAGGTACCCCTCTTTCATGAACGGATTGAGAAGCATCTTTCGATCAATATCAGAGCCATGGATTTGGTCCCCTGGCCTGGAGATCAGAACTTTCTGTTCAGAAGCTTTATCCTGCTCAGCCCTCAACCCCTTCACCAAAACATTACGACTTGAAGCAACCTTACAAATGCCTTCAAAATCATGCACTCCTGAATTTTCAAATGTGTAGGTTACGGAACAATTATGTTCTTCACTCAAAACCTTGTGAATTTTCAGCACATTCTCAAGCCCTGCATGATCCAGTTCCATTCGGATTTCACGACCTTGTAGAAAGCTGATTTCAGCCCGGAGAAGGTCTGAGGGACCTTCAGGTAAGGCTGTATGAATCCAATCTAGATAGCGACGCTCTCTCTCAACAGCTACAAACACTTTTCCTGAAATCCAAACAGCCGCCTTTGTATACTTTTCCATAATATCGCGGTTATAGAAAATCGGTTCTTTAAGAAACAACGGGGCCCAAAAAGTACTGGGTCCATTTTTGTCTTTCAAAAGAGTCAGATACATCTCAGCAATTTCACCGTTTGAGGTATGTAACCACGTAACTGTTGCAATTGGATTTCCATCTCGATTGTTGATAACGCGATAGTCATTCTGGTGAGGCCAGCCATAAAATGGTACATTGCCAGATTGATTGTGAAGAGGATACAACTCCTGTTGAAATCCACTTGTTACACGAATTTGCTCATTTGGATTAGTGTCCACAAGAGCATTAAAAAGCTCGGTGGTAGCAGTCTCGTAGTCTTTGTAGTGTACGACGGCATAGAGCGAGATTATCTCTTCGCCATAGTTTCCATTCATAGACATCCACTCACCAGGCTCCATATAATGTCCCCCGCATGGAGAGAATGTGAAGTTAAGCGCAATAATGCCTCCTTCCACATAATACAAGTCTCCAATTCGATAACCACCTGGCAAAATGCGCATCACAATCTTTTCCAAGTTCTGTAGTGCATAAAACCGCACAGCAAATCTTTTATAAACCGATGCTGCATTTGCAGGTAACGGCACAGAATAAGGGTTAAAACGGTAGTAATAGGTGGGCTGGTATGAAGGTGTGTATGTGGTTAGCATTATACATTACCTCCATTTTTTAGGTTGTTAATTAGCGCATGCAGGTCCTCCCGTAGTATTAGCGTGCGTCGCCCGCACTTTACGGTACGTAATTTGCCCTTACCGATTAGTTTATAGAGAAAAGTTTTACCTACACCCAACTGATAGGCGGCTTCCTGGTCCCGTCCCTATAAAATAGAGGATACTTTCTGTTAGACTGAGATCAACAGGAGGAACTTATGAATCTCAAAAAATCAGACGCGTTT
>NZ_JAWLVJ010000034.1:0-27040 GCF_033100395.1 Terasakiella sediminum | reverse complement strand
AATAACTAATTGATTTTTAAAGTAAAAGGTAAATTGGCACTGTTCGGTTTCTGGCGTAGATTCATAGTCAGAAAACGCCCTCGATGGGAGGTCGTGGATTATGGAGAATATTTGAGTTATGAGTGAATTTTCCAAGAAACTAAAACCTGAATTTACAATCGACCAAGTTGATAACGATTTATCTCACACAGTTGAAAGTGCTTCCACAAGATCAGTGCTTTACAAAGCACCAAATGGTTCAATAAAGCCATTCATTTGCAAAGGTGACGATGATGTAGCCTTGTGGGTCAAGCGTTTTCGACCGTTTCTGGATGCGACCATAAATGCAGCGGAAAGCCACGGTGTCAAAAGTGGTGAATTTAAAATTGTACGTGTTCGCGATAGCCAAAAGAACGAAAGCTTTGCGCTTATCCCCCCTCATAAAATCAATATCCTGATGGATAGAGAATTCATGTATGGCTTGGAAGCTGGTTATTATTTGATGGCAGAAACGCTGATCAAACATTGCGAAAACAAACTTTCCGTATTTTCAAAGCCTTTTAGATCGCATGAAAAGGCAGAAAAAGTATTTTTGGATTTCAAATCCGATGTTAGCACCAATGCCATGAGCTATCCGAATTTATACATGATGTTCTGCCAAGACTTGGTGCTTTTAGAATCCCCTTATGCCGCTGAATAAATAACTAATGGAAAGTCCTGTTCAGAAGTAGCTATCTGAATTTACACGGTTTGTTCTCCTCACCGTAGGGCTTTCCCTTATCTTTCGAGGAGATCATATTGAGGAGAAAAATAATGAATAACAATCCTCCAATGGACGCTCCAATAGGAGCGTTTCAATACGACTATTCCAATATCAGCATCAAGTTGGTCGATGCACTGGCCGGGGCTGGCAAAACCTATAATGCGTGTAAATGGGCAGTGGAACGAGCATGTGCAGGTCAAAAAGTGATGATCGTTCAACCTTCCATCAAACTGCTGCAACAAACAGAAGCCGATTTGAAACCCATGATCAAAGCTTCTGGACAACATATTCTGTTACGTCGGTTTGATACGGATGCGCTTGATGGGCAGTCGGTGACGAAATCAGTGATGGCATTCTTGAAAGATTATCCGCAAAAGTCACCTGCCATTGCCATGATGACTCATCAAGCGTTTGACCTTCTACCATACTTTCACCGCGCTCAAGATTGGACTGTCATTTATGATGAGTTGCCTGTCGTAGATATGGACTTGACCATGCGGGTTCCGCGATCTCATGGGATGTTTATGTGGTATGTTCAGCCTGTGGATCAAAGTGACGATTATTACAAACTGATCGCCCGTGAGAATAACGGTCTTCGTAAATTCACCAGAGGTGATGACGATGTGTACCAACCATTGCAAAGTTTCGCCCACAAGATGTTGGATGAGCATTGGAACGTGTACGCGATAAAATCCAATTACCACGATGTCGTTATCGGCAATGATCTTGAAAAGAAAACAAAACTGAGTTTGTTTGCCCTTCTCAAGCCTACAAAGTTCAAGGATTTCCGCGAGACTGTGATTATGGGTGCTTGCGCGATGGAAAGCGTCATGTACCGCCTTTGGTCTTCTTGGGGTGTCCGCTTTGAAGAGCATTCTGAAATTATGGCTGGGCTTCAATATCGCCAGCATGACAATGGAAGTCGATTGAAAGTCCATTATTTCAGTGATGAGGCTTGGTCGAAGAGCCTTCGCGATAAAACAATGAAAGATAGCGACACCACCGTTATGGATGGGATGCTATCAGAATTGATGATGCGCCTGAAAGAAGACGAGTTTCTGTGGGTGGCGAACAACGACGTTGAAGATAATGTCTTTGCCAATTGCGAAGGAGCAACCCGACTATCGAATATTTCCCACGGGTTGAACTCTTATCAGCATATTGATCATGTCGCCTTTTTATCGGCGTTAAATCGAACACCCGCGCATTTCAAGTTTCTACAAGCACAAGGGATCAATGCAGGGGAACTGCGTGATGCACTGGTACATCAAACAACATATCAATCGGTCATGCGTTGTTCGTTGCGCAATCCCAATGCGAACCAGCCTGTGAATGTCTATGTGACAGATATGATGACGGCCGAATGGTTGGCTAACATCTTCCCCGGTAGCTCTGTTCGCTGCTTTACACCAGAAGGATTCGCCATTCCTGAACAAAAACAGCGTGGCCGCCCCGCTCAACATGAAAATGCCGCCGAACGCCAAAAAGCATATCGCCAACGACTTAAAATGGAGCAAATCGCATTGAAGAACGTGAATGCGCAATTGACGGTGTTGGCGGACCTTTATGATACGAAGGGTGAAATCTTTGACGTTTCTGCGGTAGATGACTTCATCAATCAGCTTTATGAAGCGTGGCAGACGACTTACGCTAAGAAGAAGGATAACCATCTGGTGTCATCAGCAGTGTTTAATCCAGCCCTTTCTGATAAGACAGATCGCGGGTTAAAAAACGTCGAGAACACATGGGGTATCTGGCTGGACAATGACGATCCAAACGGCATTTCATGGCAAGACTTCAAACAGGTGTTTGCGCACTTGAAAATGGTCGGTTGCAATTCTCATAGTGGCAATGGTCGTTATCGGGTGTTCTTACCAACAACCACAGCTATGACTACCGAAGTCCATCAAGTCGTTGTTGACTATATCCTCCAGACATTGACCGATTATGGGTATGTGGATCATGGGTTTGACCTTTCCAAACGCCATGCGGCATCACTTTTCTACCTTCCGTGTCAGGCGAAGGGTGGCGATAGTTTCTTTGATGTGTGTGATGGCGAGTTATTGGACCCGCTTGCAGTTCTGAACGTGGTTGAGTTGCCTGATGCGGCTGTGCAGAAAACGTCCGTAGGGAAAGGTGTGTCACCTCAATCCATCCAAACTTCCATTGACCACTATCGTGCTGTTGGTGCAGGAACCGGACAGCGCAACAAGGCGTTTTTTGACCTTGGGTATATTCTTCTGAAAAAGGGTTGTAGCCTCTCAACCATTGAAAAAGCGTTGGAAATGGCTGACTATGACAACAGTCGCCTTGAGAAAGGGCAGATCACCAGCGTCATGAAAAGTCTCGAAAGCGGTCGCTATGGGGGCGTTTGGGGTTAATTCCGAATTTCTTTTGAATGCCACACACGGATGATGACAATATCGCTGTCAGTTTTCATGTATCGAAGAACATAATGGCTGGCTCCAAAGGGGAGGAAAAGTTCGCGCCTCCCCGTGTCATCATCCATCGGGCGACCAATGTCACCGAATTCGTTTAATTGCGCTGCACCGTCAGCAATAGTTTTAACAGCATGTTCTGCGGCAGTTGGGTTTAAGGGCAAAAGAAAATCAAACAGGCGTTGCACGTCCTGTTGTGCTTCCGGTAGCCAGACGATTGACATTATTTTTGTGCCGCTTGAGCTTCTGTAATCAGCCCATCAAAAAAATTGGTCATTTCTTCACTCGATACGCACACACCAGTTTCTTGGAAACGTTGCCAACGATCCATATCTTCCAGTTTTTCACGCTCGAAGGTTTCTTCACGTTCCAGATACTCGGCAATGGCTTTTTTCATCATCCAGTGGGTTGAACGATCTTTATGTTCGCCAAGCTTTTGCAGACGTTCTCGAGTTTCGTCTTCTAACTTGATGCCGACTGTAGTGCCCATTTACCAAAATCCCGCAGGTTGCAACTATAGCAACCATATCAAAATCCATCTCATATGTCATTTAAAACTACACGATCACGTCTGCATAAATAAGTGTATCAATGAGGAGATACACATATGCGATTAAAAGATTTTTCAGCAGCACCTTACCCCAATCACACCAAATCAATCGAAATAGAACCAGCCACGGGCATGAAGGTTTTCACCCTCTTTTTGCGCGTCTGTGGAACGATTCAACTCCCCTACAAGCCTAATCAGGCTTGGCTTTATTTGGTGGATCGCCCCATTAATGAATATGGGTCCAACATTTTAATCGAACCGCTTAGCGCAACTGAATATCTTGCGATGGTGGATTGTTATGGAATTTATCCGATTGTTATTGGTGGCCACGAAAATTTCCAGAACGCTCTGGAAACAGCACAAACATCCAGACCCGTGCTATGGACGGACCGGGGACGGCATGACTTTGATGAGCTTGATATATATGTGGGGTCTGCCCAGCTTACGGATTTTGATGCGAAACGTTCCATGACTTTAGTCCGCACCGCCGAGTTCTTCGAAAATGAGGAGGTGATGATATGAGGCTTTATGAGTTTTGCCCTGAGAAAGCGTCCACGTTCATCTACAATATTGAGTTCTTGGAAGTCCCGGTGGATTTATCGGATACTGACGAAGAAGAGTGGCCCGTGGCGCAAATTAACGGTTCCCAATGTGTGACCATCAGCAAGAAAATTGACCACAAGCGTCCTCACGGGTTTGTCGTCAGAGTTTGCACCTTTGGAAATGATATTTCTGAAATCCAGTCACATATCCGAACATCGGAAGTTCGTTGGGCAGGGCAGTATTTTGACGGACAACGTTGTAATCCGTCGCTCGTAAGTGATGTCATGGAAGTCAAGCGCATGGACCCACACAGTACCGAGGTTATCTATCATGACTTGCGTCGAATGATGGAAGAGGTTCTTGAGCGGATGTAGTCGGAGGTAAAAAGAAAATGACCGATCTTGAAGTTCCAAATCTTTTTAATCCTGCTCATGGAAGGGATTTGAATTTTTCTCCTTCTTTGCCAGATGTTATGGAAGCCGCCAACCAATATAAAAAACGACATAATATCCAAAACGGTTATAAAGACAGAACCCGTGTCGAGTTGCTGCTGATAGATTGCCAGCAAGATTTCTGTTTTCCTGTTTCACCCATTCAAAGTGAAGATCAGGGCGTTGATGTCAGTATCCGTATTGCTGAGTTCATATACAGAAATCTGCCATGCATTTCCTGTATCACGACAATGATGCGTATTCATTGGCCATATCAAATATTTTCACCACTCTGGTGGGTTGACGAAAGAGGCAAAAACATTGAACCCGCAACGGTTATATCCAGTGAAGACATACGTTTAGGTAAATTCCAGCCATCACCGGAAGTGTCTCAATTTACAGGAACAAATTACACTTGGGCGCTTAAACAGTCTGAACTCTATGTCAAAGAAATTGAAGACATGGGACATCAACTTCGCATACATCCCTTCCATTGTTTGATGGGAAGTCACGGATCGAATATGACTGGCATTGTTCAAGAAGCTTGTTGGTTTCATTCAATAGCCCGGGGTGTTCAGCCCAATTTGCAAATCTATGATACCAATCCGTGGACAGAGTGCCGCTCTGTGTTCGGTGCGGATTTCTTATTGCGTTGGGATGGCAAGGGGGCACTTGACCAAAAGGATACAGCACTCGGTCACAGATTATTGAATAATGATCATCTTCTTATCGCTGGATATTCAGGTTATCATTCAATCACATCAACTCTTGATGGTCTATTGCACGAAATATCGTTCAGCGACCCGGGACTGACAAGAAAAATCCATATTTTGACTGATTGTATTTTATCATCGTCAGAAACAGGTGCTGATGTTAAGGAAGTATTAGAAGATTATAATACCGCCGGGATGAAGCTTGTGAAGTCTACAGAACCGATTTAAACTGAATAAATCTATACAAGTACAGCCCTAAACAGCTTGTCAATGTAGGTGTCTTTATCTTCATTTTGGAAAAGAACATGTCTGTTGGCAAAATCATCTGATGTTGCAAGCTCAGGCTTCCACCAACGTACATTTGCCAACGGCGTATTAGATACGATGAAGGAATTCATCGTCACTTTATCCGATAGCTTTGATCCTTCTGTGCGCATCTTGATCTCAATATCCTTTACCGTTTCATAGAAGCGGAGTTTAGGGTCGTCGATACCCTCACAGTGCATGATCCCTTTCGGATCAACAAAAACGATATGCTGCTTTTCACCTTCAATGATCCACAAAATGAAATCAGGATAGAAGTTACCTGCTTCAAAAAAACCGATCCCTCGCCCTTTAGACTGGTTCCGCAGAAGGTAGATTTCCCGATCCTCTAACAATGATGGTTTAGCCTGATAGAAATTACGCAAATCCATTACAAAGTCTCGTTCTCCTTCATTAAGGTGAACTGGTGAGACTTTGAAAAGGTCGGCATCGACACCTCTCTTCAAGTGAAGAAGCGGCGAGTATAGATGCTGGTCAAAGACAAAGGCTTCCCCTTTGCCACCAATGTTAAAATCATCCAAAGTACCATCGTTGATATGCTGTTGTAGTTCTTCAATGCGCTGAATGATGAGCTTTTCTGATTGATCAACCAATACCTTATATTCATCAAAAAAGTTAGGGTCGGCGGGATCAAGTTCTCTGTATTCACGGTGAGGAGCTTCGAAAGCTTCCTTCTGAAATTTGTAGAAACGGTCGCAAAACTTCTTGAGAAGTGAAATTGCAATTTCTTCCCACTCACTTACGCGGGAAAAATCACCAACCTCTAAACGTTCTTCTGGAATATAAAGTGTGTACCAATGTGGGTCACGCAAAAGCGAAAGAATGGCTTGTTTGCTCATATTGAAATTGTGCCAGTTCCGTTCTGCTTTCAAGCGTTGCATTTCAAAATAGATATTTTCAATATCCATGAAAGCTATATGGCGTTCCCGAAGTTTATCTTCGTGAGGCAATGTATCGAAACTGGTTTGCTTTACCCCTCGACTTGCCATTGATTTGACACGGGGGTACCAATCAAGGGTGACTCGGCGTTTTGGTAAAAATTCAGATGGCGGTAATGCCAGTGTGGTTTTTGCCTGTTTTTTGAAATTAATTCCCTCTGGAACACTCACAGTGATTAAGGATGTTTTGGGCAGTTTGAAACGCACAGGAATATTATATTCAACGCGGTCTTCGGGTTTTTTAATACCTTCACCTTCAAGGAATTCGTTGAAACGGGCCATGTAATCAGATTTAACGCCAAAGACATTCAGTGTTTCCAAAATAGGTAAGTCATCGTCTTTGGGAACCCACGCATATTCACCATCCTTGGCAGACCAATGAATTGCTTTGCTTCGTTTCAGTGAGTTTTCAAATCCGCGCAAGCGTACGCCACGACCAAATAATTGGATAATTTCGGAGCCTTCCCTTTGACCAACAAACATCAATCCCATAGTTGCCACTCGGAAGCTGTTCCAGCCTTCCGTGAAGCGTTTTGATCCAATCAACAGATTCAGCTTTGAGCTTTTCTCATTGATCTTTTTGAATAGGGAGTGGCTGAACTCAATTTCCTTACCGTCCAGATCATTATTTTGACACAGGTCGAAAAGTTTTCTGGCATCGCCGACATTGATCACTCCAAAATGGTCGTCACTGTCGCCAACGCGCAGAGCCAATTCACCATCACCACCTTTTAAGTAGTCGATGTGTAGCATCCCACCCGTGTAGGAATTAAACAATCGGGACATGATGTCATTGTACAATGCAGTTGCATCATCTTTGGACTGGATTAGATACGGAAAAGCTTCTGAAAAAATGTCGGTATTTTTTTCGTTAAGAAGTCCCGTGTCCCCGGATATGAGCTTTTCGATATTGGCAAGAGTTCGGGTTTTGTTTGAAATAAACTCTGAAAGGAAAAGCAAAATATCAACAACATCAGAAACGTCGCGTTTATTCTCTTTTCGAACGGCAGTTACCTTACTACCAACGAAAACCCATAATGGGCGATCAATATCGAATGCTTTATATGCTGATTGTCGCTCATCAAAAAGGCGAAGCTGCTGATAGAAAGACAATAAACAAGCTGAAAGATATAGGTGACGATTTTCTTCATCAGCCCTATTCTCATCTCGGCCTTCAATATTCAGGATGTTATAATCTTTGCCAAAGCCATCTGAATGGAAATACCGATAAGAATAATCAAACAAAATGCATTTGGCATAATCATCTGCCAGCCCTGTATTTCCGCTTACCGCCTGTCCTAATGTGGCAGAATATTCGAATGTGAAACCATCTTGTGCGAGACGACGGCGCATTTCAAACCAGACATCACCACTTGCGCCCCGGTGCCCTTCGTCAATTAGTACAAGGTTATTTGTTTCAAACTGATCTACAGAAACAGTTTTCTTACCGCTTTCTTCTCGCAGTTTGTTCATGTCAATGACATCAATTTCTTGAGAAGACAACAGACCTGAGCCTGAACTATTTTTATTAAAGGGAACCGCCCGCATACCTGATTTGCGAAATTCTTCCAGATGTTGATCCGTCAATCCTTCATTGGGTGTGAGAACCACAATGCGGTTGAGTTCATGCAGCTTCTTGTGTTTCTTCATATAATGTTGGAACTGCAAAACGTTGATATGCATCAACAGTGTCTTACCGCTACCAGTGGCGTTCCAGAATGCGAGTTTTCTCAAGCCGTTTTCAGTGAATAGTGAAAGACGGTCTGCCTTTCGCTTTTCACCCCACTCAAGAAGAACTTGATTAAATTTATTTACCAATCTGTTGAGATCATCTAACAGACCGTCGCGATTGCTGAAAAATTGGTCTAAATAGATTTCAGTAAACAACAATGACAAATACTGAAAATATTTCCACTCGATTTTTGGGGAGCGTTTTCGGTTGATGTAATCTGTATGACGCGCAATGTTTGCGTCATATTCCAAAAGCAATTCAGGTGTCAGGAAACTGTCTGAGTTTAACAACCCGACAAGCTCGTCATGATATGCATAACGTCCATCTTCTTTTCGGCTTTCCAAGGTTTCATCAGTAAGGCGGTTTTTGGCAACTTGACGAAACAGATCACCCTCTAAATCCGTCGCATCACCACCGAATTGACTCATGATATAGCGGTTCAAAATGAGTTTATGAGGAAATGGAACAACGGGCATTATTTTGTTTCTCTTAAGTCAAATTTCATTAAATTAGCCATAACATGACGTTCCGATAGGCTGTTAGGAAACGTGTTTTCTTCACTGCATTTGATACATCTTGTGATTTCACTAAGATTGTATGTGGGGAGAATTCCAATGTTCACTTTCTTCCCCGTTTTGCTGTGTATTTAACGGCGACCCGTTCTTCGGGCTTGAGTTTTAATCCATTGTTAGTATCAAACCAGCCTTTATGTTTTCTATCGTAATAGAACTGATATAATTTCATTTCCGGGCGGCAAACATTGGTGACAATGCAAATCACATATTCACCAACATTAAACTGGTTATTCTGATGCTTTATGATGGTCTCATATTCATTAAAAGTGAAATCCGCCGTTACAACATCAATCCCACGCCCTTTAACCTCAATACAGAGAATTTCTTGCCCATTTTGTGAAACAGCTTGTAAATCATACCCAACATTTTTGTCTTCAAAAGATGTCACCGTGTAACCACAGTTCTCAAATTCATCTGTAACCAGCTTGATCGCGCCTTCTTCAATTTCTTTTTTACGTTCCTGATTTATTACTGGTTTTTTGCGTTTTTTACTGACTGAAAAACCGGATTTTCCATAAACAAGCCTCCAGAGCTTCTTTTCCATTTCAGAAAATTCTTCTTTCTCCGTGATGTAAAACGGTCTGGCCTGTTTCCATGTATCTCCAAGTCCTTTCAACAGTTCTATATCACGTTGCTCTGTTTCCAAGAAAAAGGCATCTCCTGAATTAGCACTGACGCGATAACAAGCGTCGTCATTAAAAGGGCGTACAATTTCATCAGGACAAAGTTGCTCTTGTCGATAGACACGTGCATTCTTATACCAACCGACAACTACCATGCCACCTGAGGGGTGTTTCGCCGTCCAAATAACGGTCACGCCATCGACATACTCATTTCCATCCTGATCTTGATCCACCTCACCAAGACGCTCGATATGAATACTATCGCCCTTGCTGATCCGGGCATATCCATAATGGCAATTGTCACTTTCAACTTGGAAGTTAAATGCTTCGTGCGGGTCTTCGCCTTCCTTTACATGTCCAAAAGTGGCATTCTTGATATTTTCAAAGCCTTTGTAATCTTCCATCCATTGTAGGCGGAAAAGCACCATTTTTTGACTACTCATGCCCACCACCATCTTAAAAGAGTTTCTTTAATGGGCAATAACCCTAAAGCCCAATACCCCATTGCAAATGGAAGCAAACTTTCAAGTAGGAAGTAGCGAACATTCCATAAAGTTGAAGTCCAATAAACAACTGTATCTTCGTTTGACGACTTGAAAGTATGTGCCAAGAACAGCAAATGAGTCCGCGAAGCTTCCACGAAAAAATGAACAACCAGATACGCCAACAAAAACATCAGTCCCGTATCAATAGCCTCGGGTGTTAAACCTTCAATTTTCAAGCCGAAGAAAGCTGCGCTTGAACTGTTGGCAGATGTTATTTGAAGGTCAAACGTTTTGTAAAAGATCGTAACCCCAGCTACAATCATCAAGTTTCGACGAATTCGGTCTGCACGTTCTGTTAAAGAGGGGGCTTGTAAGTCTTCTTCTCTTTTTTTTAATCTCTTTTCAAATTTTTCTTCCTGATACGCATCTTTTATGGCCATACATGTTTCAGCCACATGTTGTCTGAGGGACTTTTCCTCTTCTTGCTTTCTACGCCACTCTTTTACGTCCATCACACATCCTCCACATCGAACATGAGGGTGAGGAAGGTTTCTTCGGTAAGGCGGACTTTCCATGTTTCGTCGGCACGACGCAGGTTTTCGAGGTTGTTGTCGCCATTGACGAAGATGAGGTCGAATTCCATGTCACGGGTGTTGTATTGCTGCTTCTGAAACCACTCATCTAAAGCGTCATTGTCGCACTCGTTGGTGTTACGCCAGATAATCAGGGTGTTATCGCCATCTGGCATAGTACCCGTGACTTCATAGATACCTTTGGAACGGCGCATGGTCTTCACACGCAAGCCCAGCAGGTAGTTGAAGGTCTCAACCATATCGACACGCACATTGCGGGTCTCATCATCGCGTGTGACTTTCATGGTCACGTTGAACGGGTCTACAAAGCGATCCAGATCAAGCAAGGAACCCCGGCTTTCCACATCCAGCATATAATGCAGCATGTAATCTTCGCGGAAGTTCTTGTGCTTGTTGAGAAGCTCGTTCTGTTGTTCTGTGCGAGACAGGTTTAGGTTATTGGTCGCATCTTCATAGGATTCAAGGCGGATGTACTTTTGGATAGATGACACGCCATTTCGATCTACAGGTTTTCCGTTTTTCCACTTCTCTGAATAATGGGATTTTAAGACACGCGGTTTCGTAACAACATCAAAGTACGCACCCATCTCGCATACGATGAATTTTCTTTTACCTTCATCAAGTCTATTTAGATTTGCAACAGCATGTGCAGTAGTGCCCGATCCGGCAAAGAAATCAATAACCGTGTCATTGAGGCCAAGCTTCATTACCCGTAAGCTATCTTCAACGGCATGAATAGATTTCGGAAATGAAAATAAATTCGAATCACCAATGATTTTACTGAGGTAATTAGTTCCATATTCCGTAGCAGAATATTCCTTTTTATCCCATAGCGTCAGCGGCAAAGCTCCATCCATATTCATACGGGATTTACTGTAAATTCCCATTCCTCCTGTTTGATCTGGCTTCGCCATTAAATCGTTGATTTTTTCCTTTGCTGTTTCATGTCCCCATTTCCAAGTTTTTTCTTCACCATCACCATTGATGGGCAGAACAACAACTTCATCATCTAAAACGCCATCAATGGCATTCCATTGTTTTGCTTCTTCTTCCCATTCAAGTGATGGAATTCTTACACCATTCTCAGAAACATATATGGGGTAGAATAGTTTAGGTCGAGCAAAACGGTTGGCATTTTCACCGCCGTGCTTTCTAAAATTCACCCACTCAAAAGGACCTATAGAGTCTTTCTCTTTATAACGAGCTAACTGTTTGTCGTTTCTTGGTAATCTACCAATTTCAGCATTCTCGTTTGGTGCGCCAAAAATTAAATATTCATGAGCTACGGAGAAACCGCGAGCGGTTGACCTTCCTGCTGGGTTAGATCGGACAACAGCAGTTCCGAGAATCAGTTCTTCACCAATCATATCGCAAACAGTTTGATATAATCGGTGATATTCAAAGTCATCGATAGCCACACAGAATTGACCTGTGTCACTTAGTAAGTTCATTCCAGATTTTAATCTGTCTGATATTAATGAAATCCATGAAGAGTGCTTGAAGCCATTCTTGTAAACGATTTCAGAAGCATTAGTGTTGTACGGAGGATCAATATAAATACTTTTCAATTGGCCACGGTATCTTTCCTGTAAAGCCATCAAAGCCTGAAAGTTTTCACTATGAACCAGTACCCCACTGGTGTTTTCATCCAGATCATCAACCTCCGCAAGCAAACGGTCCTTGAAGTCTTGATCAAAAAATACTGTATCGAGAACCAGTGAGGGGTTCGCTTTGAGGAACTCGACGGTCAATGGGTTGCTGTAGGCGGGTGTGGTCTCAAATGACATGCTGCCTTGGTCATTTTCCTCATCAGAAGTCTCGCCAATTTCATCAATGGCGAAGAGCTTTACCCATTCTTCGCGCTGCGCATCATTGGCAGCAATTTCTTCATAGAGTTCTTCATCAATGCGATCCAGTGTGATGAGCCAGTTGGTTTCCAGCACGAATTTCTTTTTAAGCCAGAGTTTCTTCTGAAAATCTTCCAATTGCGCTAAGAATTCAATGACCTTGAGCGCAATCTTTTTCAAGGTAGCCGCTTTACTCAACATCTGTTGAGAAACCATGATTTGGGCATTCAGCTTGTCGGGATCATTAGGCAGAAGATCGTCCAGTACCATGACTTCGTTCTGGATAAAGAAATCCAGTTCGCGTTTGAGGAACTTACCCAAATCTTTATGGATGAAGTAGTCGAACGAATTCTTGGCTGTGTAATCCGTCAGATGCTTTTCCAGCACCGTGCGGTCTTTGTTTTTATCCGTTCCAACGTTGGCGGAGAGTGCTTCCAGCCAGATATTCCAGTCTTCAATATCCGAAGTTAGGGGCGATCCTTCGGTTAACCCCAAGATCGCCTCGACCGCCAAAGCGTTCAGGTCTTTCTGTTTGCGTTTTTCTTCATCTGCCCGATATTCAAAACGAATGATCAATTCACCGTTTTCAACGGCAATCGGGTCGGCACTATGCAGGATGAAGCGCCGTTCCTTATCGGCAGCCGCCTTGTTATTGTTCTGCTCGGTGGTGGCAGAAACCAGTTCAAAACGGACACGTTTGCCAATAATCGTACCAGTTGCCCCGGGAACAGCAGGAATGGTCACGGGAACTTTAAAGGCATAGGTTTGGAAGTTTTCCGCACTCTTGATGTAATATTGATCCGCGTTCGCCCAGTGAAGTTTGACCTCTTCACCTTCATACGGAAGGGCATAAACGCCTTCTTTGTAGCGACGAAGCGACATAAAGTCGCCATCACTGTAATAACGGGCAAAGAAGGTATAGAGATCGGAATAGACCTGTTCTTCCAGTTTCTCAATATCAACACCATTTTCAAGCTCGGCACGGAGTTCCTGAATACGGGGAACCGCGTTCGGGTCCATCCCTAAGGCTTGCGCATTCTTGATGGCACTATCGAGTTCTTCACGCTTAGAAGCCATACCTGCGGGTTGGAACTCAGCCAGTGCCGTTTTGACAGTCGGCAACAGGTCTTCGTTTAAGAAGGTTTCGACTTCACCACGCTTGGCATTCATGATGCGATAAATTCCAAAATCCAAATCCGCCTGATCCATCTGGAACATCTCACGGAGTTTATCTTTCAACTGGTCAAGTTTGCTGCTCATGGGAAAGAGTGCCTTTATTAATTTTATTATTTCAAATGTATTGGATTAATGAATTTGGGCAGATTGCTGAACGCCCATAATCTTACCGACGCGCTCAACCGCCAAAAATTCGTCGCCTGTATAAATTGGCATTTGTAAACCTGAGTTTTGCGCCCGTTTGAACTTATTAGTGCTGACTTTATTCAGGTCTTCGATCATCGCAATGACAGGATAATCATCGTCACTTTGGTGACTCACCAATTCCATCAATAACAGTTGGGCTTCCAACAATTTTTCAGTGGAATTCACCAGATACAAAGCACCTGTCTTGCTATTTGCAGGATTAGTCAGAACAAAGTCTGCTGCAAAATCTTTGAAACGAGGATCAATCGCTTGGTTTTCAGAAATGGTAAGCTTTCCACCAAACTGGTCTTCAAGGGCTTGCGCCACATCTTCGCGGAACGTGCTGCGAATAACATCGCGGGTCAGCAATGCTATATCACGCGCACGAACCAACGCGGACAGGAACTTAATAGCTGCAATGGAAAGGTTGTTCTGGTCGTATGCGTGGTTCGATTTAATCTGATAAGTATCTTTATCCCAATAGGCATCAGCCGAAGCCAAGACAGAATTTAATAGTTCGCTACGTTGTCCATTTTCAATATCAATACGAGAGGCAATCATCTCAGCCAGAAAGTCGCCGTCATCTTCAAAGGCGATGCCATCAGGTGTTTCTGTCATGTAGAAACTAATGCGGTCACCCGAATTGTCTTCAAACAATCCACTAATTGCCCAGCCTACAGGAACCGGGTTTATGCTTACTTCTGCACAAAATGTTTCGCAGAGTGATTTTTTTAAACTTCCAACATCCATCACAACAACGATCCCTTTTGTTCCGATACTCTAAAAAATGCTTTAGCCTGCTCCCAAAACTGATTTGCTGTCAGTGGTTCAACACGTCGATGATGGTTTTTGGCATTAGGAAACCTGTTTAAATTGTTTAAACTTGCGCTTCCTAATTCAATGCCGCTTGTTTCACAGCTTGAGTGAACATGAATTCCCGGGTGGTCTCCATGATACTCATACCGCGCTACAACAGAGCCATCTTTTGCCCCTGATTTAATCACCAGAATTGCCTGCCATTTATTGTATTTGGGTGCGCAATTCGCAAATAAAACAAATTCACGTCCATTTTCACCAACAGCCGAAGCTGACCTCCAAGTCCAATCATTTCGAATTGGCCTTGTTTTGTCATAGCAAGGAGCATGACGTGGTGGCAAATCATCTGTTCGCCAGTCAGTGTCACTCTTTTGCTCTTTAGCCTCAGTTATTATTTCACGAACACGCATAGTCCCTCCGGCCAACATGTTATCATCGAATTTCCCAACGAATAGTAAATAATGTTTCGATTTTACTTTCGCTTTCCATACGCTTGCGCAAGTTATCGATCAGTTGATCCCTCTTTTCTTCCGCCTCATCCTGAACATCAAAGATTTCACGACGGAGTTTTTTCTTTTTACGTTCCAAATCACGGATTTGTTCTTGGAGTTTCAACTGGACATCAAGGTCCGTGAGCTTATTGGCTTCACGTTGTAAATCCCGGATACGGTCTTTAGTGTCTTTCAGGTTTTTCTCGGCTGCAATTTCAACATCGCGCACCCACTTATCCAACTTTTCACGTTCGTCATTGAAGTGCTTGTGATTACGTTCTTCCGTTTGTCGTAAGGCAGTCTGAACATGTTGTTGAGAAACCGTTTTTAGGCGATCTTTTTCTTCTAAAGATAAAGGTGTAACGTCAGTTAATAGCGAGGCAGTGCAATCAAACATCTTTTCACTGACTTCCTGATCCAGTTCTTTTCCTTGATCTGTGAAGGCAGCGAAAAGTAAGAACTCATCATCTTCAAACGATCTGACATTTAAACGCTGTAACATCAAAATGCCCGATTGGCCTTGTAAAGCTTCAACAACGCTGATCTTGGTCGGATGATCGGTAATGTTGAACGCAACCGTTCTTTCGCTCAAGTCGTACTGCGCTGCTGTATCGATAACGTATTCGCCGAGCCTGTGGGATGGTCGATAAAGATATTGCCCGTGAATGTTGCCTTTTTCTTCCTTGTTGATAAGGTGATAGACACCCGTCTCAAGCCTCAAACCCTGTGGCGGTTTATCAAGGAAGAAGGTCAGGTGATCATCATCAAACCCTGCGCATTCACTGAGCACATGCTTGCTGGTTTCCCAGAAATATCGTCCAAAGCGATCAATGTTGCGTTTGGTTTCATCGAGATGGCTTTTCAATCGGCTATGCACATCTTCGTCAAAATGTTCCAGCAGTTTTGAACGGGTTTCCGACATCTTGGCATTGATGATCTCGTCCATTTCGGCTTGGAGGGCGTTGAAGGCTTTTTCGATTTCTTTGGGGTCGCGACAATCTTGATAAATTTGCAAAATGCGTTTTTCGAAATCAATCCCGTTTTCAAGTGAACCAAGCACTTCATCAGAGGCACCGAACACACCGGAGAACAGATTGAACTTTTCAGTTAAAAGCTGATGCACACGTTGATCGGCTTCATTGCGTTTATTCAGGAAGTTAATGACGACGACATCGTGTTTTTGCCCATATCGGTGACACCTGCCAATACGCTGTTCAACTCTCTGCGGGTTCCAAGGTAGGTCGTAATTGATCAGAAGAGGGCAGAATTGAAGGTTAATACCTTCTGCCCCGGCTTCTGTTGCGATCATGATTTCAGCTTCGTCACGGAAATGTTCCACGATCGCGGATTTTACATCCACCGGGCGCGATCCAGTGATACGCCCTGTACTGACATTCTTGTTTAGCCAGTTCTTGTATATTGATTTGGCAATATCATCGCCGTTCGTGCCATTGAAAAGAACGATCTTGCCCTTGAACCCATTTTCTTCAAGAAACGACAATAAGAAATCTTGTGTCCGTCGAGATTCAGTGAAAATCAAGGCTTTGCGCGGGGCATTGGTTTCTTTAAGACTTGAGAAACCTTTATCCAATGCTGTCAGCAATGAACGCGCTTTGGTATCGGTCTTTAGGGATTTTGCTAATTGAATGAACCTTGTGAGTTCGTCAATCTCTCTTTGCAGGCTCTTGGAGTAAGCGGATAGGTCTTGCTCTTTGTTGTTTTCAGGTGTTTCAATTTCCTCAAATTCAAAATCGAACTCTTCATCAAGGTATTCATCTACAATATCAAGATCACCCAAAATTTGGTTATCTTCATTTTCTGTAGATTGATTTTCCTTGAGAGCCTCAAGGCGTTGTACCATCGCTTCCAAGGTGCCGATGATAGCATTCGTTGAAGATGCCAAGAGCTTACGCAAAATAAGCGTAATGAGGTGTTTTTGCCGCTGTGGGATCGCATGAGTTTGCTTGCGGCTTAAAAACGCCGATACAGCATCGTAAAGAGCTTGTTCATCATCAGTGGGGGTGAACGGCACGGTAAGGGCTTTACGCTCGGTATATCGGATATATTCAAGAACCTGAGAACGAAGAGTTCGATGGCAGAAAGGTGTCATTCGTTCTCGCAAATCCTCAAGGTCGCTTTTTACTGCCGTATATTGTGATCGGAACGAGCGAATATGACCGAAAATACGATCATCAATCAAACTGGCGAGACCAAATATTTCGTCCAGCTTATTTTGTAAGGGAGTGGCGGTTAGGAGAACTTTCTTGGTGTCTTCCAAAGCCCACTTGATTGCCTTACCAATTTTGTTCTTTTTTTGATAAACATTTCTAAGTTTGTGCGCTTCATCAATTACCGCCAAATCCCAACCAACTTGACGTACTTCTGCTTGCTGTCGGTTTGCGTATTGATAGGAGGTAATGACAATGGATTGCTTTTGATCAAAAGGGTTTATCGCGCCTTTTTTCTTGAAGTCCCGTGCTGTCTTTGCATCTAAAACAATAGAAGGGAGGTTGAATTTCTCTTCTAATTCATTTTGCCATTGCTTGCGAAGGGATGCCGGACAAACGATAAGTAATTTTCGTTTTCGCTCTGCCCACAGTTGACATAGCAAAAGTCCAGATTCGATAGTTTTCCCTAAACCGACTTCATCAGCCAGAATGACACCCTTGCTCAAAGGGGAGCGTAAGGCAAACAGGGCAGCATCAATCTGATGTGGGTTTAAATCGACATACGCATCAAATAATGATCGTGATAATCGTTCAACACCACCATGACCGTGTTTCTGAGACAGAACTTGTGCATAATACTTTGCATGAAATGGTGTGATTTGCATTTATAGCCCCAAATATAACTCCCTCAATTTCGTTAGCACAATGAAGGAAATAAGGCCAGAAATTACACGCTTAAATATTATGGTGAATGTTTTTTACTACGACCTTCTTTTCTCTAACGCATCAACCAGTTCAGCAAGCACCTCGAGGTCTGCATCAGGAAAGGTTTTGAGGGCATATTGAATTTTTTGTGCAGCTTTTGTGAGTTCTGTTTCAACACTGGGAAGTTCACAATCTTCAAAGAAAGCGAAAATGGGACATTCAAGTTTTCGGGCGATTTCTTCCAGCGTCCCAATAGACGGGGAAACATGACCATTTTCAATCTTTGAAATTGTCTCAACGGTCTTCAATGTGGCACGGGCAAGCCTTGCCTGTGTGAAGCCTTTTTGCTTTCGCAATGCCCTTATGCGGCGACCAATCTGTTTTGTCAGTGAATCCATCATGTGATGGATATTGCTCTAATTATTCAACTTTAACTATTGACGTAATTAGTCATTATTTTTTATTGTCGTAAATATTCAATTTTGTGCTCAATTGGTTTTAGGGGGAGTTCATATGAAGTCGATTATGGCCGTTGGTCTGATGCTGGCAGGGATAATTTGGTCAAACGCGGCACATGCAGGGGACTATCTGGTTACAGTTTATTGCAATGGTGAACCACCTCGTCAGGTTGTCGTCACTGTGTCGGCTGTCAATTATGCAGTAAAAGCTGCGGAACGTCAGAACCCGGGTTGCAAAGTTGTGTTTTCGCGGAAGGTAGATTAATGACTGTTATTTTTGAACATGCTGACAAGCAGAAGAAAAAAGCACTCTCAACAGGGTTTGATTTCGTAGGCTTTATTTCACCATTATTGTTAGGCATTCCGTTGCTTCTGCGCCGCCAATGGACGCTGGCAATCGTATGCTTTCTGAGCATCTTCATCTGTATCGCTACAGCAAAGGTAGCAAGTGAAGTCATTCGCGGAACATTAGTTGGCTCAAATGCCACATATGTGATCTCATATGACGTACCCTACGAAGACCCGGTGACAGGTGAAGTAAAACTAACCAGCCATGAAGATGCGATGGTCACAGTGCGCATTATCAGCGTGATTATCGCTTTATTTGTACTGATTGGAATTATGGTTACCGCTGGCTTGGTCGGTCGTAAAGGGCAAGCAAAGGCATTGCTGAATGCAGGTTGGCAAATCCCCAATCGCCAAGACCCAACAGTTCAGGCAGCATTGTTAAAATGGGGTGTCTGACATTGCTTCGCTTTGCTGCACTACTTCTGTGTGCTGTCCTCATAACAGGTTGCATCAAAATACATGTTCATTCGACAATCGTTGATGAAGATACAATTAAATCCGATGTCTCAATGATCACCAATGTTCTGGTGGCAGAAAACATCAAAGAGTCCTTGCGAGATGAACCGATTCATATCGGCACTCGTCATCTGGATGATGGGCAGGTCGAACTCTATTTTACGATGGAAAACTTCCCTTTCGATCAAGCCGATTGGGATTGCTCAGGATTGTTCACAGCCGATTGCAAACTGACTGTACGCCAAGTTTTTGAACTTCCAGCCAGCATGACAATTTTGCAGACAATGGCGGATCAGAAAGGCGGGATGTCAGATGAGTTTGAACCAACACTGACGTTTACGCTTGATCTGCCCAAAACGGCGAGAAACAGGAGCAGCAATGCCGATGTCAATAACTGGAATACGACCTATCAGTGGCATCTGAATTTGAGAAAAAACAATATGCTCAATGCATGGGTCAAAGCAGAGTTGCCGTAATGTGATGAAGTGGGTGTTTCTTTTTCTGCTTATAATATCCCCATTATGTGCGCAAGCAACAACGGAACAAGAACTAATGGACCCAAACCATTGGCTGGAACAAGAACGTGCTGCCCGTGGTGTTGGTGCGTCAGATAAACACCTAAAAGAACGCGCCGAATATTGCTACGATCAAAAACTTGCCGTGAACAAGGTATTCTCAAAATCTGCGCATAAAGTTTGGTCTTTTTCGGTCAACAAACCTAACGGTTTTATGGTGACCGCTGACATTCAGCGTTTCGAACGGAAATTACGCAATACTTCCGAATATGCTTATAAAAAAATTGGCAAAGCCATGCATAATGGCGCACCAGCATCTGAATGCGACCATCAACGTGATGACGCGATCAAAACGATGAATTGTTTGATGGCGATCCTGCCTCGTTTCGAATTGATCGGCATTACTGAGAAAGAATTCCAGAATGTTGATTGTACTTGGCAAATGGATACCAGTCGCCCTTAACCTGCCAATGCCTCAATATGCCGCCACACGCGGGTTTGCAACGTGCGAAGCTCTTCCCATCCCTTCAAATATGCTTCACGTTCACAGTTTTGTACGGCTTTAATTACCTCTTCGGTGTCTTGGGCAATCGAGTTCAGTGAAAACCATAAACGTACCCATGCGGACAGGTCTGGCGATTTTCGTTTTGCCCATTGTGACCGGATCGTACTACCACCGTATCCGAACATGTTAGAGTATTCATCTGCCGTTTCGACCGTTCCAAGACTTTTTAAATCTGCATATAGCTCACGGGTATTCATCAAATTCACCTCCTTGATTTCTAAATATTTATCATTTCAGAACCGTAGTGCTGCCCAGAGAGCGGAAATTGATAAATAAATTCAGATAAGCTTCGAGGAGAAAGAAAATGCACTATGAAAACCATGTTGAAAATATTGCCAGAAAATATCCACATTGTTTTTGTCTTGAAAGTAAGCTCATCAGCACCTTTGAGCGTTTAGACAACACCACGGTTCAACATTTAATTACGGATGGAATCGGATTGACCGCCACCCGGGAAACGTTGCGTGAAGAACGCCAACTGTTTGGCAGCTATCAGATTTTCATCCATACAAAGTCAAAAGAAGATATGGATAGCCTTATGGCTCTCATTTAGTGGCCTTCGGGCCATAACCTTTTGCAAAGATAGACTAAATGATACTCATGCACTTGGCCGACAATATCAGTCGGCCATATGCTCTTTCTATGGAATTGAAAGCATAAAGGTACGTCATGAAAGAGCTAAAGTTCAGCACACACACACGCCCCACGGTTCAAGAGAAAAGAAAGCGCAAAGGTGCCGATGTCATGGTTGAAGGAATCGAAAATCAGATTGCCTACATTAATGACCCGACCTTTAAAATCGAACGTTATCGCTATGTGAGCCATGAAGACGAAGATGGTAAGATCACCAAGAAGAAAAAAATCGTCGCCGCCAAGCCCAGAGAGTGGTTTTGGAAAAATGAAGCCGGGATTTGGCTGGTGGAATTACGGTACGGTTCTTCTTACACTTTCGAAGTCGAACCCGGGAAACCTTCCATCGAATGTGGATCAAATAAACAGGACATTGTGGAAGTCTTGGAAACCATCAAAAAAATGATCATTGCAGGTAAGTTGGATAAACAAATTGCAGACTGTAAAGATCGTGCGCGTCGTCGCGTTAAATAATTCGTGTCATTTTAAACCACATCAGGCGGCTTCGGAGTGCTGGTTCTCGCACTCCGTTTTACCGTTACCATCAAGTAAAGATCGACCTAAAAAATCTTTGAAACTGTTGTACTCAGAATTTGATTGATAGGCAGGATAAACAGAGTGCTGATTGTAAGCGTTTACATTGGTAATCGGCAATTCAATCCCCTTAATTGTGTCTAATGACATGCCCACCCAGAACCTATCTGGGTCAGGAATCACGCCATTAATTTTCAGTTCCGCGATCTCTACATCTGCACTTGCAATACGTTCACGGGCATCATTGGCGAACTTTTTATCCAGTTCATAGCCAACGAACTTACGACCATGCGCAAGGGCAGCAATAGCTGTTGTACCTGATCCCATGAATGGATCGAGAATAACATCGTCTGGTCCTGACAGGAGTTCAATTAGTCGAGAAGGAAGGTCCACCCGGAACGGAGCGGGATGTCCATCATCTTTACGACTTTCAGGGCGCAGGAACCAGTTACTGACGGTTGCCGACAAAAAAGTGCCGCGCGAACAACTTTCAACGCTGGAATATTTTTCACGTTTGAATTCATCGCCTTTGTAGAACAGAAGGATGGGTTCATGCTCTTCACGAATATTTGGAGCAGACGCACGACAATAGCTGCCAAATTGCGTAGATTGTTTTTTTACACCACATTTAACCCAGTTGATCCGACCAAAGCTTTTAAAACCAGTCTGGATCATCAACTCTGTCCACATATGCGCCAATGGGTATTTTGTTGTTCCCGCTGTTTCAGCAACGTTGATTGCAACCCGCCCACCATCTTCGGTCACACGGAATAGTTCTTCTGCGATTTGGCGTTTTTCATTCCAATATGTGTCCCAATCCAGATTGTCCTGAACAGAACCATAATCAATACCGACATTATAAGGCACAGAAGTGACGGTCAGTCCAATGCTGTCATTTGACAGATGTTTCATATCAGCGCATGAATGATGATGGATCACATCAGTGTCAAAATCATGCTTACCAGAAAGTTCTTTCGCGCGTTTCTGACGCCCCACGCGTTTCCAGTATTCCACGGGTAGATTAGGAATGCTTGGGTGGGAACGGTCATAGAAAACATGCCCATTATATTGACCAAGTTCTTCAAAATACTTTGTGAAACGCTCATGATCGCCCCAAATCACCAAGGCAAGGCCATGAGGCAGGGTATCGTGTTTGTGAACGAGATTTCCATTCTCATCAAAGTTGCGGAACTTCATCTTGCCTGTGATGAAAAATACTTTTGCATGATCCTTGATATACTTTTCCCAATAGCGGGTATGTGTCCGCGCAGGGAGAAGCATCACAACGGTCCGTGTCTTGGGTTTCCGGCGTTTACCAGAAGCCACTGTAGGGGCGTTTCCCATACTCTTGCACCAAACACTATCGGCAGCCTTTTCAACCCACGGGGCAAGGTTCTCGTAGGGACCATTGACGTAGACAGTTCCGAACCAATCTTGCACCAACCCATCATCTTCACGAGTATAGTGGGTCTTGGCATTGACCGGGGCTTTTCCCCCCTTGCAGGGACTACAAGGGTCAACATCAAAAGGTTGGTTTCTGTTTGCTGCATACAAGTGATCAAGAAAATCCTGCGGTGAGTATGCTTCCACCGAACGCTTCAACCCCGGACGGTTCAAGAACAGGTCTTTGACATGCTGTTTTGTTTTGCTCTTCTTAGAACGGTTATCGTTGCTGGCTTTTTTAGCTGAGGGTTTCTCAGGGCGATTGTCATTACTTGCAGGCTGGACATATTCAATCAAAGACACCGCGCATTCCGACAGATATTTGTGGTAAAAACGATTAGTATAGTTCGCCGCGAAGATTTCAGTTTTCTCTTTATCGCCAGCGTCGCACAAACCGCTTTTATAGCTATAGACATAACCATTAAGCTTCGCAGTGCGTTGGCGCATCTCTTCACTGTTGTTGATGGTCAGCAGGACATTGTGGTCGCATGCGTCGATATTTGCGAAGAATGCGTCCATGTCGATCTCGCCAAAACGATAAACCTGCGAACCTTTGTCGGCATATGGCGCATCCAGATAATTCAACACACCTTCACCATCAGCATTCATAACTTCTGCGTAATCGAGGTTGGTGATTTTTACGCCTTCAAGAAGACGGCTGAATTCGAAATGACGGTTAATGTATGACTGTTTAATGCCACGGCCATCTTTCAGGTATGATTTGTTGAACCCAGCCTTGTGAGTTGCGCCACCTCGGACCAAGCGGTTTACCATCCATAGGGCAACGGCTTTTGTGACCTTATCTTCATCATCCATAAGAGATTTCATCTCAAAGAAGAACTCTTCACTCCCCAACCCATGTTCGGCATGAAGTTTTGTTGCCAGTTCAACGAACTCACCAACATGATCGCGAACAACGGTCCAATAGTTCACAAAGTCGGGATCAATGTCGTTGATCCAATAGTGTTCCGCAATTCCAGCACGTTTCGCAGTCAAAGTGAAAGCCGCAGAATTGCAAAACGGTTCACGGATTTCCTTGATACCATTCGGGCGAACACTGACCAGAAGCTTGGATGTTTTGTGGCATCCACCCGCTGCTTTCAGCGGGGATGCCCAGTTAGTTGGAATACGTTCACGAATAACCATTATGCGACCTCCTTGTTTTGGTTGTTCTCAGTGTTATCATTTGCAGCTACACGATCAGCAGCGGAAATGATTTTCAAATTACCGTCTTCGGTGATTTCGGCAGCCAAGTTGATACGACCACCTTTTGCCACCAGTTCGGATAGATAATCAGGATCAATCACCACCTTCGACGTATGAGGGCGAGATTTAGTTTTCTGCCGCACGGGCTTTGCTTTTGGGGATTTGTCCTCTGCGTCATCATCAGCAGGATCATCTTTTTTAGATGCACGATAGTCTGCGGCGATTTTAGTAAGCCCACCGTTCTCGTCAGCAATCCAACGAGCTACATCTTCCGCGACAAACTCTTTGCCTTCGTACTGTTTCAACGCGGCACACAGAACTAATGCACGGATATTGAAACGTTGACGCTGATCATCGCCTTGACGATGGAATAGGGTTTTAATGACCAGCAAAGCCAGTTCGTCATACGCACGGTCAGAAACAGTTACGCCACGGGCAGCACACGCCTTGACAAAGGCATCAGGGTCCTGACGTGCATGATGCAGAATAACCGCAGCTTCACCCATAATTTCGCGAAGTTTCTTACGAGAAGCATTGTAAGCGTCGATGTAGGCATCAACCTGATCACAGGCATTGTTAAGCATTTTCGTAAAGTCAGTCATGATCATATTCCTCTCTAAAAATTGATAAATGAATATGGGCATTAGGCAGCCATAGCAGCCGCGCAGGGCGGCTGCTTGGTTGGTTGGCGATTGTCGTTAGCTGCTTTGGGGATATGACGAGAGGTAGTGATGCGTGTGACCGTCAGGGTGCTGCCTTGTTTCACACCTGCAAAAGATTTGTGGCTTTTCACGTTCAAAGTGTGGACATTGTGTGTTCCTTTTTTCATGATAGGTCTCCTCTATGGTTTCTGCATGAGACCAATGTGGATTTCTCATGCTACCATTTGGGTATACCAGCCTTTATGGTTTAAGGCATTGTAATGCAATGAACTTTTCAAGCTAACCCTTGTGATGTTCTGTTTTTTGGGGTTGACAATGGGATTGAATAATCGGTTCGTGGGTTTTGTTAGAAAAAACGGTAAACGCAAGTTGGATGTTTGCCATGAAACTCAGATTATTTCTGATTTCGTTAGAGAAATTGGTGGAGACCTTCTTGATACCGTCCCTGATGAACAGGGACTTTCTTCTGATGACTTTCAGCAGTTGATTGATGACTTCTATGATCTAAAACCCGTGGTCATCATACCGAATAGGAATCATGTGAAAGACTTGCAAATTTTGTCTTTAATCATGAAACACAACATAGCTGTTATTAGTGTTGAAGATTACCCACAAGAAGTGGATTTTCGAGACAATAATTTTATGATCAGTGAGGCATTAAATATTCATAGACGCTTGTACAGCGCATTTACGAAATTAGCGGCCCAAGCCAAACGTGAAGGTCTTTCAAAAAGAGAACGTGCTTACCATGATAGGGAAAAAGCTCTTATACAAGCTCACGACAAATTGTTATTGCCGATTATTAAAAGAGAAATTGAAAAACATCAAATCACTGGCCCTGAAAACCTGACGAATGCACTGGAAGCATTAAGGCAAAAGGATCAATCTTTAGCCCCCACATTTATGGACGGTGCGTGGTATCCTAAAACTGTTCGGGCAATGAGAAGCCGAAACCCTGAAATTGATGACTGGCTTAACGAACAAAAAAGAAGAGCTAAAGAGAAGTAAATCTATTCTACCTGCTTAATATGGGGGATGCAGATTATCACGCACCGTTTAATTGCGCCTTTGCCGCTTTCACAATATCACCGACCTTGCGCTCAGATTAATTAGTCCTTGTCAGTCTTGGCAAAGACAATGATCGCCACTGCATTCGTTGGACAGCATTGTGTATCAGGAGCTGGACTATCTGGAACAGCTAAACGCACCCCATATTCAAAGGCCGAACAATCGTTTGGAACTTCTTTCATTATAAGAACGAAATCATTCATTTTTTCCGTTAGTTCCTCTGAGGCAATTCCTGCCTTTGCCTCTTTAGTGTAACGTTCGAGGACTTCATCCAGAAGGTCTAACTCAATGTACACCCAACCGATTTTGTCACTGCCATAAGGGGAGTAGTCATGTTGGTTGAAGAAAAAACTTTCTTCATAGCTGACTTTGTTTTTAGGGAACTTTTTGCGCATTTTTTCAGCGAGGTCTTTAAGCACATTCTGGTTTTCGAAACGATGAAGGGTGTATTCATCTCCACCAAATGCGATCTTCTTTTGTTCCCCGATACGTTCTGCATCATTTACTTGAAGCATTACGCGGTTTTGGTTCACATAGAACTCTTGTTCGCAAAAATCCTCCAAGGCATCGCAAATATCCATATCATCCCATTTACGGCCCATGATCGTAAATGCCTTCCATGATGGGTCATATCTTGTGGTTTGCTTTAGCGTCTTCTTCATTTCTGATCTCCAACGAACGGTGTGACACAGAAATGCTGATGATCAATGCCGCGCTGTACAGCGAGTTTTGCCTGAGTTGGTGTCAGAAGAGCTTTGTGGCGGAAAGTCACGTTGACGACACGGTAAAACTCCCAGCCGTATACAGTACGTTCAATAACCAATGCTTTGTTATTCCCAAGCGGAACAGCAAACTGACCACCAACACGTTCATTGCCACGTAAGCGGTATTTTTTGAAAGCACGTTCAGCTTTATGTGCGAGGGACTGATCCATATGGCGAAAGCGTTTAAACTTCTGCATAATCCATTAATCCTTATAACTAACCACCCTCCCATCGAGGGCGTTTTCTGACTATGAATCTACGCCAGAAACCGAACAGTGCCAATTTACCTTTTACTTTAAAAATCAATTAGTTATT